>CAUTAF010000006.1:0-89126 GCA_963536495.1 uncultured Eubacteriales bacterium
AACGCTCGCTCCCTACGTATTACCGCGGCTGCTGGCACGTAGTTAGCCGGAGCTTTCTTGAAAGGTACCGTCAAAGTTATATCATTTCCTATACAACTATTTCTTCCCTAACAACAGAGTTTTACAATCCAAAGGACCGTCATCACTCACGCGGCATTGCTCGTTCAGGGTTTCCCCCATTGACGAATATTCCTAACTGCTGTCTCCCGTAGGAGTTTGGGCCGTGTCTCAGTCCCAATGTGGCCGATTACCCTCTCGAGTCGGCTACGCATCGTCGCCTTGGTAGGCCTTTACCCTACCAACTAGCTAATGCGACGCAGGCTCATCTAAAAGCGAAGCTTTGAGGCTTCTTTTAATATACGACTAATTTCATCTTACATATAATCCGGTATTAGCAAACGTTTCCATTTGTTATCCCAGTCTCTTAGGTAGATTACCCACGCGTTACTCACCCTTGCGCCACTAAGAGAAAATCCATCATCAACAGAAGCAAGCTTCTGTATCAGTTGGGTCTCTTCGTTCGACTTGCATGTCTTAGGCATGCCGCCAGCGTTCATCCTGAGCCAGGATCAAACTCTCAATAAAAATTTTAAGTTTGTTTTAAATTATGTTCTATCCTGACTACTCAAGTATTGACTATTTTGTTCAGTTTTCAAAGATCATCAAACGCTTTAGCGTTCTTTCTTAAGGCTTCTTCGCCTCAAGACAATTACTAATTTATCAGCTTCTATATAAAAAGTCAATTAAAATAAAAACTTTTTTTTGACACTCCACGGGGTGTTTATTTTTAATACCTTTATTTTACTTAGTTTTATTCTTATTTATATAAATATTATAATATTTTTCTATAGTTTCATGATTAAAGGGAAAGTCTTTATTTTTAACTTTAGTTTTTAAATTTTCTAATTCATATTCTAATATTTTTTGGATATTTTCTGGATAATCCATTTCTTTTTTATGAGCATTATATTCATTTCTATCTAAAGTTTTATATTTAAAATTTGGAAAAACTCTCAAATCCAAATCATAATCAATATATTTAATGATATTGTTTTCAACAATAAATGGAGATGCTATATTACAATAATAATAAATTCCTTCTTTTTTTAATTGTCCGATAATATTAAACCAATTGTTTTTATAAAAAAATAAAACTGCCGCTTCTTTTGTTTTCCAACTTCTTCCGTAAGATTCTACGACTTTTGTATTTTTATTTGCAAAAATATATGCTCCATTCTTTTTTTCAATAAAAACAGCTTCATCCCACGTTCTATGTATCATTCCATTGTGTTTATATGCATGTATAGTATATTTTTTATTTTTTATTAAATTTTGTTCGTTCATATTTTTAGTATAACACGGATAAAATAAAGTTTTATATATATTCTATACAGAACAATGCATATATAGGGATATTTTTAATGTTTTCTTTAACAGAAAAATTTTTTTCACTTAAATTGTACATAGTATTAACTTTATATTTTTTAGAAAATTCTGAAAGAATTTTATTTTTTTTAGAATTTTTAGCAATATTAATAGGAAATATATCTCCATTTCTATTTTGAATTATAAAATCTATTTCTGATTTACCAGTAGATTGGTAAAAATATAAATTATAACCATTATTCTTTATATAATTAGCAACATAATGTTCATATACAATATATTTATAATCTTCAAAATTTTCATGTATATCTATTTTATAATTCAAACACGCTAAATTATTATAATAAATTTTAAAGTTTTCTTTATCTATATTTTCACTTAATGGTGCTTCTACATTTTGAATTTTATAACATAAATTTATTATATTTGCATCTTTTAATTCTAATATATTTTTTTTATATTCTTCTTTTCTTCCACCTTTTTTTATAATCGAATATTTAAATTTATGGTTTTCTTCTAATAATTGTGTAGATATTTTATCAAAAACATCTATACTTTTTATAATATCTGATGTAGATAGTGAAAATCTCAATATCAAACTTTTATATAAATTATATAAATTGTTTTCATATATTTTATATTCATCAGGTTTATTTATTAAATAAGGAATTCCTCCTGAAAGTAAAAATTCGTTAAAATACTTAGTAGCTAATTCGTGAAAAGGCATTTTTTTATTTTTTCTAAAAGATAATTTTATGTAATCAACTAGTTCTTTTTGATCTTTATAAATTAAAAACTCTTCAAAATCAACAAACTTCATTCCTTTGTATTTATATTCTTGATATATTTTTAAATTATATAAAGATGTAATAATTATTATATTGTATTTATCTTTATAAAATTTTTTACATATTTCAAAATATTCATAATCTATAACATTATCTATTATTACTAAAGTATCTTCTATAGCTTCTTTAAAAAAATATTTGTCTTCTAAATGGTTTGTTAATAACTTCTTTTTATTAACCACATTATCAGCATTTATATATATATAATCTTTATAATTATTTTTTGCAAAGTTAAGTACAGAATAAGTTTTACCAGATAATGATGGTCCAAATAAAATCAAAGGCTTATCTTCTGTATTATTTTTCCAATTTATAAAAAAATCATCGATTTTACGTTTCATATTATGACCTCTTATAACATTTTTATAACTTTAAAATACATAAATTATTAAAATATGTCAATAAAAAAAGAATCATTTGATTCTTTATTTGATTTTACATAATTTATTTATGTTTCTTGATTTGCTATATATTTGAACAGTTTTATTTTTAATTGTAACCACATATTCAACATTTTTATCTAATGTTATTACTTTTCCATTAGGTTGTTTTTGTTTTCTTTCTTTTAATGTTAATAAATAGCTATCTCCATTATGAACTTCTTGGTCATATTTATATTCTTTTTTCTTTAAATCTTCTTTTGTAGCTTTTTTAAATGTATATTCACTTGTTAATGGTTCATTTTTTTCTTTTTCATATTTTCCAAATTGTTCTTTATATGTGTTATTAGCATTATAGATTATAACTGACTTTGTTTTATAACCTGGGCTAACATTTTCACAAATCAATTCTTTATTAGTTAATGATGAAAATCCTTTTTTTGAAAATAACATTATTAAAACAACAACCACTATTATTAAAGCTACTACTCCAAATATAATTTTTATTATATTTTTATTTTTATTTTTCATTTTATTACTCTCCTTATTGTGATTATACCACAAATTTTTAAAATCATAAAAATTCTTCATTTTCTATAGTTAAATAATAATTTATTAAACTAAACATAAATGCTTTTACACATTTATTTAAAATTATAAAATTGTAGATTCTATTTTCTTTTTTAGATAAATCCAGATTATGAAAATCTGTTTCTAAATTTATATTTATAAAATCTCTATTTATTGCTTTTGCTACACTTTCCTCTGTTACATTAAAAAACAACGCTATTTCAGCATATATATTTTTTATCTTACTATTATTATTTATTTTTCTATTATAGTATTGATATCCAAAATAAAGTATATAGTTAAAACTTTTATTACTAGGTTTTAAACCTAATTTTAATAAGACCAAATTGAATTTGAAACTTCTTTTTAATGAAAAAAAGAAAGTAAAGTAATCTATTATTCTACTCATTCTTTCTTCATCACTTACAACAAAAGTATCTTTTATATATAATTCATCATTTTGGACAGCAAAAACTATACAATTTTTGTTTGTATATTCGATGTCATGTTCATTAAGATATTTATCTTCTATAAGAGTCACAAAAGCTTCTTCTAAAGTTGTTTGTTTAAAAAAATTAACTCTAGAAAATATATTTTTTATTTTATTATTAGAACACAAAAAGTATACATTCATTGATTCGTTATTCATTATAATTTTCTCACTTATTAATTATTTCAATAATTTTTATTAACTCTTGGCTATCAGTTCCAGATGCTCCTAGTAAAAAACCATCAACCATCGTTGTTTTAAGTACTGATATATTTGAACTATTAACACTTCCACCATATAAAACTTCAGCAAAAATTTCTTTTTCTTTTAAAATGCTTTTTATAAATTGAACAACTTTGTTTATATCTTCTACAGTTGGAACATCTCCAGTACCTATTGACCAAATAGGTTCATAAGCTATTACCATTTTATTTATATTAACATCTTTAATAGCTTCAAGTAATTCTTTTTTTATTACTTCAAAAGTTTCTTGTTTTTCTTTTTCCTCTTTATTTTCACCTATACATAAAATAGGTATTATTTTCGAAGATAAAGCATTTCTTATTTTATTATTAATAATTTGATTATTTTCAAAATTATTTTTTCTTCTTTCTGAATGTCCAATTAAAGTATATTCTACTCCTAAACTATTTAACTGATCTCCAGTAACTTCTCCTGTTTGATTATTTGTATTATGTTCAGCTATATTTTGTGAACCCAAAATAACACTTTCTTTAGCAAATATACTTAAATAACACATAGATGGAATTATTACTAAATCTGTCGTTTTATTAAAATAATCTCTCATGTTTAAAATATAATCATATAAAGAATTCTTATTTAAATATGTTTTTTGATTTAAATATAATTTTTTCATTTCATTTACCCAATTATTTCTTCTATATATTTATTTTTAAAATTTTTATAATCTTTAATCGCTTTTTCATATACATCTAAAACTCTTTTAGCATATTTAGAAGAACTAAAGTTTTCCGAATAATTTCTAGCATTAATAGAAAATTCTTCTCTTAATTTATTATCTTTTCTTAATTTTTTTATGTTTTCTAAATATTCTTCTTCTGTATCAAAAACAAATCCATTAGATCCAGGTACTATCGCATCTATATAACTTGGATCATTTGCACAAACTACAGGTGTAGATGATGCTAAAGCTTCTAATACTGTAAGTCCTTGAGTTTCAGATCTTGAAGCAGTTACAAATATATCAGCTATATCATAATAACAAGGTACATCTTCCCATAAAGACTTTCCTGCAAAAACTACATTATCTTTTATATCTTTAGATAATTCTTTTAAATTTTTAATATCAGGTCCATCTCCAACTATAATTAACTTGTATTTATTATCTTCTTTTACAAGTTTTTTATGTGCTTCTATTAAAAATTCTATATTTTTTTCTTCTGCTACTCTTCCTACAAAAAGAATTAAAAAATCATCTTTATCTACTTTTAAACTTTTATATATTTCTTCTTTTTTCTTTTTATCTACATTTTCTTTATAAAATCTTTCAATTGCTATCCCCGTAGGTATAACAGCTATTTCTTTTTTATAATTATATTTATTTATAAACAAATCTTTTATTTTTTCTGCAGGTACTATAAGACTATTAACTGTTTTATCAGCATAAAATTGAGTTAAAGTTTTTAATAAATTTTTACTTATATAATTAAAATATCCTTTAGTAACATAATACAAATAATCTTCGTAATAAGTATGATATGTTGCTACTATAGGTATATTTAGTTGTTTTGCAATAATTCTACCAAAACTTCCTATACTAAATTCTGTATGAACATGAATGATATCTAAATTCATTTTTTTAATTTTCTTTGCAATTTTTAATGGATACATACTAGTTAAACGATAATCATAAATTCCGGTTTTTACACCAGGAACTTTAATTATATGTCCATCTTCTTCAAAATCATAAGAACTTGCTTTTTGATTTACAGTAACAACAAATACTTCGTGTCCTAAATTTTCTAAAGCTATTTTTAACATATGAACACTTGTTGAAACACCATTTATATATGGAGGATATGTATCAGTAAATAAACCTATTCTCATTATTACACCTATATGATTCTTTCATTATTTATATTATACATTATTTTTCATGTTTTCTAAAAAAGTTTAATACTATAGCTCCAACTATCATCGGAACATAATAAGTTATAAATCTCCACATTATTAAACTAGCACTTATAACACTGTTTTGTATAACTATCGGAGCAAAAAACTTAGTAAAACTAAATTCTATTCCTCCACTTCCACCAGGTATTGGAACAAAAGCACTAATTAAATAAACATACATAGTTCCAACTATAGAATGAATTATAGTTATAGAAGAATATGGATCAGTTGCTTTTATAATAAAATAAGGAATTAAACTAAGTAAAATAAAAGCCAAAAAGTTAACTGTTATAACAGTAAATGTTAAGTTTGTATTTCTTCTTAATTTTTTTCCGCTGTTTTCAAACTCTAGAAACTCTTTATCCCACTTTTCAATATATTTGTTTTTATTTTTTATTATTTTTAATTTAGATAATAATTCAATAAAAAAGAAAGTTATTTTCTTTGCTAAAGATGTAGAAAAAGTAAATAACAATAAACCTATTCCAGCTATTACATTAAAAACAAATCCTAAAATTGTTAATTTCGCCAATAATTCATCGTTACCAAAAACAGAATATATTCTATTAAATAAAACTGCTAATATCCCACAAAATACTAATGCTACTTGAAAAAGAATAGAATTTTGTAAAATTGTAATTGTAGAATTTGCAATACTTAAACCACTTTTATTTAGCATATAAACTTGCATTGGTTGACCACCTGTAGAAAAAGGTGTTATCCCATTAAAAAATTGAACTATTACTATTTGTTTAAAAATATCTTTAAATTTTAATTCTTTATTATATTCTTTTGCTATTTTATATAAACCATATGACTGTAATAAATATGCCATTAAAAGTAAAATTATTCCTAAAACTATTAGAACTTTATTAGCATTAAAAATAATATCTAACGTCTTATTAAAATTATCTTTTAATGCAATATATAAAACCACTATAGTTATTATAAAAATTATTGATGTGTTTATAATATATTTTTTATTTTTCATCTCTTATAGCTTCATATCCTGGTAATTTTTTATCACTAAGATATTCTAATGTTGCTCCTCCTCCTGTAGATAAAAAAGTAATGTTTTTATCCATTTTTTCTTTTGTAGCAAAAGCTACTATATCCCCTCCACCAAGAATTGTATTTATATTTAAAGAATTAAGATATTTAATTATTTTTAAAGATCCATCTTTTGATTCTTCTTTTTCGACAACTCCAAGAGGTCCATTCCAAAAACAAGTATTTGTTTTATTTAAAACAGCTTTATACAATTGAACAGTTAATTCATCTATATCTAATGCCATATCATCATTTTCAAATTCATATACTTTTTTAACAGTATATTCTTTATCTTCAAAATTTTTAAAACATTTAAAATCTACTGGTAAAATTATTTTTTCTTTATATTTTTTTAATATTTCTTTACAATTATCTATTTGATCTTCTTCTATTTTCGATTTTCCCATATTGTATCCTAAAGATGATAAAAATGTTAACGCCATAGCTCCACCTATTAAAATATAATCTGCTTTTTTTACTAAATTATTTATAAGATCCAACTTATCACTAACTTTAGCACCACCCATAATTATAGTTAAGGGTTTCTTAGCTTCATTTATAGTCTTTAAATAATTAATTTCTTCTTCTACTAAAAAACCTATTCCAGAATCAATATATGAAGCTATACCAACGTTTGATGCATGACTTCTATGTATTGTACCAAAAGCATCATTTATAAAAATATCAGCCAAACTAGCCCAATATTTTGCTAATTCTTGATCATTTCCACTTTCTTTTTTATTATCTATATCTTCAAATCTTGTATTTTCCATAACTAATACATCTTTTGCTTTTAAAGATTTTATTTTTTCTTCTAATTCATTACCTCTTGTAACTGTCGAAAAATATATTTTTTTGTTTAATAATTCTTCTAATCTTTCTTTTACTAAAATTAAACTATTCTCTTTTTTGTCTTCTATACTTTTTATTCTTCCTAAATGAGACATAAGTATTATTTTAGCATTATTATCTATCAAATAGTTAATTGTTTTTAATGCTTTAACTATTCTAGTATCATCTATTATTTTTTTATCTTTTATAGGTACATTAAAATCACATCTAACTATTACAACTTTATTATCAAAGTCAAAATCCCTAATTGTCTTTTTCATATTCACCTCATTAAAATTATACCACGATTTTTATACACAAAAAAAGCAGATATACTTCTGCTTTTTATTAGTTATTTTATAGCTTCAGTTAATTTTTTCAAAGTTCTTACCATTTGATAAGAATATCCTGCTTCATTATCATACCAAGCTAATACTTTTACTAATTGTTTTCCTTCTTCATCTTTTACTATAGTAGTTGAAAGTGCATCTATTAAAGCTCCACAACTTCTTCCAATTACGTCACTTGATACTATTGGATCTTCTGTATAATTCAATGTTTCATTAACACTATTTTTTAATACCATATTTACTTCTTCAACAGTTGTTTCTTCTTTTAATTCAAGTACTAAATCAACTATCGAACCAGTTACTACTGGAACTCTAAGCGCTATACCATCTAACTTTCCTGAAAGCTTTGGTAAAACTAAACCAATTGCACTTGCTGCTCCTGTTGATGTTGGTACTATATTATATCCAGCTGCTCTTCCTCTTCTTGAATCTATACCTTTTTTATGAGCTATATCTAAAGTAGATTGATCATTTGTAATAGCATGAACTGTTGTCATATATCCTTTTTTAACACCAAAATTTTCATCCATTACCTTTAATACTGGTGCTAAACAGTTTGTAGTACAACTAGCTGATGAAACTACTTCTTCACTTCCATCTAATATATTATCATTTACATTGTAAACAATTGTCTTTAAATCACCTTTAGCTGGTGCTGATATTAAAACTTTTTTAGCTCCTGCTTTAATATGATTCATAGCTTTTTCTTTTTCAGTAAAAAACCCTGTACATTCTAAAACTACATCTATATCTAATTCTTTCCATGGTAAATTAGATGGATCAGCTTCAGCAAATACTTTTATTTTTTTATCTCCCACTATTAAATAATCATCTTCGTAAGAAATATCATTTAATCTATAATTTCTATGTGCTGAATCATATTTTAAAAGATAAGCTAATTGTTTAGCATCAGTTAAGTCATTTATTGCAACTACATCTAAATCATAATTTTCATCATTTAGTATTCTAAAAACTACCCTTCCTATTCTTCCAAAACCATTTATTGCTACTCTTTTCATATTACCTCCTATTGAACCTCATAACAACTTCCACCTATAAATTCCCTAATAATTGAATCTCTTGGTATTTCATCACTAGGTATAGGTAAAATATTTTTAAGTAAATTTATAAGTCTTTTTGCTTCATCATAATAACTACTATTTATATCTACAGAATATAAAAGTGGAAAAGCATATACATGTAACACTCCAAGTTCATATATTAAAGCTGTATTTAACATAGCATCAGCTTCATCTTGATAAGGAAATATAAATCTTTCCTCTCCTCTTCTTACGATATTCCAACTTTTTAAAGTATCTTCAGCTTTATTACCTCTTGTTCTAGCATCTCTTATCATACGTCTTAAAAGTCTATTATCTGTAGTTGCTATTCTATTATGATTATCGATATTTAAATCAGTTGTAGGTGAAATATAAATTTTAAATTTACTATCTCTAGATATATCTTTTAATATTTCTGGATTCAAAGCGTGTATTCCTTCTATCACTAACAATTGATTATTATCTAATTTTATATTATTAACTAATTCAGCTTTTCCTTTTTTAAAATTAAAAATTGGTGTAATAACTTCTTTTCCTTCTAATAATTCTTTTATCTGTTTATCAAATAATTCTAGATTAATAGCTTTTATATTATCATAATCTTTATTACCGTCTTCATCTAGCGGAGTTTCTTCTGTAGATAAATAATAATCATCCATAGATAATTTAATAGTTTTAACTCCAAAACTCTTTAAATAATTACAAAGTTTAATACTAGTAGTTGTTTTTCCACTAGAAGATGGTCCTGATAATAAAATAATTTTTATTTTATTTTTATTAAGATATATTTGATTAGCAATATTTAATAATCTATCACTTTGTAATGTTTCTTCTATTCTAATCAAATCATTTATTCCATAATTTAATACGATTTTATTTAAATCTACTACTGTTTTTATTCCAAACATAGACATTATTCTAGAATGTTCTTCAAATAAATTAAATAATCCTTTTCTTGGTTTATATAAAGGTACTATTTTAGGAAGAAAAGAAGTTGGAAAAGTTAATACAAAACCATTATTACCTTCTTTACTTAAATCAAATTTATCTAATAAACTTGTATTATATGGTAAATGTGAAAAATAAAAATCATACATATCAGCTAATTTATATAATGTAATATAAGTATTAGTACTGTATTTTAATAATTCAGCTTTTTCTTTTAAAGCATTTTGTTCAAAATACTTAATTGCTTCTAATCTATTAACTGAATGTCTCGTGATAGGTAATTTTTTATCTACTATTTCTAACATTTTTTCTTTTATTTTTAAAATATCTATATTTTTATTAACCTTTAAAAATAAGCCTTTATCTATAGAATGTTTTACATTAACAAAAGTATCTTTACCATAAAGTTCTACTATAGAATAAATAGTCATAAATATAAGTCCATTAATATATATTTTATTTGCTTCTTTATCAGAATAATCAAAAAAAACAATATTAGCATTTTCTTTAACTTTAGAATAAATATCAACAAAAACATTGTTTTCTTTAACTGCTACAATGTTATATTCATAATATTGTTGATATTTATCTACTAAATCAATATATCTAATATTGTTATCTATCTCTATTTCTTTGTTGTTAATTATCGCCTTCATAACCCTCTTCTATTCTTATAATAATTTTAACATAATTTATTAAAATTAAAAATATAAGAGAATCATTTTTTGTTTCTTGCAATCTTTTTTCTTAAGTATTCTGCTTCTTCTGCTATTTTTCTAAAACGATGATTTAAACCGGATTTTGTAATGTTTATTCCATCAACTTTCATAATTTCACTAAGTTCACTAAATGAACTTTCTGGATATTTTAATCTATATTCACATGCTTCTTTTGTCTTTTTATCTAGATTATCTATTCCTTCTATTCTAGTTATAAAATCTATATCTTCTAGTTGTTTTAAAGCAGAAGACATAGTTTTTTCAGTATTTGCTTGTTCCATGTTATTTAATCTGTTTGTTAAATTTTTTTGTTCTCTATAAACCCTAACATTTTCATAATAAAGTACTGATTTATATGCATGAATCATTTTTAAAAAATCACTTATTTTTTCTGCTTCTTTTATATAAATCATAAACTTTATATCTCTTTTAATTATTCTGCTATTTAAATCAAAATGGTTTAATAATCTTTGAATAACAACAGCTTCATCTTTAAACGAAGTTATAAATTCTAAATGATATCTAGATTTTTTAGGATCATTAACACTTCCACAAGTTAAAAAAACACCTCTTAAATAAGCAAGTTTTGATAAATCATCATCTATCAAATAATCTTCAACTTTTTCTAAAATATTATCATTATCATCAACGATATTTAAAGTCTTTAAAATAAAATCTAAATTTTGATCTATCATTAAATGATATATATGGTTTTTATTAAATATTTTATTTATTTCTGTATAATTTTTAGCTAAGATATTAAAATTTTTTTTGAACAAAGTATACATTCTTTTAATTACTAACATATTTTCATTTTTAATATCAATTTTTTTATCTAAACTACTAGAATTATTTCTTATAAATCCAGATAATTCTGCTATATCCTCTTCTTTTGTTAAATCTAAATCTATTAATTCTTCTTTTATTTCTGTAGTAAAACTTTTCATTTCATCAAATAGTTAAAAATAACAAGTGCTAGTTTAAAGCTATCGTGCTTTATAGTGCCATCTTCTGTGGTAATAATATTTTCATTTAATATTTCTACACCCATTTTTTCAACTTCCTTTCTATCTAATTTAACTATTTCTTTTCCTTCTTCTTTTTGATATTTACTTATCATTTCTTTTGGTACTTGCTTACTATCTCCAATAATTACTGCATCTAAACGCTTAAATCCCAATGTTTTTTCTATGGTCTTCAAATAATCTGATACCTTATAATTTTTTGTTTCACATGGATCGTTTACTGTATTACATACATATAAAACTTTAGCATCACTTTTCTTTATAGCTTCTTGTAATTCTTTAACTATTAAATTAGGAAGTAAAGATGTATATAAACTACCCATGCTAAAAATTATCAAATCTGCTTCTTTTATTTCTTGTAAAACACTCTTATTTATTTTTACTTTTTCTTTATAATATATTTTTTTTATTTGATTTTTAGTATGTCCAATATTATTTTCACCTTCAATAATATTACCGTTTTCATCTTCAGCAAGTAATGTCAAATAATCTTCTGA
Organism: uncultured Eubacteriales bacterium; assembly: GCA_963536495.1. GTDB lineage: Bacteria > Bacillota_I > Bacilli_A > RF39 > UBA660 > CAJPPJ01. The sequence goes on from CAUTAF010000006.1 coordinate 12,310, forward strand.
TATAGGTAAAACTTTATGTTTTATATCAAATATTTTTGACATATAATCAATTGAATCTTGTAAACTATGTGTCTTATTATAAAAAGCCGTTAACATAAGATTTCCTAAAGCGTGTCCGTTTAAATCACTATATGTTTTAAATCTATATTCTAAAATATCTTTTATATCTTTTGGTAATGTAGACATATTGTATAAAACTTGTCTTATATCTCCTACTGCTGGAATTAAAAATTCTTCTCTTAATTTTCCAGTTGAACTACCATCATCTGCAACAGTTATTATTGCACTAATTTGAACAGGAAATTCTTTTAATTTTTTTATTAAATATGATAAACCTGTTCCTCCTCCTATAACTACTATTTTTTTATTCATATTTTCCTCTTTATTTCAATATAATAGTATAACACGGTAGAAAAAAAATAAAAATACTAGTTAATTTAGTATTTTTATTGACTTTCTAATGTTACTTTTGTTTTTTGTAGTTTTGAATCTCTATAATAATATAGTTCAACAGTATTACCTACTTCATATTGATATAATATATATTTTAAATAAGCTTGATTATAAACTTTTTCATTATTTATTTTTATAATTATATCTCCTTTTTTAAGTCCGCTATTATATGCTCCAGTACCAGATAAAGCATTAACTACTACTATACCTTCGTTAATATTATTTGGAAGTACAATACCATTATTTGCTAATTCTATTTTATCACTTATATCCAAATATCTTATTCCTAATTTTGGTCTTGTAATTTTCATATTAGCTTCTAATGTTTTTGTATGTCTTACAACATCACTCATTTTTATAGAAAATCCCATACCTTCTACATTTTTATCAATTAATTTAATAGAATTTATTCCTATTACTTCCCCTTTGTCATTAACTAAAGGTCCTCCTGAATTCCCTGGATTAATAGCTGCATCAACTTGAATTGTTTTTTGAATCCAATCCTTTTGTCTTTCTACATTTAATGTTAATTTTCTATCTAATCCAGATATAATACCACTGGTTACAGAATTAAAATATGTTTCTCCTACAGGTGTTCCAATAGCAAATATTCTATCTCCTATTTTAAAATCATCTTTTGTATTTATTTTAACTTTTGCAACAGCAGCTTCTTTTTTTATTCTAACAACAGCAATATCTAAATATTTATCAACACCAAGTACTGTACCTTCTACTTCTTGATTATTTTTATTTAAAACACCAACAGTAATTGTACCAGACACAACATGTTCATTAGTTAAAAGATATGCATATGTGCTATCTATTTTATAAATAAAACCACTTCCACTATCTTTAAATATTCCAGAATTATATCTTTTTACCATAACAGTTGCATTATATGCATTTTGAAAAACTGAATCTACATTAACTATATTTTTATTTTTAATATTATTTTTGTTTTCCTTACTATTATAAAATATTATTAATGCTACAAATATTAAAAAACATAAAAAAGAAAAAATCATTAAAATAGTGGGAATAATATTTTTATTCTTTTTTTGTTTTTTTATAGGATTTTGTGAATATTGTTGATTCATATACATTTGTTGATATGGATTTGTTTCATATCCATTATTCATATTCTTCTCCTTCTTCTTCAAGATTTATTAAATCTAACCAATTATTAGGAAATCCTAAAATATCTCTAATACTTGAAATATCGATTGTTTTTAAATTATAAGCTAATGTATTTATTTTATTTTCAAGTTCACTCATCATATTTTTAAAATCTTCCGTCCTTAAAACTCTTTTTAAAATAATTATCAGTGAGAAAATATCGTTTTTACCAAGTACATATTCTGAATCTACTTGGTCTATACCAAGCATTTTATGATAATAAGTATCATTTATCATTCTTTGAGTTTTATTTTCATATAATATATCTTCATGAGCACAAAGATTTCTATAATTAGATAAAAGAGGTAAATATATTGATAAATCTTCTGCTGATATATTAAAGATTTTTGCTATTTCTATTCTATCTTCTATTTTCAATATAGAATACATTTCACTTACAATACCAAATGATAAGACTTTTACCAATATCCATAATGGAACATAACCATAATTATACATATAATGACGAGTAGCAGAATGTTGAAATCCATTTATTCTAACTTGTCTTTTCATCTTATTAATTAAATCTTCTATCTGTCTATACTTATTAGGTTTATTATCAAATGTTTTTGTTTTTAAATAATCAGATTCTTTATAACCATATTTTTTTGACAATTGATACGATAAAATAGATTTTATGTTATTTTCTACTATTAATAGATACTTAAAGACGATATTTCTTAAACTTCTGTCAAATAAAAACAAACTATATAATTCTTCGAAAGTTGTACCTTTTTTATATTTATGTTCATTTTCTAAAAAAGGATGTCTATAACCATTAACAAAAAAATAGTTTTCTCTTAATAAAATATCTTTTGTAATATCTACATCATTTATTACTAAACCTCTAGATTTTAATATATTAATTTGTTCATTTAAATCTTTAAAAGTTTTTGAACCCATTCTTCTATTCTCCTATGTTAAATTATATCAAATAAATTAAATATTATAAAACAGAATCTAGTATATAAATTATATTTACATATTTTTTTATTATATTTTATCTAAATAAAAAACTCATTATTTGAGTTTTTTTGTTTAAAATCATCTTGTTTTGTTTATTTATTATTGTTCGATACTCTTTATAATAATAAAAACCTTGAAAACATTGAGTTTCCAAGGTTTAAGAAATAGTTGTTTCTATCTCTTACTAAATTGTGGTGCTTTTCTAGCTTTCTTAAGTCCTGGTTTCTTTCTTTCTTTAATTCTAGAATCTCTAGTTATAAAACCTGCTTTTTTAAGTAATCTTCTAAAACTATTTTCTGATTCAATTGGAGTATTAATATCGTATTCTAATAAAGCTTTAGTTATACCATGTCTAATTGCTCCAGTTTGTCCTGAAAATCCTCCACCTTTTACTACTACTTCTATATCAAATATATCAGCTGTATTAGTTAATTCTAAAGGTTGTTTTAAATCAATTACTAATGTTTTATATGGCATATAATCATATACGTCTTTTCCATTAACAGTTATTTTTCCTTTTCCAGGTTTTAATATAACTTTTGCTATAGATGTTTTACGATGACCAGTTCCTCTATACATTTTATCTGCCATTATTTATCTCCTTTTAATTTTAACTCTATTGGTTGTTGAGCCATATGTGGATGTTCAGATCCTCTATATACAAATAACTTCTTAGCTACTTTTCTTCCAAGTCTTGTATGAGGTATCATTCCTTTAATAGATCTTTCTAACATTTCTTCTGGATAACTTTCTTTCATAACTTTAGCAGTTCTTTGTCTAAGTCCTCCAACGTATCCTGAATGATTATAATAAATCTTCTTATTTAGCTTATCACCAGTTAGTTTTATTTTTTCTGCATTAATAATAATCACAAAATCTCCACAATCTTGATTTGGAGTATAAGTAGGTTTGTTCTTACCTCTTAATATGTTTGCTACTTCTGTTGAAAGTCTACCTAATACTAAACCTTCAGCATCAATAATATACCAATTTCTTTTTATATTTTCTTTCTTTTCTTGATAACTTTTCATAATAACCTTTCTTATTATTTTTTATTAATTCTTCCCACAAATTAATAAAATTAATTAATTAAAATGTACCAATTTAAATAATACCATATTTTTTTAATAAGTCAATTAAAACCTTGTTTTATAACGATTTTAAGATTGTTTTATAATAGTTTGAAGTAATTTTATTAACATTTCTTCCGTTTGTTCATATGTTGCTTCTTTTGAATTTTTATCTACTTTGCTTAAGTTTATATTTTTATCGTATTTGATGTTAATTTTTAAATTTATATCTTCACCACTTAGTATAATTTTTTTATCTTTTATATAAGTCAATTTCCAATTATAAGTTATTTCACCATACTTATAATTAACATCATAATTATAAGTATGATTTTCATTTGAAGTTAATTTTAAATTTAAAATCATATTATTATATTTTAAATTTAAAGTATCTATTACACTATTATCTTTCATTGTTAATTTAAAATCTATATTTTTATTTTTATAATAAACTGTTTTATATTCATTGTTAAAAACTATAGATATTTCTTTATCAATTAATACTTTTTGTATTTTATTATCTTTTGCATATACTACATATTCAAAAGTTTCTTTATTTGAAAAATCACTATTTTCTTTATCATAAAACTCTTTATTAGTAATCTTTTTATATAATTCTGTAAAATTTTTATCTTGAGATAATTCTTGGAAAAATAAGGCCATATCGTCACTATTTATTTTTAAAATATATTTATCAATATTTTTTTCTTTAGTTTTTTTAAAATTAGATGGTTTTAATATTTTTTCTAATGCTTTTAACATCGAATTTTTAATAATCATATAATTTTCTTTGTAATTTTGATTATTAATTAATGAAAAATTAACTAAATCTTTATTCTTTAAAAAACCTAAATCTTTGAAATCCGAATTATAAATATAAGCTTCTTTATTTTGATAAGTTAATATCGTATTATTAACTAAAATTTCAAAATCTGTATTTTTCTTTTTCATTTCAAAGTTTATTTTATTAAAAAAATTAGAATTTATTTCAGCTCTTAATACAAAATTATTTGTTTCTTCACTTGGTAAATTACTTTCTATAACATTTGAAATTTTTTCAAAACTTTTCATAAGTAATGTTTTATCACTAGTTTTATTTATTAAAAATATGTAAGTTAAAGAAAATATTAAAACTAAAATTGATATAACTAGTACTGATATCATTATTTTCTTATTATTTTTCATAATATATCTCCTCTACTAAGGTCATTATATAGCAAAAAATGAGTTTATTTAACTCATTTTATACTAAACTAATTGAAACGATTAAAGTATTGTCTCCAATTCTTTCTTGTAATTTAACTGTTCTTGTATAACCACCATTTCTAGTTTCATATCTCTTAGCTAAATCATTAAAAATTTTGTTAACTACTTCTTTATCATTTCTTAAAAATGCTAATGCTTTTCTTCTTGAAGTAAGATCTCCTCTTTTTCCATAAGTAATCATTTTATCAACAAATTTACGAGCTTCTTTTGCTCTTGCTTCTGTTGTTTTGATTTCTTCTTTCATAAGAATCTCACGAGTTAAATTTGAAAGCATACTTTTTCTATGTTTATTATCTACGCCTAATTTTCTATATGCCATTTTGCCTCCTAGTCTTCTTCTTTAAATTCAAGTCCTAAATCTTTTATTTTTTGAATTATTTCTTTATAAGATTTTTTACCTAAATTTTTAATTCTTTGAATTTCTAATTCTGTTTTATCAGTTAACTCTTCTACTGATAAAATTCCTTCTTTCTTTAAACAATTGTAACTTCTTACAGATAAATCTAAATCTTCGATTGCAGTTGCTAAAGTAGTTTTCTTAGGATCTACTTCTTTTTCTTTCATCATACCTGTAACATTAGAAATATTGCTTAAATTTGTTAATATTTGGAAATGTTCTATCACAATTTGTGAAGCTAAAGCTACTGCTTCTTCTGGTTTCATAGAACCATTAGTCCATACATTAAGTATTAATTTATCATAGCTTTCATCTCTACCAACTCTTGTTTTTTCAACTTCATAAGATACTCTTTCAATAGGAGTAAAATTAGAATCCGTTGCTATAACTCCTACTTCTTTAATATCTAATAATTGTTTATTTTCTTCGTTTCTTAAGTAACCTCTACCATTTGATACAGTCATCTTCATATCTAGTTTTCCACCTTCTTCAAGGTTACAAATAATTAAATCTTTATTAATAATTTCAATATCTGAATCTGTTTCTATATCAGATGCTTTTACTGGTCCTTTTTTATCACATTTTAATTTAATAACTTTTAAATCTTTTGAATGATTTTTAATTACTATACTTTTCAAATTTAAAATTATAGTAGTTACATCTTCTACTACTCCAGGAATAGTTTGGAATTCATGAAGAACACCTTCTATTTTAACACTGCTAATAGCAGATCCTGGTAAAGATGATAACATTACTCTTCTAAGTACATTACCGATAGTTAAACCAAATCCTCTTTCTAATGGATCTAATTCAAATCTTCCATAAAAATCATTTTCTACATAATCAGTAATTTTATAATTTGGTTTTTCAAATTGAATCATGAAATATACCTCCCTTTTTCATTATCCACGTGGTCTTTTTGGTGGACGACATCCATTGTGAGGGATTGGTGTAACATCATTGATTGCTGTAATTTCTATTCCTGCTCCTGCAATAGATCTGATAGCTGCTTCTCTACCTGGTCCTAAACCTCTAACAAATACTTCTACTTTTCTCATTCCTAAATCGTAGGCTTTTTTTGCTGCTGCTTCTGCTGCATTACCTGCTGCAAAAGGAGTAGATTTTTTACTACCTTTATATCCAATAGCTCCACTTGATGACCAAGCTAAAGCATTTCCTTCAACATCAGAAAATGTTGTTATAGTGTTGTTGAAAGTTGAAGTGATATGTGCACATCCTTCTGGAATATTCTTTTTAACTTTTCTTTTTCTAGGTTTGTAAGCCATATTTTCCTCCTAACTATTTCTTCTTATTTGCAACTGTTTTTCCTTTACCTTTACGAGTTCTAGCGTTGCTTCTAGTATTTTGTCCTCTTACAGGTAAACCTTTTTTATGTCTAATACCTTGATAGCTTTTTATTTCCATCTTAGTTTTAATATTCATATTAACTTCTCTTCTAAGATCACCTTCTAATAAATATTTATTTAGTTCTTCTCTTATTAAGTCTAATTGATCATTATTTAAATCTGATACTCTTGTGCTTGGATCAATATTTACTGCTTTTAAAATTTCAGCAGCTCTTGTATCACCAATACCATAGATATAAGTTAATGATACTACAACTTGTTTATTATTTGGTATATCTACACCTTTTATACGAGCCATATTTTATTTCCTCCTAACCTTGTCTTTGTTTGTGTTTTGGATTTTCACAAATAATTTCAATTCTTCCTTTTCTTTTTACCACTTTGCATTTATCACAAATTGGTTTTACTGATGCTCTTACTTTCATTTTTCCTCCTATTTTCTATATTTAATACGTCCATGTGTTAAATCGTATGGTGATAATTCTAATATCACTTTATCACCTGGTAAAATGCGAATGTAATTCATTCGGATTTTACCAGAAACATGAGCTTCTACTAAATATCCATTTTCTAATTCTACTTTAAAATTTCCACCTGGTAGTATTTCTTTTACAATTCCTTCTACCTCAATATTTCCTTGAGCCATTTATCTCCAATCTCCTGTTAATATTTCATAACCATCTTTTGTTACTGCTACAGTATGTTCAAAATGAGCAGATTTTTTATTATCTGCAGTAATAATAGTCCAATCATCATCAAGCATATATATTTTTTTAGTTCCTAAATTAAGCATTGGCTCTATAGCTATTACCATTCCTTCTTTTAAAATAGGTCCTTCATGAGGATTACCATAATTTAATACATTAGGATCTTCATGAACCTTATTTCCTATACCATGTCCACAAAGTTCTTCAACAATTGCTAAATTATATTTTTTAGCATGTTCTTCGATTGCATGACTGATATCACCTATTCTATTTCCTGGTTTTACTTGTTCTATACCTTTAAATAATGCATTTTTAGTTTCTCTTAGCAAAAGTTCTTCTTCAGAAGTAACTTTTCCAACTGGATAAGTATATGCTGAATCTCCATGATAACCATTATAGCTAGCACCTATATCCAATTTTACTAAATCTCCTTCTTTTAATTTACGAGCTGATGGAATTCCATGAACAACTTCTTCGTTTACACTTATACAAATAGTTCCTGGAAATCCATATAGCCCTTTAAATGAAGGATATGACTTGCACTTATTGATTATAAAATCATCTGCTAAATCATTTAATTCTTTTGTAGTAATACCTGGTTTAATAAAGTCTTTTAAATACATATGTGTTTTATAGACTATATCACCAGCTTTTCTCATATATTCTATTTCTTCTTTTGTTTTAATTGTTATCAATTACATCTCCTAAGATTTTTTTGATATCCAAATCTTTAATATTTTTACTTACTGAATCATCTAATTTAAATAATTTTTGTTCATTTTTTAAATATTCAGTTATAGAATTTATGTTATTTTCATAAATAGCATATCTTTTATTAAAAGTAGATATTTTATCATCGCTTCTTTTTTCAATAACTGAACCACAATTAGGACAAATATTATCATCTTTTAAATATTTAAGATTATAAATATGTTTACAGTTATTGCAAATTACTCTGTTTAAAATTCTATCTATTAATATTTCTTTTTCTACATCAAAATTAATTACTATATAATCATTTATGTTTAATTCTTTAAATAAATTTACCATATGAACAACTTGTTCATATGTTCTTGGAAAACCATCTAATATAAACGGTTTTGATTTATTAATTTCTTTTAATTTATTTTTCAATATATATATGATTTGTTCATCTGATATTAAATTACCAGATTCTATAGTTTTTTGATATTCTTTATGATTTCTTATTAAATCTCCAGTAGAAATATGAATATAATTATATGTTTCTACTAACTTTTCTGATAAAGTACCTTTTCCTGCTCCTGGAGGAGCAATCAAAACTATGTTTTTCACTTTCTTCTATATTCCCTTTTATAATTTCTAGCAACTAAACTTCCTTCTAATTGCTTATATGTTTCAAGTGCAACTCCAACTACTATTAATAATCCTGTTCCACCTAAAGTTACAACTTGAGGTAAATTTGTAATTTTATTAAATAATATTGGTAAAATTGCAATTATGACTATAAATGCTCCTCCTAAAAAAGTAACACTCATTAATAAATTTGTAACATAATTTTCAGTTTCTTTACCTGGTCTTATCCCCGGTATAAATCCACCATTTTCATTTAAGTTTTTAGCTAGTTCTTCTGGTTTTATTTGAATATATGTATAAAAATATGAAAATATATAAATTAATACTGCGAATATTATGATTCCAATAGTCTTAGTATAATCTAAATAATTTTGAGTAAAGCTTATAAAAGCTTGGTTTTTTGTAAATTGTGCAACAGTTGATATTATAGCCATCAAACTAGATGCAAATATTACTGGAATAACTCCAGCAGAATTTATTTTAAAAGGCATGAAAGATTTATCAATGCTTTCAAATGTTGTTGTTTTATTAACATATTTTATAGGAACTCTTCTTTCAGCTTCTTGTACAAAAACAACTCCAACTATTATTAATGCATAAACTATAACAAATGCTATAAATAATATTAAACCTAACCAAAATTGATATTTTCCACTAGTTATTAATATATTAAACGCTTGTTTAAACATTTCTGGAAGTGAAAATACTATACCAGCCATAATAATTAAAGATAAACCATTTCCTAAACCTTTTTTAGTAATTTGATCTCCAAGCCACATTAAAAATGCAGTACCTGCAGTTAAAACTGTAGCTATATATATAACTTTTGTTGGTGTTAAATTTGAACCATTTATTAAAAATGAAAATACTATCCCTTGTATAAAAGCAACAAAGATTCCTAAATATCTTCCTATTTTAGTAATTTTTTGACGTCCTACAGGACCTTGTTTCTTTAATTCACTAAAGTAGGGAATAATATCCATTTGTAATAGTTCCATTATAATTTCAGAAGTAATATAAGGCATTACTCCAAGTGCTAAAAGAGAAAATCTCTTTAATGCACCCCCTCCCATTACATTAAGTAATTCTACAAATCCTAAAGATGATGTATAATCTTTAGTTCCTGGAACTTTAATTGTAGTACCAATAAAGAATATAAACAAAGCAAATAATGTAAAATATATTCTCTTTCTTATATCTTTATTTTGACTACTCTTTAATTGCTTTAATATTGAAAACATATTAAATTACCTCGTATGAGCTTCCTGATTTTTCTATTTTTTCAATAGCTTTCTTTGAAAATTTGTGAGCAGAAATCTTTAATTTCTTTTCTAATTCTCCATCTGCTAATATTTTAATTCCACTTAATTGTTTTTTTATTATTCCAGTTTCTTTTAATAATTCTGGAGTAACATTTGTATTATCTTCAAAAACATTAAGATCTGTTAAATTAATTGTAGCATATTCTGTTCTAAATTTATTGTTGAATCCTCTTTTTGGTATTCTTCTATATAAAGGTAATTGTCCACCTTCAAAAGTTGCTGGAATACTTGAACCACTTCTTGCTTTTTGACCTTTTTGACCTCTACCACTTGTTTTACCAAGTCCTGAACCTGGACCTCTACCAACTCTTTTTCTTTCTTGAACAGATCCAGCATATCTTTTTAATTCATGTAATTTCATTATCCTAATATCTCCTCTATAGTTTTTCCACGCAACTTAGCAATATATTCTGGAGATTTTTGTTCTTTTAAAGCTTTGATTGTTGCTTCTGCCATATTCTTTTTAGTTCTTGCTCCTAATGATTTAGAAACGATGTTCTTAAATCCTGCAAGTTCTAGAATATTTCTAACAGCTCCTCCGGCTACAAGTCCTGTACCTTCTTTAGCTGGTTTTAAAATAACTCTTGTACTTCCAACTTTACCGATTGCTTCATGAGATACAGTGTCACCTTCAGCAATATATACTTTTGTTACATTCTTAGTTGCTTGTTGAGAAGCTTTTTGAATAGCATCTGGTACTTCAGCTGCTTTACCCATACCTATTCCAACTTTACCTTTTCTATCTCCAACAACTACAAGTGCAGAAAATCTTCTTTGTCTTCCACCTTTGTTTACTTTTGTTACACTTTTTACTTCAACAACTTGTTCTTCATATAATTTAGCCTTAACCATTTTATCTTTTTGGATTTTTCTTGGCTTTCTTACAACTTTTTTAGTTTCTTTTTCTTCCATAAGGCCTCCTTAAAATTCCAATCCTGCTTCTCTACAAGCATCTGCTAAAGCTTGTACTCTACCGTGATATAAGTATCCTCCACGATCAAATACTACCTTTTTAATCTTCTTAGCTTTTGCTTTTTCAGCAAGATCCTTTCCTACTACTTTTGCAGCTTCAACATTGCTACCATTTTTAAGTTTTAAACTTAATGATGAAGATGAAACTATTGTATTTCCACTTTCATCATCTATAAGACTTGCAAAAATATTAGAATTAGAACGAAATACATTTAATCTTGGCATTTCAAGTGTACCATGAATATTTTTTCTTATTTTCAAATGTCTTCTTACACGAAGATCATTTCTACTAGTTTTTATTATCATTTTTTACCTCCTTAAGCTGCCTTCTTTCCTTCTTTTCTTCTTATTTTTTCATCTTTATATTTAATACCTTTACCTTTATATGGTTCTGGTTTTCTTATTTTTCTAACATTAGCTGCAAATTCTCCAACTAATTCTTTGTTAATACCCTTAACATTTATTTCAGTATTATTTAATACTTCTATTTCAATTCCTTCAGGTACTTCTACTTCAACAGGTTTAGAATATCCTGCTTGAACAATTAATTTGTTTCCTTGTAATTGGAATTTGTAACCAACTCCAACTATTTCTAATCCTTTTACATATCCTTCAGTAACACCTACAAGCATGTTTGCTATTAAAGCATTTGTAGTTCCATGAAAAGGTTTATATAAATCTGATTTTCTAGTTACCTTAAGTTCGTTACCTTCAACACTTATTTCTATTCCTTCAGGAATAACGTGTCTTAATTCACCCTTTTGACCTTTTATAGAAATAACACCATTTTCTTGTTTTATTTCTACATTAGCTGGTACAGTTAATACTCTATTTCCTATTCTACTCATATTAAACTCCTACCAAATATATAATAGAACTTCTCCACCTAAGTTTTTACTTCTTGCTTCCTTATCAGTCATTAAACCTTGAGAAGTAGAAATAACTGCTGTACCTAAACCATTTAATACTCTTGGTACATCTTCAACTTTAGCGTAAACTCTAAGACCTGGCTTAGAAATTCTCTTAAGTCCTGTTATAACTCTTTCTTTATTATTATATTTTAGGGTGATTTTTATGTTTTTTTCTACTTTATCTTCATCAACAAGCTCAAAATTAGAAATATATCCTTCATTTTTAAATATATTTGCTATTTCTAATTTTAGCTTAGAAGATGGAATTATTACTTCTTCATAACGCATAGCATTTGCATTTCTAATTCTAGTTAACATATCTGCAATTGTATCAGTTACTATAGCCATAATATAACCTCCTTCATTTTATTATTACCAGCTTGATTTTTTAACACCAGGTATTTGTCCTTGATTAGCTAATTCTCTTAAACAAATACGGCATATTCCAAATTTTGAAATTACTGAATGTGGTCTTCCACAAACTTGACATCTTGTATATTCCCTAACCTTAAATTTCTTTTTACGATTAGCTTTTACTAACATACTCTTCTTTGCCATATTTACCTACTTTCTAAAAGGAACACCTAAAGCTGCTAATAATTCATATGCTTCAGCGTCTGTTTTTGCTGTTGTAACAAAAACTATGTCCATTCCTCTTACTTTTACTACATCATCGAATTTAATTTCTTTAAAAACTAATTGTTCTTTAATTCCAAGAGTGTAATTTCCTTTTCCATCAAATGCTTTAGGATTTACACCTCTAAAGTCCATAACATCAGGTAATGATATGTTAACTAACTTATATAAGAAGTTATACATATTTTCTCCTCTTAATGTTACTTTACATCCAATTGATTGACCTTCTCTTAATTTAAATGCTGCTATAGATTTTTTAGCTTTTGTAATAACAGGTTTTTGACCTGATATTAAAGATAAATCACGAACTGCTGCATCTAATAATTTATGATCACTATTTGCTTCACCAACACCAATGTTGATAACTATTTTTTCCAACTTAGGAACTTCCATAACTGATTTATAGTTATGTTTTTCTTTTAAAGTTGGTACTATTTCTTTAATATACTTTTCTTTTAATACATTCATAATTCATCCTTTCTTAAGCTATCTTTTCATTAGTTTTCTTACTAACTCTATATTTGTTTCCATCTTTATCAAAAGCTTTACCAATTCTTGTTCTCTTGTTTGTTTTTGGATCTATATGCATAACATTTGAAATATGTATAGGAGCTTCTTTTTCAACTATACCTCCAGTTGATACACCATTTGGCTTTTGACTTTTTTTGATGATGTTGATACCTTCTACTATTACTTTGTTCTTTTCACGAAGTACTTTTAGGATTTTTCCTACTTTACCTTTATCTTTACCAGTAATTACTATTACTTTATCATTTACTTTAAAGTTCATATTTCCTCCTTATAATACTTCCTTAGCTAGAGAAATAATTTTCATAAATCCTTTTCTTAATTCTCTTGCTACTGGTCCAAAAATACGAGTTCCTATAGGGTTTTTATCAGCGTTAATAATAACACAAGCATTATCATTAAATTTTATATAAGAACCATCTTCTCTTCTAAGACCATTTTTTGTTCTAACTATTACAGCTTTTACAACTGCTCCTTGTTTAACATTCCCGTTAGGTATAGCTTTCTTAACTGTCCCAACAACAATGTCACCAATGTTTCCACTTTTAACTTTGCTTCCGCCTAATACTCTTATAACTAATAATTCTCTTGCTCCAGAGTTATCAGCAACTTTTAGACGTGTTTCTTGTTGAATCATCTTATTCCTCCTTACCTAACTATAATATTATCGCTTTTTCAACTACTTCTACTAAAGCAAAATATTTAGTTTTTGATAATGGTCTTGTTTCAACTATCTTAACTTTATCTCCTACTTTAGCAATATTTTGTTCGTCGTGAACTGCATATTTTTTAGAATATTTAACTCTTTTCCCATAAAGAGGGTGTTTTTTATAAGTTTCTACTAAAACTGTGATAGTTTTATCGTTAACATTACTTACAACTTTACCAATAAATTCTTTTCTTGTCTTTTCCATGTTCCCTCCCTACTTGTTAAGTTCTCTTTCTCTTAATTCAGTTTTAAGTCTTGCAACTTCTCTTCTTAAGTCTTTTAAACGAGAAGGTTTTTCAAGTTGACCATTAGCCAATTGAAAACGTAAATCAAATAATTCTTCTTTATCAGCTTTGATTTTTGAAATTATTTCTTCATTTGATAATTTTTTTATTTCTTCAGCTTTCATTATTTATCTCCTTCCCTTTTTACAAACTTAGTTTTTACAGGTAATTTGTGCCCTGCTAATCTGATAGCTTCACGTGCTACTTCTTCAGTTACACCTGAAACTTCAAACATAATTTTTCCTGATTTTACTACAGCTACCCAAGAGTCTACTGCCCCTTTACCAGAACCTTGTCTAGTACCGATAGCTTTTTTAGTAAGTGGCATATGTGGGAATATATTAATATATACTTTACCACCTCTACTCATGTAACGATTCATAGCAACACGAGCTGCCTCAATTTGATTAGATGTAATCCATGCTCCAGTTAAAGCTTGAATACCAAATTCACCTTTAGTTAATGTAGTATTTCCCTTTGCTTTTCCTTCATGAGTTAATCTATGTACTTTTCTAAATTTAGTTCTTGATGGAATTAGCATTTGATACTACCTCCTTGTTATTTTTGTTATTTTCTTTTTTGAAAAACTTTTTGTTTTCTTGTTTTTCATTTTTTCCTAAAGTTTCACCTCTATAAATCCAAACTTTAATACCGATTTTTCCATATGTTGTATCAGCTTCTGCTGTAGCATAATCAATATCTGCTCTTAGTGTATGAAGTGATACATTTCCTTCAGAATAACCTTCATTTCTGGCCATTTCAACACCACCAAGTCTACCTGATGCTAAAGTTTTAATTCCTTTTGCTCCAGCTTTTCTTGCGTTTCTAATAGCTCTCTTTTGAGCTGTTCTAAAAGATACTCTATTTTCGATTTGTTTAGCTATATCTTGTGCAACTATAGATGCATTCAATTCTGGTTGTTTAATTTCTACTATAGATATTTTAACTTTTCCTTCAATAATTTTTTCAACTTCTGAAGTAAGTTTTTTCATTTCTGAACCTGCTTGACCTATTATTACACCTGGTTTTGATGTATATATAGTAACTTCAGTATATTTTTCAGTTCTTTCAATAGTAACATTTCCAACACTTGCATCTTTTAATCTAGTTTTTAAAAATTTACGTAGTTTAAGATCTGCATTAAGAAGTCTTGGTACATCTTTTGAATCAGCATACCAGTTAGATTGCCAATCTTTATTTATTCCTAATCTTAAACCAATTGGATTAACTTTTTGTCCCATATTTCCTCCTTATTTTTCTCTTACAACTACTAAAATATGACTAAATTGGTGATCCTTGTGTCCTATACGTCCTCTTGAATCAAACTTATGTCTTTTTAAAGTAGCTCCCATATCTATTCTTGCTTCTTTTACATATAAGTTATTTGCTTCTATATTTAAATTTTCTTTTGCATTAGCAATTGCAGAATTTAATGTTTTTAATATTAATCTAGCTGCTTTTTTATTTGTATTACTTAAAATAGTTTGTGCTTGCAATGCATCTTTTCCTCTAATTAAATCTATAACTAATCTAGCTCTAAAAGGTGAAATTCTAAGATTTCTAGTTAATGCTCTAGTTTCTTTTTTATCCATTATCTCTTACCTTCTTTCTTAGAACCAGCATGTCCACCAAATTTTCTAGTAGGTGAAAATTCTCCCAATTTATGTCCAACCATATTTTCTGTAACATATACTGGTACAAATTCTTTACCATTATATACAGCAAATGTATGTCCTATAAAATCTGGAAATATAGTAGATCTTCTTGACCAAGTCTTAATAACTTCTTTTTTACCTTCTTGATTCATTTTTTGCACTTTTGCAAATAATCTTTCAAAAACATAAGGTCCTTTTTTTACACTTCTTGCCATGTTTCCTCCTACTTGCTTCTTCTTCTAACAATTAACTTATCAGAAGCTTTTTTCTTTCTTGTCTTAAATCCAAGCGCTGGTTTTCCCCAAGGTGTCATTGGACCACTACGTCCGATTGGAGCTCTACCTTCTCCTCCACCATGTGGGTGATCATTAGGGTTCATTACAGAACCTCTAACTGTAGGTCTAATTCCCATATGTCTTGTTCTCCCTGCTTTTCCTAAAGAAACAAGTTCATAATCTGAATTTCCTACTTCTCCAATAGTTGCATAACAAGTTTTTAATATTAATCTTTGTTCTCCACTTGTTAATCTAACCATTACATATTTATCTTCTCTACCAATTATTTGCACTTTACTTCCTGCACTTCTTGCTAGTTCTCCACCTTTTCCAGGTCTTAATTCTACGTTGTGAACAACTGTACCAACTGGAATATTTCCAAGTGGTAAAGCGTTACCAACTTTAATATCAGCTGTTTCTCCAGCTATTATATCTTGTCCTACCATTAATCCTTCAGGAGCTAAGATATATCTCTTTTCACCATCTCTATAATTAATTAAAGCGATGTTTGCAGTTCTATTTGGATCATATTCTATAGAAGCTACTCTTCCGAAAATATCTAATTTATTTCTTTTGAAATCTATTTTACGATATTTTCTTTTTGCTCCTCCACCAATATGTCTTACAGTTATTTTACCGCTATGGTTTCTTCCACCTGTTTTACTTACTGATTCAAGTAAACTTTTTTCAGGTTTTGCTTTTTTTGTTAATACTTCATTTTTTAAAGTACTTTTACCACGTTCTGCGTTATTTGTTGGTTTATATAATTTTATTGCCATCTAAAACCTCCTACTTAGTTTCAAGAGTTTGTCCAGGTTCTAAAGTTATAATTGCTTTTTTATATTTTTTTGTGAATCCTGAATAACGTCCTACCCTTTTCTTTTTAGGTTTTACATTTATAGTTTGTACTTCTAAAACTTTAACTCCAAATATTTTTTGAACTGCTTCTTTTATTTCAGTTTTATTACTTTTTGTATCAACTTTAAATGTATATTTATTATAATTACTTTGATCATTACTAGATTTTTCAGTAATTATTGGTGCTTTAATTATTTCTAAATATTTAGTATGCATAATTTAACACCTCCTCTACTTCTTTTAATGCTTCTTTTGTAATTAATATCTTAGAGTTGTTTATTACATCTAAAACATTTAATTCATTAACTTCTAAAAGTATTACATTAGTAATATTTCTACTTGCTAATATTATATTTTCATCAAGTTCTGGAACAACTATTAATACTTTTTCATTTTGTAATTTTAAATTATTTAAAATATTTAAAACTTCTTTTGTTTTTGGTGTTGCTAATTTAATATCTTCAACTACTACAAAATCTTCTAGTTTAGATAAAATAGCACTCTTTAATGCTGTTTTAGCAACTTTCTTATTCATTTTTTTGCTAAAATCTTGTGGAACTGGTCCTAAAGCAATTCCCCCATGTCTAAATATGTTAGATCTGATAGATCCTGCTCTAGCTCTACCTGTACCTTTTTGTCTCCATGGTTTTACGCCACCACCACTAACTTCTGATCTTGTTTTAACTTTTTTAGTACCTTGTCTTTGACAAGCTAATGTTAAAATAACTGCATCGTTAATAGCTTTTTCATTTATTTCATTTTCGAATACTTCTGGATTTAGTTTTAAAGCTTCGATTTTTTCACCTTTAACGTTAAATACATCAACTGACTTTTTCATTAAATCCTCCTATTCTTGACTTTCTGTAGAAGCTTCTTCTACTATTTCTTCATTTTTTACTTTTTTTGTATAATCTACAAGTCCAGCCATTTCTAATTTTTTACCTTGATTTTTAATAGCTGTCTTTAAGATAACTAAACCTTTTTTAGGTCCTGGAACATTACCTTTTACTAATATTACATTTTCATTTTCAAGTACATCTACTATAACTGAATTTTGTACAGTAGTAAGTTCTGCTCCCATATGTCCTGGAAGTTCAGTTCCTTTAAATACACGCATTGGTCTTAAAGTACCTAAAGATCCTACACCTCTATGATATTGTGAACCATGAGACATTGGTCCTCTTGAGAAGTTATGTCTTTTTATAGATCCTTGGAACCCTTTACCTTTACTGATTCCTGTAATGTCTATTACTTCACCAACTTCAAATATACTTGCTGTTAAAGTATCTCCTAATTTGTAATCTTCTACATTAACTCCTCTAATTTCTCTTAAGAAGCGCTTAGGTTCTGTATTTGCTTTTTTAGTATGTCCAATTTTTGGTTTGTTAGAACTTTTTTCTTTAACTGTTTCAAAACCTAATTGGATTGCTTCATACCCATCATTTTCTTTTGTTTTTATTTGAGTAACTACATTTGGTTCTACTGAAATTACTGTAACTGGAATCAATTTACCTTCTTCAGTAAAAACTTGAGTCATTCCAACTTTTTTTCCTAAGATTCCTTTCATTTTTTCCTCCTATTATTGTTTTATTAATATACCAACTCCACTTGGTAAATCTAAATGCATTAATGCATCCATTGTATCTTTACCAGGGTTTTTAATATCAATTATTCTTTTGTGTGTTCTTCTTTCGAATTGTTCACGTGAATCTTTATATTTGTGTGTAGCTTTGATAACTGTAAACTTTTCTATTTCTGTTGGAAGTGGTACTGGTCCACTAATTTCTCCGCCAGATCTTTTAACAGTTTCAACTATCTTTTCTGCTGCTTTATCAAGAATTCTGTGATCATAAGCCTTTAGCTTTATACGAACTGTTGACATAAAAATCCTCCTTTCGCTTATATCTAGTATAAACATACTCCGTAAAAGTTACCTGAAACCCTTATAAATATTAAACAACTTTACCAGGTGCTTCAGCAATCTCTCACATCATCGCTGCACATACGCCTTAAATTATACCAAAAATCAAAGTAAAATCAATACTTTTTTAACAAAAAAACAAGATTATTTTAATCTTGTCTGTATATCATTATCATAAATAACTTCTTCTACTTTTCCTTCTTTAATTTTTAAAAGCATATTACCTTTTATTTTTAAATTATCTTTTTCTAAAATAACTTCTTCTTTAGTATTAACTAAATAACGTTTATTTAATTCATCTTTTATGTTAACTTCATATATTTTATTATTTTTATTTCTAAAATTATTTATAATTGTTGATAATTGATTATCTGCATAATCATAAAAAATAACGTAATATTCTCCGGCTTTATCAAAAACTGAAGTTGTTAATATTTTATTTTCATTATAATTATTTTCTATTTTTGTTTCTTTATTTTTGTTTGATGTTAATTCTAAACCTATATATACAGGTATTAAAATAACAAATATAACTAATAAAATATAAAATAATTTTTTTGTCTCTTGAAAATTATCGTTATCAATAGCATTTAAATATTTTTCACTTTTAGATTTTTTCATTTTATACCTCAAATAATAATTATTTTCTTTTTCCAAATAATTGTAACAATTTAATAAATAAATTAATTAAATCTAAATATAATTGAAATGCTAATTGAATTGGTAAATTTTTATCTTCTTCAAATTGTTCTTGTTTTATTCTATTTACATCATATAACATATATCCAACAAAGATAGCTGTTATTATTGAATTTATTATAACTTCAAATATTTCTGATTGAAAAATAAATAAATTTAATAAACCTACAACAATTGCTCCAAGTAAAGAAAATAATAGTATTTTTCCCCAACTAGAAAAATCATAATCTGAATTCCAAGATATGAATGCACATATTAAAAATATTATAGATGTAGCTATTAAACAACTAATAACTGAACCTAACGTAAATGTAAGTAATATTGCTCCCATACTAATTCCAGTTATTAAACAATATATTACATATAATATTATAGTTAATAAAACTGGTATTTTTTTAATAATCCCCGATAACAAAACGGCTATGATTATTGGTATAAAAAATATAACATATATCAACATTGGTACTGTTCTAAAAATATCTATAACTACTTCGATATTGCTAACTACTAAAAATGATGATGAAAATGTTAATAAAAAACCAATAAATAACCATATAAAAACTTTCTTAAACATAATTAATTCTCCCTTCTATAATTATTATACATTAAATCTAAAGAAACATATATCTGCATCTTTCATCAAATAATCTTTTCCTTCAATTCTAATTTTTCCTTTTTCTTTCAAAGTATTTTCATCCGGATATTCAAGTAAATCTTTATAATTATAAACTTCTGCTTTTATAAAGCCTTTTTGTATATCACTATGTATTAAACCTGCACATTCTTTTGCTGTCATACCATTTTTATAAGTCCATGCTTTTACTTCATCTTTACCTACTGTAAAAAATGTAGATAAATTTAATATTTCATAAGTAGATATTATTAAATTATCTAGTGCAGAATTTTTCATATTAACTGCCGAAAGCATCTCTTCTTTTTCTTTATCGTCTAAATCTTTTAATTCTTCTTCTAATTTTACACAAACTTCTATGACTTTAGAACCTTCTTCTTTAGCATATGTTTTTAATATTTCTACATATTCATTATTTTTATTTATATCTTCTTCTTTTATATTAGCTAAATATATAATTGGTTTCATAGTTAAAAAATTATATGATTTTATTGAAAGTTTTTCTTCTTCGTTTAAATCAATTCTTCTTATAGAAATGTTGTTTTTTAAACCTTCTTCACATTTTAATAAAGTTTCATATTCAAGTAAATCTGACTTGTTTTTTTCTGTTTTAACTTTTTTAGCCATTTTTGATAATCTATTAGTAATTATAGCCATATCTGCTAAAGCTAATTCTAAATTAATAACTTCTACATCTGATACTGGATCAACTTTAGAATTTACATGAATTATATTTTCATCTTCAAAACATCTTACCACTTCACAGATAGCATCAACTTCTCTAATATGTGATAAAAACTTATTACCTAAACCTTCTCCATCAGAAGCCCCTTTTACTAAACCAGCTATATCTATAAATTCATAACTAGTTGGAACTAAAGATTTAGGCTTAAAAATTTCATTTAATTTTTCTAATCTTTTATCGTTCACAAAAACTGTTCCAAGGTTTGGTTCTATAGTAGCAAAAGGATAGTTTGCTGATAATATATTTTGCTTGGTAATTGCATTAAATAAAGTGGATTTTCCTACATTTGGTAATCCTACGATTCCTGCTTTTAAACTCATATTTTTCTCCTAAATAATCGGTTTCATATTAGGTCCTATAGGTAGTCCTAATATATATGTAAATATTGTTATTGCAATTAATGTTATAACTACAATTATAAGTATAGGTTTTAATAAAGATATTGCTTTTTTAATACCTATTGGGGTTTCATTAGTATTATATATATTTAAAAACACCAAATAAATTATAAATCCACCAAAAAATGGTGATATTGCTTTAAACATAGCATCACTCGTTGTAAAAAGAAATGTTGCATAACCAGCTGTCATACTAGATAAATTAAATTTTGGAATTAAAACAGCAGATAATATTTTCCATTTTTCAGTAAATGATGGTAAAAATATACCAGATAAAGATATTACAAATATCGACAAAACAATTAATGCTATACTAGTAAATCCTTCTTTATCTAATAAATTACTTAAAAAACTTGTTATAAATAAACCAATATTACTTATTTCGTAAAGTTTTATAAAAATTATAAAGAAAAACATAGTTATTACTACTTTTCCCAAATGTTGAAATTCTAAAAATACATTATTTGTAAATTCATTTATGTTTTTATATATTTTTGCATTTAATATATAAACAATAGACATAACTATAGATATAAAAAGTACATAAAAAATCATACCGTCTATTACAACACTATTTGAAGAAAAAACTTTATCTATATATTTAGGCATATTGTGATCTAATAATAAACCAGAATATGGTAATTTAGGTATTAAACAATATATAAACGATAGAAAAACTACTATTCCACTAATTATTGAAATAAAATAAGCTTTATTATCTATTGTAATTTCTTTTTTTATTTCTTCTAATTCTTCTTTTTCTTTATATTTTGGAATAATTTTTACAACTAAATTTTCTATAATATAAGTCATTATAAAACTTAATAATATAATAGTAACAATAGAAACAAACATTATAGATGTAAAAGGTAAATACGAACCTTCTTCTATAAAATTCATAGTTGCATATGCTATTTCCGAAATATTATATTGATAAATTCCAAATATTAAATTTATACCATATGTAAAAGTAACCGATGCATATACAGTAATTATTCCTAGTATTGGATTTTTCTTATTGCTTTTATATAAAAGTGCAGCAAAAGGTATTAAAAACACCATTGGAAAATCCCCAAAAACTTTTGTTATCATAGACAATAAAACTAAAATATAAGTTATTGTACTAGATTTCATATTACTACATTTTTTAAATACTACATCTAAAAATCCTGATGCTGATAAAAAAGCAAGCGAAATAAAAGATACTAAAACATAATAAAAGTATTTATACGATAATAAATTTTTAATAGAATTTATAAAAACATCATTAAAAGTTTCCCTTGTTAGTAAATTATTAATATATACAGGTACTATTTTTGTTTCTTTTGATATAGCATCCATTATTTTATAATTAGTATTAAATTTAAATGCATATAAAATAGATGTTATAAAAATTAAAACAATAGATAATACCAAAAACAAATATATAGGATCTAGATAAAATTTTTTAAACTTAATTTTTTTTGCCATTTTATTCTACTACTTTCTTTAATTTTTTATTAAATTCAATTCTACTTATTAATATAACTCTATTGCAGTTAGTACATTTTAACTTTATATCTGCTCCAAGTCTTACTACTTCCCACAAATTAGCACCACAAGGATGTCCTTTTTTCATAATAACTTTTGAATTTAATTTTATATTTTTTTCTTTATCTTCCATTTTTAATATCTAACCTTTCATAAGGCATATTAATTTTTTCTTTTATAAATAAATCAATTATATATTTTCTTAAAAGTCTTTCAATATCATATTGTTCTTCAGATTTTGTTTCACATATAACTCTTATAGATTTATAATTAGTATCAACTTTTGTAATTCCTAATATATTAGGTTTATCAACGATATTTTTATCTAATGTCTTATCAAATTTATCTAAGTTTTTTTCTAAAACATGAGTTATTTTTTCCATATCTTCTTCTATATCTACTAAAACATCTACTACTCCAAAACTATTATACATAGAACTATTAATAACTTTTGATATAAGCTTATTATTTATAATAAGAACTGGTCCATCCCATTTTTTAATTTTTGTAGTTCTAAGAGTTATGTTTAAAACAGTTCCTTTAAAACCATCTACTTCTATTACATCACCTATAGAAAAATAATCTTCTGTAATAATAGTAATACCAGTTATTATATCTTTTATAAAATCTTGAAATGCAAGCCCCATAACAGCTCCGGCAAGACCAAGACCAGCTACGAAACCTCCAACATTAAAACCAAGAAATGCTAATATAGTTAAAATTATTAATATCAACACTAATATTTTTAATATATTTTTTATAAATCTATATATAGTTTCTCTTTTTTTATAATTTTTATCTTTTGTTCTAAGCATAATTTTTAATGCTTTTGTTATAATAAAATAAACTACTATATATATTGTTATAGGTAATAATATTTTAAATATATCATTAACAATAATTTTCATTAAATTACTCCAATCCTATAATTTCTAAAATTCTTTCTAAATCATTTTTATTATTGAAATATATTTCTATTTTTTTATTTTTAATACTTATTTTTGTACCTAATTTATCTTCTAAACTTTCTTCAAAGTCTCTAAAAATTTCACTTTGTAATGTTGGTTTCTTAACAATTACATGTTTTTTTTCTAAACTAGCATCTTGAGATAATTTTTCTATTTCTCTTACACTTAAACCTTCATTTATTATTCTTTCTGCTAATTTTTCTACTTGTTCATCATTAGACATCTTAGATAACACTCTTGCATGTCCTGCTGATATTTTTCCTAATCTAACATCTTTTTTTACTTTTTCATTTAAATTCAATAAACCTAACATATTAGTAATATGACTTCTACTTTTTCCTAATTTTTTTGCTAGTTCTTCTTGTGTTAAAGACAATGATTTAATAAGTCCATCATAAGCTGATGCTTCTTCTATAGCATTTAAATTTTCTCTTTGTAAGTTTTCAAGTAATGCTATTTCCATCATTTCTTGATCAGTAAAATCTTTAATTATTGCTGGAATTGTAGTTTTACCTGCCATTATAGAAGCTCTAACTCTTCTTTCCCCAGCTACTATTTCATAACCTTTAATTATACTTTTCTTAATAATTATTGGTTGAAAAACTCCATGTTCTTTTATTGATGCTGCTAATTCTTGAAGTTTTTCTTCATCAAATGTTTTTCTTGGTTGATATGGATTAGATCTTAACTCTGTAAGTTCTATTTCTTTTATTTCATTTTTTGGTGTCTTTTCAGTTATTTCTTTTTCTACTACATTAAAATCTAATGTATCTCCAAATAAATCTTCTAACCCTTTACCTAATGCTTTTCTTTTAGTTTCCATTTCTTTCAATCACTTCCTTCGCTAAATTTAAGTAAGCTTCTGTTCCCCTACATTTTGGATCATAATCTATAATTGGTTTCCCGTGACTAGGAGCTTCACTTAATTTTACCATTCTAGGTATTATTGTATTGTATACTTTTTCTTTAAAATACTTTCTTATATCTTCCACTACTTCAAATCCTAAAATAGTTCTAGAATCAAGCATAGTAAGAAGTACTCCTTCTATTGCTAAAGTAGGATTTATTGTTTTTTTAGCAATACTTATAGTATTTAAAATTTGTGTTATACCTTCTAGTGCATAAAATTCACATTGCACAGGAATTATAACTGAATTTGATGCCCCCATAGCATTTTTACTAAATACATCTAAAGATGGTGGACAATCAATAATTATATAATCATATCTTTCTAAAATTTTAAATAATACATTTTTTAATTGTAAATTTTTATTAAAGTTTTGATCAATTTTTGCTTTTTCATCTAAAGCCATAGATAATTTTGCTAAACTTATTAAAGAAGGTATTATATCTAATCTACTATAAGCTGTTTTTACTATTGCTTGTTCTACACTTACTTCTTCATTCATTACTTCAAATATACTATTTTCTATATTTGATTTATCTATACCCAGACCTGTAGTAGCATTTCCTTGAGGATCAAAATCTATTAATAAAACTCGTTTGCCTAAAATTGCTAATGAAGCTGCTAAATTAATACTTGTGGTTGTTTTACCTACACCACCCTTTTGATTTACTAACGATATTACTTTTGCCATTAATCCTCCTAGAATTTAAACTATAAAATTTATATATATATAATATCAAAAAAAATATAATAAATATAGTTCTTAAAGAAAAAACACTTTAAATAAGTGTTTAATTTTTTTTTATTTCTAGTGTCAATTCTAAGTGATCTTGATAAGTTTTTCTTATTTCTTTTACTTCTATTCCTCTAGCTTTCAAATTATTTATAACATTTCCTATACCAATAAGTGCTAATTTTAAATCTTGAGAATTAATTAAATTTTTTGTGTTTTCATTTGGTTCTATAGAAGTATTATTTTCTACACCAATTTCTTGATTAGTTGGTAATATCATTCCACCAGTTTGACTTATTAAAACATCGTCATTTGAAACATTATTTAAAATTGGTTCATTATTATCAATAACTTTTTCTTCTAAATTGTTATCTGATTTATTTTTTAATTCTTCATTCATTACTAATTCATTGTTAGAATTATTATTTAATATATAAGCTGGTACTTTAATAGGTTCTATTTTAGCTATAACATTTTCTTTCACTTCTTCTACAGGTTTTCCAGCTAAAAGACCTTCTCCAAGAATTTCTTCTCCTGTTATAGTTTGTTTTATTTCGTTATTAAAATCAACTTTCTTAAATCTATCAAAATTTAATTCTGAAGAAGAATTTTCTTCTAAATTATTACTAACAGGTTCTTCTACTATATCGTTTTTTAATACTTGATTATTATTTGTTTCAGTATTATTAGAAGGCATTGAAATATTAAATGGCATTTCTTGATTATAAGTTAAATTTTGATTTTCAACTACTTCATTAGAAGCTAAATTAAATGGTTGATTATTAACAAGTTCTTGATTTTTTACTCCTAAATTTTTATTTATATTTCCATCATATAAAAAATTTTGATTTATTTCTTTATTAACAAAGTTTGAATTATTTATTTCATTATTCATATTATTACCTTCATTTTCTTTTTTAATCATTTCATCTAAGATTCTAACAGGTATCTTTTTAGTTATTATTTCATTTAATAAAGATTTTTGTTTTTCTACATCTTGAATAGTTAATAAAGATCTTGCATGTCTTTCTGAAATTTCAGAATTAAGTAGTGCTTCTTGAACTTCTTCTGGTAATGTTAAAAGTCTTAATTTATTTGATATTGCAGATTGACTTTTTCCCATAGTTTTTGCTAACTCTTCTTGAGTAATATTATCTAAACTTAAAATAGTTTGATATGTTCTAGCTTCTTCTATCGGAGTTAAATCTTGTCTTTGAATATTTTCAAGTAAAGCTTGTTTTGATGTTTCTTTATCATCGAGATTTCTAACTATAGCTGGTATTGTTGTCTTACCTGCTATTGTAGATGCTTTATATCTTCTTTCTCCTGCTATTATTTCATATTTATTATTAACTATTGGTCTTACTATTATAGGTTGAATTACGCCATGTTCTTTAATAGATAATGCTAATTCATCAAGAGCTTGATCTTTAAAAACTTCTCTTGGTTGAAAACGATTAGGAATAATATCATCAATACTAAGATTAATTACTTGTTCATTCATAAATGACCCCTTTTTATTTTATTCTATTATTTATTATATAACACTTTCAATTTTTATAAAAGTTTTTTGATATTAAAAAAGATTTAAAATTAAATTTAAATCTTTTACAATACTTGTTTCTTTATTAATGTATATTTTCTTGGATATTTATTATTATGTTTTTCTTTTGTAAATACAATTATATTTCTTATATCTTTAGTTATAGGAAGAAGATATTCTTCTTGTTTTTCTATTTTTAAATTTAAATTATCTAATAAATTTTTACTAATTTCTTCTTTTCTTCCTCTCATTAATACCAATTCTTTTTGATATACATTATATGAAAGTTCTGCTAAATAAGAAATACTACCTACTGCTCTTGCTATTACAACATCACTTTTTATAGATAATTCTTCTATTCTAGAATGTATTGCAGTTATATTTTTTAAATCTAACATTTTTATTACATCATTTAAAAATTTTATTTTTTTATTATTAGAATCAACTAAAAATATTTTTAAATCAGGAAAAAATATTTTCAAAACAACTCCTGGAAATCCAGCTCCTGTTCCTATATCAGCAAGACTTTCAATTTTTTTAAAATCATAATATTTAGAAATAATTATTGAATCATAAAAATGTTTTAAATATATATCTTCATCTGTTATAAGAGCTGTTAAATTATATAATTTGTTTTGTTCTTGTAAATATTTTTTATATTTATTTAATTTATCTATTTGTTCTTGAGTAATTGATATATTATTTTTTTCTAATTCTTTTAAAAATTCATTTTCTTTCATTTTTAATCCCTTTTAAATATATTTGAACTTTCATAATATCATTAAGATTAACACCACTAATTCTTAATGCTTGACCTAAATTAACCGGATTTATACTATTAAGTTTTTCTGTTGCTTCTGAACTTAAATTACTTATATCTTTGTAATTAATATTTTCTGGTATTTTTATATTTTCATAAACATTCATTTTATCTATTTCTTTTTGTTCTTTTGCTATATAACCAGCATATTTAATATCAGTTTCTACTACTTGCATTACTACTTTTTGATAAGTATTTTTTAAAAATTTAGTTAAATTTTCTATTTTTATTTCAGGTCTTTTTAATAAATCATATAATTTTATTCCATCGTATATTTTAACTGAGGATAAAGATTCTAAAAACTTATTATTTTCTTCATTTGGTACAAGTTTTATAGTTTGTAATTCTTCGATTAAACTTTTTTGTTCTTTTTTCTTCTTTTCAAATAAAAGATAATCTTCTTTTGTTACTAAACCTACTTTTTTACCATATTCTCTTAATCTAAAATCAGCATTATCATCTCTTAAAATAAGTCTATATTCCGCTCTTGAAGTTAATAATCTATATGGATCTATAACACCTTTTGTTACTAAATCATCTATTAATACTCCAATATATGCTTCATCTCTTTTTAAGATTAAAGGTTCTTCTCCTCTTAATTTTAAAGATGCATTTATTCCTGCTATTAGACCTTGACACGCCGCTTCTTCATATCCACTAGTTCCATTTATTTGACCTGCTGTGTATAAGTTTTCTATTATTTTTGTTTCTAAACTAGGTTTTATTTGTAATGAATCAACTGCATCATATTCTATTGCATAAGCATACTTTTTAACTACACAATTTTCAAGTCCAGGTAATGTTCTTATCATTTTATCTTGAACATCTATTGGCATACTACTAGAAAATCCTTGGACATATATATCATCTGTATATTTACTTTCAGGTTCTAAAAATACTTGATGAGATTCTTTATCTTTAAATCTAACTATTTTATCTTCGATAGAAGGACAATATCTAGGTCCAACTCCTTCTACTATTCCTCCATACATACTAGATTTTTCTAAATTAGCATTAATAATATCGTGAGTATCTTTATTGGTATAGATTAAATAACACGGAAGTTGTTTTTCTGTATCATAAACTTTATCATAATTTGAATAAGAAAAATGCCATATTTCATCATCTCCTGGTTGTCTTTCACCTTTTGAAAAATCTATTGAATCTCTTGCTATTCTTGGTGGTGTACCTGTTTTTAATCTCTTTATATTAAAACCTAATTCTTTTAAATTATCGCTTAATGTTAAAGATGGTTTTTCTCCATGTGGTCCTTCTTGAGTTTTATCCATTCCTCTTAATATAACAGCTTTCATATATGTTCCAGTAGTAACTATTACTATATCAGAATATATATTTTCACCAGTTTCTGTAACTATACCTTTTACTTTTTTATCTTCAACTATTATAGAAGCAACCATAGCTTCTTTTATCTCTAAATTTTCTTGATTAACTAAAGTATTTAGCATTTCTTTATGATATATTTTTTTATCTGCTTGAGCTCTTAAAGATCTAACTGCTGGTCCTTTTTTAGTATTTAACATTTTCATTTGAAGTTGGCTTTTATCGATATTTTTAGCCATTTCTCCACCTAAAGCATCAATTTCTTTAACAACTATTCCTTTTGCTGGTCCTCCAATTGATGGATTACAAGGCATATCAGCTATATTATCTATATTACTTGTTATAAGTAATGTTTTATTATTTGTTCTTGCACAAGAAAGAGCAGCTTCACATCCAGCATGTCCTCCTCCTATTACTATCACATCATATTTCATATTATTTACCTACACAAAATCTTTCAAAAATTCTATCAATAACATCAAGTTTACTTCCTTCACCTAACATTTCTGATAATTTTTCATATATATTTTTTAAATCAAATTCTATTAAATCAATAGGATCATTATTATCAAGTGCTTTTTTTACATCTTCTAATATAACTAAAGCTTCTTTTACTAAATTTATTTGTCTTGCATTAGTTAAAATCATCAAATCACTAGAATTTAATGTACCTAAATTAAATAATTCTATTATTTTATCTTTTAATATATCAATTTTTTCTTTTTCAATAGTATTGATATATATAACATTTTTTAAATTTAAATAACTTATATCTAATTTATTTTCTAAATCGGTTTTATTAATTACCACAATTCTTTTTTTATTATTAGATTTTTCAATTAAATCTTTATCATAAGGAGTTAATTCTTCATTATTATTAAGAACTAAAATAACTAAATTTGCTTCTTCTATTTGTTTTAATGATTTATCTACTCCATATTTTTCAACTATATCTTCAGTTTCTCTTATACCTGCTGTATCTATTAAATTAAATGTTACTCCATCTATTACTATACTACCTTCTACTAAATCTCTAGTTGTTCCAGGAATATTTGTAACAATAGCTTTATCATAATCAAGAAGTGCATTTAATATAGAACTTTTACCTACATTTGGTCTTCCTATTATAGCAGTTTTTATACCCGCTTTTATTATTTCACCATCTACACTATTTCTTAAAATATTTTTTAAAGAGTTTTCTATATAATTAACCTCTTTTTTTATATTTTCATTAGTTGTTACATAAATATCAGTATATTCTGGATAATCAATATTAACTGCTATATCAGAAATAATATTTAATAAATTATCTTTAAAACCTTTTATTAATTGACTAAGTTTACCACTTACTTTATTTATTGATATTTTTCTATTTAATTCACTATCTGATTTTAATAGTTCATTTATTCCTTCTGCTTCTATTAAATCAATTCTTCCATTTAAATATGCTCTTTTAGTAAATTCGCCTTTTTCTGCTAATCTTGCTCCTTTAAGCATTATTAATTCTAAGATTTTTTTAGTAGTTGCAATACCGCCATGACAAGATATTTCAACTATATCTTCTAATGTATAAGTCTTTGGACTTTTCATAACCGTTATTAACACTTCATCTATAATATCTTCTTCATTTTTTATAAAACCATATACTACTCTATGACTTTCTACCTTTGTTAAATCACGACTAAAGATGCTATCAACTATACTAATAGCATCTTTTCCGCTAAGCCTAATTATAGATATTGCACCTTCTCCAAGAGCAGTTGATATTGCAACAATTGTATCCATTATTCCTCCTATAAAAAGAAAAGAGTTTTAAGACTCTCTTTTTTTAATAACAACATATCTATTTGGTTCTTCCCCAGAACTTTCTGTAACTATATTTTTAAAATTAGATAATGCATTATGAACTATACGTCTTTCATAAGAATTCATTGGATCTAAATTTACTTCTATTCCTGTTTTTAATACTTCTTTAGCTACATTTTTAGCTAAAAATATTAATTTTTTTTCTTTATGTTTCTTATAATTTGAAACATCTAATACAAATTTAAATTCATTTAATTCATTATTTTTTAAATATTTAACAATTATAGTAGTTAAAGCTTTTAAATTTTTTGAATTTTTACCTATTATTAGACTATCATTATCTGTTTTTAAATTAATATAAAATGTATTATTTTTATAATAAGTATCTATATTTATTATATTTATAGACATGTCATTTAATATATTTTTTATTTTTTCTATTAAATCTTCTTCTATTTCTATTTTCTTAATAATTGATAATTCTATTTTTTTTGTTTTAAATAACCCTGTTTTTATTTCTTTTTCATAAAAAATCACATCATCTTTATTAACATTTAATTCATATAAAGCTAAATTTAATAAATCTTCTTTATTTTTTCCTATATAAATACTTTTTTTCATTATTTCACCTCAGCTTTTTTATTTATTATATAACTTTGTAGAAAAGCAAATCCACTTTGAATTATCCAATATATGTTAAGGGCAGCTGGTGATACTAAAGACATAAATCCTATTATTAAAGGCATAACTATAAATAATGTATTCATGCTTTGTAATGCTTCTTTATTTGTAGAAGTTAATTCTGCAACTTTTAAACTAAAATATGTAATAACTACATTTAATATTACCAATAATATATATATATATTTTCCAGTATTAAAAGCTGTAATTGGAGAAGTTCCTAATTGAAATGTTAAAAATGTACTTTCAAATACAGCGGGTGTTCTCATTATAGATTCATAAAAAGCTATAAATATAACTGCAGTTAATACTCCTGATGCTATACTACTAAGAGGATTTAAATTATATTTTTTATATATAAGAGCTTGTTCTCTAGTTTTATTCATTATTGAAGTTTGATCAGTTTTTCCACTATATTTTGTTTCTAATTTAGCTAATTCAGGTTGAATTTCTTTCATTATTTTATTTTGTTTTATTTGGGCTATTGTAATTGGTAAAGTTATTAATTTTAAAATTAAAGTTACAATAATTATTGATAAACCATAATTTTTAATAATTTTTCCTAATTGAACCAATAAAACAACTAATGGTTTTATAAAAAAACTATCCCATAAACCATTATATTTACCTTTAAACAACATATACTCACTACATTTTGGTAGTTTTGATATATCAACTTTTTCTTTATATTTATTATATATTTTTATACTTTCTTTATCTTCCGGTTGACAAACTATATTTTCAGTTAATTGTTGTTTAGTAACAGGATTAGTAATTATTGTTTTATTTTCCTTTAGTGGTTTTACACAAGCTGTTAGTAAAAACAAACATAAAACTAAAAATCCTAATAATTTTATTTTTTTGTTATTGAACATTATTATTTCCTTTCAACTTATTTATTACATTTAAAAATAAGTCATCTAATTTTGAAAAAGATACATCATTAATCTCTTTCTTTATTATTATAATATATTCTTCTCCATTTTTATATAAACTTTTATGTTTATATATAATTTCTCTTAATTGTCTTTTTATTTTGTTACGCAAAAAAGCTTTACCTACTTTTTTACCTATAGATAAACCAAAACGATAGAAATTTTCGTTATGATTATCTATATAATATATAGTAAAGCAACTTTCTTTTATATATTTACCTTTTTTTATTACCTTCAAGAAATCTTCATTTTTCTTGATAGTATTTATTTTTTTCATATATTAAACTACCTAAGCAGATAATACTTTACGACCCTTACGTCTTCTTCTTGCAACTATACCACTTTTTTGTCTAGAAAAAAATCCACATTTCTTTTTTCTATTTCTATTATTTGGTTGAAAAGTTCTTTTCATAAGTCCTCCTTTTAAATAAACAATAATGATTATATCTTATTTTTAAAAAAAATAAAAGTTTTATTTGATATGAACATTGATTATTTAATTATAATATACAAAGTTTTAACTTTTCAACATATAAACATGTTAATTATTTAAGTTATAAGTTATAAACTTTATAAAATTTGTTCATTTGTTTATAACTATATTTTTTCTTTAATATATATAGTTATTAAATGTTTAAATCTTTGTATATATAATGTTTATATTATTTTTCTCTTTTAATTATCAACAAAATATACTACAATAATTCTTAACATGTTGGGGGATTATCATGGAAGAAGGGAAAGTTTGGAATTTAGTTTTAGAAAAAATTAAAAATGATGTAACTGATGTAGCTTTTAAAAATTATTTTAAACAAACTGTTCTTCATTCTTTAAAAGATAACTGTGCTAAAATAATTTGTAATTTAGGTAATATTCAAAAAGAATTTATTGAAAAGTACCATTTTAATTCTTTAAAAAAATATTTGTTAGAGGTTACAGAAAATAATATAGATATATTATTATTAACAAAAGATGATTTAGAAAACAATCAAGAAGTATCGATAGTTCAAAATAATCAAGTTATTAGCAATAATTTTGTTCACAAATCTAATTTAAATAAAAACTTAACTTTCGATAATTTTATAATAGGTAAAAGTAATGCAATTGCAGCACAATGTGCCAGAGTAGTATCAGTTAGTCCAGGTGATTCTTATAATCCATTTTACTTATATGGAAATAGTGGAGTAGGTAAAACTCATTTAATGCAAGCAATTGGTAATTATATTGAAGATAATACTAATAAAAAAGTTTTATATGTTCCTACAGAAGAATTTATAAGTGATTTTACTAGCATGGCTAGACAATTAAATGTTAATAATAATACCGAAAAGTTAGAACAATTTAAAAATAAATATAGAAATATCGATGTATTAATAATTGATGATATTCAATCTTTAGGTACAACCAAAACAACTCAAGAAGAATTTTTTAATATTTTTAATGAATTACATAATAATAATAAACAAATAATCGTATCTTCTGACTCATCTCCAAACGATTTAAAAAAATTAGAGGAAAGATTAAAAACAAGATTCTTATGGAGTGGAGCTTTTAATATAGATCCACCTGATTATGATTTAAGAATAAACATTATAAAATCTAAAATAAAAGAAAAAGAAATTATTGATATAGATAACGATTCAATAGAATATATTGCTACTAATATAAGTAGTGATGTTAGAAGTTTAGAAGGTGCTATAAAAAGAATACTTTTATATCATAATATGTATGGTACTAGCGATTTAAACACTACAATAGATGCTCTTAGAGATCTTATAGGAAGAGGTACTGGTACAAAAAATGATATAAATCATATTCAAAAAATAGTAGCTGATTATTATAGAATTTCAGTTGATGATTTAAAAGCCAAAAGAAGAAGTCCAAATATTTTAATTCCAAGACAAATTGCTTTATATTTATGTAATAAACATACAAAAGAAAATTTATCTAAAATAGGAATTGAATTTGGGCAAACTCATTCTACTGTTATAAATGCTATAAATAAGGTAGAAAAATTAATTAAGACAAATGTCGATATGAAAAAAGTAATAAAAGATTTAGAAAATGATATAAATAAACAATAATATTCATAATATGAACATGATAATTAGTAGAATTTATATAAGATTAATCAAGATATAAACAATATAAACAATAATAATAAAAATATATATAAAAAAGGAGAGTAATATATGAAATTTAAAATTGAACAAAAGACATTATTAGAAGGTTTAGCAAAAGTAAGTAATGCTATTTCTAGTAAAAGTTTAATACCTATATTATCAGGAATTAAATTTGAATTAACTAGTGAAGGGTTATATTTAATAGCGTCTGATTCAGATATGACTATTAAAAATTTTATTAAATTAGATAAAGAAAATATTCAAATAGAAGAATTAGGTGGAATAGTAATACCAAAAAATATAATAGAGATAGTTAGAAAATTAGAAGAACAAGTTTTAGAAATCACAGTTCTTGATGGAGTAAAGATTTTAATTAAAACAAAATCTGGTAATTTTTATTTAAATGGTTATGAAAAAGAAGAATATCCAAAAATGGATTTATCTTTGAACAAAAAGTTCATATCTATAAATGCTAAAAAATTAAAAGAAGCTGTTAATCAAATTTCATTTGCTTCTAGTAGAGATGAAGGAAGACCAATACTTACAGGGATAAATTTACGTATTTTAGGAGATAAAATAGAATTAAATGCAACTGATTCATATAGACTTGCAAGAAATATATTAGATTTAAAAGAAACAGTTGATGAAAGTTATAATATTGTAGTTCCAACAGATAATTTTAATAATTTTTTAAAGACAATAGAGGCAGATAGTGATGTTGAATTACATATATTTAACAATAAAATAATCTTTAATTATGAAAATTTATTATTTCAATCTAGACTTATAAGTGGAAATTATCCATTTACTTCAAATTTATTTCCAAAAGAAAAACTATTTTCAATTACTTTAAATAAAACACAATTTTATAATGTAGTAGATAGAGCAGCTTTATTTACTTCAGATAAAGAAAAAAATATTATTTCTTTAATAGTAAATAAAAATACTGTAGTCGTTAAATCAGGAGATGGAATAGGTCAAGTAGATGAAAAAATAGATATAAACGAAAATGTTGAAAACGAATTCAAAATAGATTTTTCATCTAGATATATGATGGATTCAGTAAAAACATTTAAAAATGAAACTATAACTTTAACATTTTTAGCTTCAGATAAACCTATTGTTATAAGTGATAAAGATTCAGAAAATTTAATGCATTTAGTATTGCCAATAAGAAGTTATTAATATAACTTTTTATTTTTTTGTAAAAAAGGACGAAAAATACCCATAAAATCCCTAATAAAACCCCTATTTTTTTTAAAATTAATATTTTATGATACGAATCACAATTTATTTTATAAAAAGGAGGGATTAAAATTATGGAAAATTATGAAATAAATGATGAAACAATTGCAATAATATCAAAAGGAAATAAAAGTAAGGTAATTACTTTAAATAATGAATTTGTAGTAGATAAACCGGGATATAAAATAGTAGATGATTCTTGTAAATTCTATGGAAGTAGTTATTTAGGAAGACTTCATTCTGTAAAAGAGATGTTATCTGCTAGATATAAGTTACCAATAATAGTAGCAGAATCTGAAAATATGATATTTTTTCCTACAAAATCTTCATTAGAACCAGATTGTTGTTGGATTAATTACAGTTTGATTAAAAATTATCAAAAAACTAGTGAAATAGTTACTAAAATTCGTTTTTATAACAATAGTGAAAAAGAGTTTATAATATCTAAAATATCACTAGAAAATCAAATGAATAGATCACTTAGACTTCAATCGATATTAAGACAAAGACATTTGCATTATAAAAATACAAAATTTATAGATTTTTAAACAATAAATATCAAAAATAATAACAAAAATAGCTATTTTTATGTTATAATACTCTTGTATGTATAGAACCATTCGAAAGTAGGAATCAATGAAAAATAGCAATTTTTTTAAAAATGAAGATAAAAAAGTTAAAATTAATAAATTTTAGAAATTTAGATAACGTTGAATTAAATTTTATTAACAATATAAATATTATAATAGGATCAAATGGTGCTGGAAAGACAAATATATTAGAAGCAATTTATTTAAATTCACTTACAAAGTCTTTTAGAGCTAACAGTGATATAGAATTAATAAAATTTAATAAAGATTTTTTAACTATAAAATCTACTATTAAAGAAAATTCTTACAATGAAAATGTTTTATACAATATTGATAAAATATCTAAGAAAATCTATTTAAATTCATCTAAAATTACTAAATTATCAGAATATATTGGTAAATATCCTGTTGTTATATCAACACCAGAAGATGTACTTATGATTAAGACATCTCCATCTAATAGAAGAGATGTTTTAAATATTTCGATATGTCAATTTAATAAAGAATATTTTAAAACTTTAAATGAATATAATAAATTATTGAAATTAAGAAATGATTATTTAAAAAGAATTTTAATAAATTCTATTTCTGATATAAAATACTTTGATATATTAACAGAAAAATTAATAGAAAAAGCAGTTTATATTTATATTGAAAGAGATAAATATATCAGTTCTATAAATAATTATTTAGGAAATATATTTGAACATATTTGTTTAAATCCAAATTTAATAATAAAATATTCTCCCAATATCGATATAACTGAATATAGTGAAGAAAATATTAAAAAAATTCTTAATAAAAAATATAAAAAAGATTTTAATAAAGAAATTTCTCAAGGTATGACTTTAACAGGTCCACATAGAGATGATTTTAGTTTTATTTTAGAAGATAAAGATATGAAATTTTATAGTTCTGAAGGTCAAAAGAAAATGGCTGTTATATCGTTTAAATTAGCAGAAATGATGTTATTTCAAGCAACAGATGACAAAAAACCAATAATTTTATTAGATGATTTATTTAGTGAATTAGATATAAACAATAAAAATAGATTAGTTAAATTTATTCCAGATGATTTACAAGTTGTAATAACTAGTAATGATTTAAAAGGAATAAATAAAAGTATAAGAGATAATGCTAAAATCTTTAAAATAAAAGATGGAGAAGTGAGGGTAGTTAATAATGGAAGAAATAAATAAAGATTATAATGCTGAGTCTATTCAAGTATTAGAAGGTTTAGAAGCTGTAAGAAAAAGACCAGGAATGTATATTGCATCTACATCTTCAAAAGGATTACACCATTTAGTATGGGAAATTGTTGATAACTCAATAGATGAAGCAATGGCAGGATATGCAACTCATATAGAAGTTACTATAGGATTAAATAATATAATCACAGTAAAAGATGATGGTAGAGGAATACCTGTAGATATACATCCAAAAACTGGTAAATCAACAGTAGAAACTATTTATACAGTATTACATGCTGGTGGTAAATTTGGAGGTGGAGGATACAAAGTATCTGGAGGACTTCACGGGGTTGGTGCATCAGTAGTTAATGCTTTAAGTGATTATTTAGAAGTAAAAGTATATAAAAATGGAAATATTTATTTTCAAAGATTTGAACAAGGTGGTACACCTAAAGAAGCTTTAAAAATAATAGGAGAATGTGATGTTAATAGAACTGGTACAACAGTAACATTTAAACCAGATCCTGAAATATTTACTGAAACTACTATATTCGATTACGATGTATTAAAAACTCGTTTGGAAGAATTAGCTTACTTAAATAAAGGTTTAAAACTATATTTAATAGATGAAAGAGTAGAACCTAATAAAAAAGATGAATTTTGTTATAGTGGTGGATTAGTTCAATATGTAGAAAAACTAAATAAAAACAAAGAAACTATTAATAAAATTATAGATGTGACTGGTTCTGAAAATGACATATCTATAGAAGTAGCATTTCAATATAATAATGGATTTATTTCAAACATATATTCGTTTGTTAATAACATTGTTACTCCAGAAGGTGGAACACATGAAGAAGGTGTAAGAAGAGCATTAACTAGAATTATCAATAAATATGCACAAACCAATAAGTTTTTAAAAGAAAAAGATGATCCTTTAACTGGAGAAGATGTGAGAGAAGGTCTTACAATGATAATTTCTTGTAAACATCCAAATCCTCAATTTGAAGGTCAAACTAAAACAAAATTAGGAAATAGTGAAGTAAGATCTATTGCAGATAAGATATTTTCAGAGCAATTTGAAAGATTTTTGTTAGAAAATCCTAATGAAGCTAAAATGATAATGGAAAAATCTATGCTTGCAGCAAGAGCTAGAATCGCTGCTAAAAAGGCAAGAGAAATAACAAGAAAACCAGCAGGATTAGAAATATCTTCATTACCAGGTAAATTAGCTGATTGTTCATCTAAGGACCCTAAAGTATCTGAACTTTACTTAGTCGAAGGGAATTCTGCCGGAGGTTCAGCAAAAGATGGTAGAGATAGTATTACTCAAGCAATACTACCGCTAAGAGGTAAAGTGTTAAATGTTCAAAAAACTAGAAGAGACAAAGTTTTAGATAATAATGAAATAGCTTCAATGATAAAAGCTATTGGTACAGGAATTGAAGAAGATTTTAATATAGAAAAATTAAGATATCACAAAATAGTTATAATGACAGATGCCGATGTTGATGGAAGTCATATTAGAATATTATTATTAACATTCTTTTATAGATATTTTAAACCTTTAATAGAAGGTGGATATATATATGCAGCATGTCCTCCTTTATATAGAATTTCTCATGGTAAAACAGTTAAATATGTTCAAACTGATCAAGAAAAAGATGAATATTTAAAATCTATTGGAAATATTAAAGTTTCTATTCAAAGAAATAAAGGGCTTGGGGAAATGGATGCAACTGAACTTTGGGAAACAACTATGAATAAAGAAAATAGAACATTATTACAATTAACAGTAGAAGATGCTGTATTAGCAGATAGAACACTTACAGAATTAATGGGAGAAGATGTAGAACCAAGAAAAGTTTTCTTAGAAGAAAATGCTAAATATGTAAGTAATTTGGATATATAGGAGGAAGAAATGGCAGAAAAATTAAAAGAATTACAATTTTCTAGTGAAATTAAGAAGTCTTTCTTAGACTATGCTATGAGTGTTATTGTTCAAAGAGCATTACCAGATGTAAAAGATGGATTAAAACCTGTTCAAAGAAGAATTATATATGGTATTAACCAAATTGGTGCAACTGCAGGTTCTCCTCATAAAAAATGCGCTAAAATTGTTGGTGAAATAATGGGGAATTATCACCCACATGGGGATTCTTCAATTTATTCAGCGTTAGTAAGAATGGCTCAATACTTTTCTTATAGATATCCTTTGATAGATGGTAGAGGTAACTTTGGATCACTTGATGGGGACGAAGCAGCTGCTCAACGTTATACTGAAGCTAGAATGAGTAAACTTTCTATGGAATTAGTAAGAGATATTAATAAAAACAGTGTTGATTTTGTACCTAACTATGACGGAGAAGAAGTGGAACCAGTTGTTTTACCAGCTAGATTTCCTAACTTATTAGTTAATGGATCTACAGGTATTGCGGTTGGTATGGCTACAAATATTCCACCACATAATTTAGGTGAAATAATCGATGGTACAGTAGCATTAATTGATAATAAAGACATGACTATATTAGATTTAATGCAATATATAAAAGGACCAGATTTTCCAACAGGAGCAACTATTTTAGGTAACCAAGGAATTAAAAAAGCTTATGAAACAGGTAAAGGAAGTATTACTATAAGATCAAAAGCTGAAATTATTGAAAAAAACAATGGAAAATCACAAATTGTCGTTAGTGAAATTCCTTATATGGTTAATAAAGCTAATTTAGTAAATAGCATTGCTAACTTAGTTAAAAATAAAACAATAGATGGTGTTACTGACTTAAGAGATGAATCAAATAGAGGAACTATTAAGATTGTTATAGAATTAAGAAGAGATGTTAATGCTAATGTAATATTAAATAATTTATATAAACATACTGAGTTACAACAAAATTATGGTGTTAATATGTTAGCGCTTGTTGATAATGAACCAAAACTTCTTAATTTAAAAGAAATATTAGAAAAATATATAGAACATCAAATTTTAGTTATTACAAAAAGAACTCAATTTGATTTAGAAAAAGCTTCAGCTAGAGAACATATATTAGAAGGTTTAAAAATAGCACTTGATAATATAGATGCAGTAGTAAATATAATTAGAAATTCTAAAACCGATGAAGAATCTATTGAAAAACTTCAAAATAATTTTAAATTATCTGAAATACAAGCAAAATCTATCTTAGAAATGAAAATGAAGAGATTAACAGGTTTAGAAAGAGAAAAACTTGATGAAGAATTAAAAGAATTAATTGAATTAATAGCTGATTTAAAAGATATTTTAGAAAAAGAAGAAAGAATTTTAAATATAATTAAAGAAGAACTATTAGAAATTAAAAATAAATATAATGACGAACGTAAAACTAATATTGATATGACTGCAGTTGATTATATAGAAGATGAATCTCTTATTCCAGAAGAAGATATAATAATTACTCTTACTCATAATGGATATATTAAGCGTGTGAATAACGACACTTATAAAGTTCAAAATAGAGGAGGTGTAGGTATTAAAGGTATTAGTGTAAACGATGAAGATTATACTGAAAAATTAATTAGTATGAAATCTCATGATTATTTACTACTATTTAGTAATCTTGGTGTAGTATATAGATTAAAAGGTTATGAAATTCCAGAATATAGTAGACAATCTAAAGGTTTACCAATAATTAATATATTACCACTTGCAAAAGATGAAAAAATCACTTCTTTATTAAGTGTTGATGGTAAAGATGAAAAATCTAAATATATAGTTTTCATAACTGAACAAGCTTGTGTTAAAAGAACACTTATATCAGAATTTGAAAGTATCAGATCAAACGGTAAAATCGCTATATCTTTAAAAGATAATGATAAATTAATTGCTGTTAAAAAATCTTTAGGAGAAGATTATATTGTTATCGCTTCAAAAAACGGTAAAATAGTTAAATTTAAAGAAGATGAAGTAAGACCTACAGGAAGAACAGCATCAGGTTGTAGAGGAATGAATTTAGATGGTTCTGTAGTTGTTGGTTCAGAAGTGATTGAAGATAGTAATGAATTATTAATTGTTACAGAAAACGGATATGGAAAGAAAACTAAAGTAGAAGATTTTAGAATTACTAAAAGAGGTGCAAAAGGAGTAAAAGCTTTAAATACAACTGAAAAAACAGGAAATTTAATAGCTGTTAAATATCCACAAGAAACAGAAGATATTTTATTAATAACAGATCAAGGAACAGTTATAAAAATATCTCAAGAACAAATATCTACTATAGGAAGAAATACTCAAGGTATAAAATTAATAAACCTTAAAAATGAAAGTAAACTTTCATCAGTTGCTTTAACTCCAATAGATGAAACAGAAGAAATTATAGAAGAATAACAAAAAAAACAAATTGTTTCACGTGAAACGTTTGTTTTTTTGTTATATATAAAGTATAATTATCTTGTGCAATATTATTTTTATAAAACCATGTCAGATAGGGAACTAAGCAGCATTATATAAAAGTAATATGTGCACTTTTTTTATTGTTTCACGTGAAACAAACTTTATTAAATGTATTAAAAATGTTATAATTTATACGGGTGATTATATGAATTACAAAGCACTTTATAGAAAATATAGACCAGATAATTTTGATGATTTATATGGTCAAGAAATAATAAAAACTATTTTACAAAATTCAATTAAAAACAATAAAATTAATCATGCGTTTTTATTTTTTGGACCTAGAGGAACTGGTAAAACAAGTACGGCTAAAATTTATGCTAAATTAATTAATTGTTTGAATATATCGGATGCAAAA
Source organism: uncultured Eubacteriales bacterium (assembly GCA_963536495.1). Taxonomy (GTDB): domain Bacteria; phylum Bacillota_I; class Bacilli_A; order RF39; family UBA660; genus CAJPPJ01. The sequence continues at coordinate 54,790 of CAUTAF010000006.1, forward strand.
GCTTGTGGCGAATGTGAAAATTGTAAAAAAATAGAAAAAAATACAGTTGATATAATTGAAATGGATGCAGCATCTAATAATGGTGTTGAAGAAATTAGAAATATTAGAAACAAAATAGATTTGGTTCCTACAGAGTTAAAATATAAAGTCTATATAATAGATGAAATTCAAATGCTAACAAAAGAAGCTTTTGATGCATTGTTGAAAACGCTTGAAGAACCACCTAAACATGTTGTGTTTATTATGGCTACTACAGAAATTAAAAAAGTTCCTGATACTATTGTTTCAAGGTGTCAAGTGTTAGAATTTAAAAAAATATCTAAAGAAATAATAAAAGAAAAACTAGAATATATTTGTTTAAAAGAAAATATAGAATATGAAGAAGATGCATTGTTAAAAATAGCTGAGTTATCAGCTGGTGGTTTAAGAGATAGTTTAACAATATTAGATAAAGCCATAGCGTATTCTGATAGAAAAAAAATAAATATAGATTTAATATATGAAATATCAAACACTATTTCATTTGAAAAATTAAAACCGTTAGCAAATAGTTTAGTAGAAAAAAATGAAGAAAATTTTATTAAAGAATACAAAAAAATAGTTGAAAATAACCTTGATATTATCACATTAATTAAAAATTTGCTTAAATATTATGAAAGTACTATGGTTGATAATATTGATTATCAATTAATATCTCTTTTAAATGAATTAATAAATAAAATATCAAGTGTTGAAATACAAGAGTTTTTATTTAAAGTATATATATTGAAATATTTTAAGGAAAATAGAGAAATAAAAAAAGAGATAAAGATAATAGAAAATAAAGAAAAAGATGAAAATCAAAAAGAAGAAGCTTTATTTGATTCAAAAAAAGATGATAAAAAACTCACAGAAGAAGAAATAAAAATAAAAATAAATAATTGTTTTGTTGAAGCTAAAAAAACAAACAAACTAGAATATGAAAAAAAGTTAAAAGAAGAAATAATAAAAAATAATGATAAAAAAATTATTGCATTGTTAAAAAAAGAAATAAAAATGGCTTCTTTAAATACGATAATATATTCATGTAATCAAAAAGAAAAAGAGTTGTTTGATTCAGAAAAAAATGTTTTAGAAAAAACATTTAGTAAAATATTAAATAAAAAAATAAATTTAATATTTTTAGAAACAAAAGAATGGGAAGAAGAAACTAAAAAATATATAGAAAACAAAAAAATAGGTATACTTCCTAAATATATAGAAGAAACAAATATAAAAAACGAAAATAAAATAAATATATTTGATAAGATATTAGAAATAGAATAGGAGAAATAAATATGAACATGCAAATGCTTATGAAACAAATGCAAAAAGTCCAAAAAGACATAATGAGTAAAAAAGAAAAAATAGAAGAAAAAGAATATAATTATTCTAATTCTTTAGTGGAAGTAACAGCTTTGGGAAATAAAAGTATAAAAAGCATTAAAATAAAAGAATATGTAGAAAAAGATGATTTAGAAACATTAGAAGATATGATTTTAACAGCAATAAATAATATTTTTAAACAAATAGATGAAGAATCAGAAAAAGAAATGAGTCAATATTCTAATATGGTTCCAGGTTTATTTTAATGAATGATAAAATATTAAATTTAGTAAATGCATATAAATTATTACCTGGAATAGGTCAAAAAAATGCTGAAAGATTAGCTTTTTATACTTTAGAAATGGATTCTGAACAAATTGAATATATTTCAAATACTATAATTAATACATATAAAGGTGTGAAAAAATGTAATATTTGTAATAATTATACGGATAATGAAAAGGGTCTTTGTGATATATGTATAGATGAAGATAGGGAAAATAAAGTACTTTGTATAGTAGAAGATCCTAAAATTGTTTACTTTATGGAAAAGAACAAAATATTTCCCGGGAAATATTTTGTTTTGAATAATTTAATATCTCCAATAGAAGGAATAGGTCCTGAAGATATAGGTTTAGATAAATTAAAAAATATGCTAGAAGCTAATAATATATCTGAAATAATTATAGCTATTAAATCTAGTATAGAAGGTGAAACAACATCTTTATATATAAAAGAATTGTTCAAAAATCCTAATATAAAAATAAGTAAGATAGCTAGTGGAATTCCTATGGGAGCAGATTTTGAATATATTGATAATCTAACTTTTGAAAAAGCAATAGAAGAAAGAAAAGAAATATAATGGATGATTTACTTTTAAAAATTTATGATTTTTATTTTAAAGAAAATAAAATATTACATGCATATTTGTTTATTGTAGATGATTATGATTTAGCAATAGATTTTTTAATAAAATTATCTTTAAAAATAAATAATGAAGAAATAACTGAAAGTAATATAGAAAAAATTAAAAATGATAATAATTTTGATATTACTATAATTAATACTGAAAAAAATAATATTAGCAAAGAAAACATTGTTAATATAGAAAAAAAATATTCTACTAAAAGTTTATCAAATAATAAAAGAATATATATTATTAATGAAGCATACAAATTAAATAGATCTTCATCTAATACTTTATTAAAATTTTTAGAAGAACCAGAAGAAAATATAATTTCTTTTTTAGTTGTCAAAAATAAAAATGTATTATTAGATACTATAATATCTAGATGTGTAACAATAAATGTTAATTTTTTGAAAGAAACAAAAGTTGAAAATTCAAATACTTTTATAGATTATTTAAAAGAAAATAAAAATAGTTTTTATAATAATATAGAAAAAAAATATAATTCTAAAGAAATTTTTCTTTCAAATATAGAAAAAACATTTCAAGTATATAATTTGATAGATAATTTAAATATAGAACAAATTAAGGTTATAGAAATTTTGTTTGATATATATTTATTGTTAAAAACAAATGTTAACTATAAAACAGTAATTGATAAGCTGAATTATTTATTATTTTTAAAAAAGATAAATTATGATTTAATATAAGGAAAAAATATGAAAGAATTAAATTATTTATTAGGATATAAAAATATAAAAATATATCAAAATAAAGAATATTTTAAATTTTCTTTAGATTCTGTTTTGTTAGCAAATTTTTGTAATGTTAAAAATGAACGACAAAGAATATTGGATATAGGAACAGGGACTTGTCCTATTCCTCTTATTTTATCTTATAAATATAAAAATCATATAACAGCATTAGAAATTCAAAAAGAAATATATGAATTGGCAAAAGAAACTGTTAAAATAAATGATAAAATTAATCAAATAAATTTAATTAATGAAGATATAAAAAATTTTAAAGATGAAAAATATGATATTATAATAACAAATCCACCTTACTATAAAGTTTTACCTAATAGCAAAATTAATTTTAATGAGGTAAAAAGTATAGCAAGACATGAAATAAAATTAAATTTAGAAGATCTTATAAAAAATGCAAAACGATTATTAGAAAATAAAGGAGAATTTTATATAGTATATCCAACTGATAGATTTGTTGAATTGTTAGTTGTATTAGAAAAATATAATCTCAAAGCTAAAGAAGTTAAATTTATATATTCTAAAAAAGAATCTAATAGTGATTTATTTATGTTAAAAGCTATTAATGGTGGAAACACAGGATTAAAAGTACTTTCTCCGTTATTTATACATAAAGAAAATGGAGAATATTACGAAGAAATAAAAAAGGAATATTTTAATTATGGAAAATAAAAAAGGAATATTATATTTAGTGCCAACTCCTATAGGAAATATGGAAGATATTACTTATAGAGCTTTAAAGGTTTTAAATGAAGTTGATGTTATTTTTTGTGAAGATACTAGAATTAGTAAAGAATTATTAAAATTTTATAAAATAACAAAAAATCTTATAAGTTCAAACGAACAAAATGAATTAAAAAGAACTGAATTAATGATAAATTATTTAAGTTCGAATAAAAATGTTGCTATTATAACAGATAGGGGAACACCTATTATTAGTGATCCTGGATATATATTAGTTAAAAAAGCGATAGAAGAAGGTTATGAAGTTATTGGATTACCTGGTGCTAATGCAGCAACGACAGCTCTTATAATATCTGGATTAAATCCATATCCATATTTATTTTATGGTTTTTTAAAAGGTAATAATAAGAAAAAAATAGAAAATTTAAAAAATTTACAAAAAATAAAATATAGTATTATTTTTTATGAATCTGTTCATCATATTCAGGAAACTTTAAACCTTATATATTCTGTTTTTGATAATCGTAGAGTTGCTATTTGTAGAGAATTAACTAAAATGTATGAAGAATGTGTAAGAGATGAATTAGAAAACATAATTAATAATTTTAATGTTATTACACTTAAGGGTGAATTTGTAATAGTAGTTGAGGGAAATAATAATGATGTAGATTATTCTGATTTAAATTTAATAGACCATGTTAATTTATATATATCAGATGGTTTTGAAAAAATGGAAGCAATTAAAAAGACTTCAAAAGATTTAAATTTATCTAAATCAGAAGTGTATAAAAAATATCACGAAGGAAATTAATATGTATTTAATAGTTGGAATTGGAAATGTTGGAAAAGAATATTATAATACTAGACATAATATTGGTTTTATGATGTTAGATTATTATGTAAAATCAAAAAATCTAACTTTTTCTAAAGAAAAATTTAATGGAGATTATATAGAAGAAAAAATAAATGATAAAAAAGTTATTTATTTAAAACCTAAATCTTATGTTAATTTAACGGGAGAAGTTCTTAGAAAATATGTTGATTTTTATAAAATACCAATTGAAAATATATTGATAATTGTAGATGATATAAATTTAGAAATAGGAAGATTAAGATTAAGAGAAAAAGGATCAAGCGGAGGACATAATGGTTTAAAAAATATTTTTCTTCATTTAGGTACAGAAAATATAAAAAGATTGAGAATAGGAGTATCTAATGATAAAAAATATAATATGAAGGATTATGTTTTATCAAAATTTAGCGAAGAAGATATTAAAATCCTTGATGCTAAGAAAAATGATGTGTTAAATATAATAGATGATTTTTCTAAATATAATTTTGATAAGCTTATGAATAAATATAATAAAAATGACTAAAATTTTAGATATAATAGATACAAATTTTAATGATAAATTAACAATAGTTGAGATTACTTCTGAACTATTTTCTTTGGTTGTATATAAAAATTATATTAATTCTAATAAAAATATAATTATTGTTACACCATCATTATTTGAAGCTAGTAAAATTTATGAATCGTTATTAAATTATACAAATGAAGTATATTTATTTCCAAATGATGATTTTTTTACAGTAAAATCTTTAGCAGTAAGTCCTGAATTTAAAATAACTAGATTAGAAACTATTAATGCTATTTTAAAAAAAGATACAAATAAAATTATAGTTACACATTTAGATGGTTATATAAAAAAAATAACATCTAAATCTGATTATGAACTAAATATTTTAAATTTGAAAAAAAACGAAGTTATAAATAGAGATAAATTATTAACAAAACTTTTAGATTTAGGATATCAAGAAGATAATATAGTCTCTAAAACTGGAGATTTTGCATATAGAGGATATATTGTAGATATATATGGAATAGAAGAAGATTTTCCTTGTAGAATAGAATTTTTCGGAGATGAAATAACATCAATAAGATTATTTGATCCAAAAAATCAAAGATCTTTTGAAGATCTAGACGAGTTAACTATAAAACCATTTAAAGATATAATTACTTCAAATGAAAATATTTCTTCATATTTAAATGATAAAATAACAATATTTAAAGATTATGAGATAATTAAAAACTTATATGATAGATTAGTTAATGAAGTAGATAATGAAGAATTTTTAGATTTATATAAAATAAAAGAAGAAGAAACGGTATATTATGAAACTTTAGAAAATAAAAAATCTACTAACAATATAGTTAATTTTAAATCTAAAACAATCTCAAAATTTTATGATAATATAGAACTTATAAATAATTTTTTATCAACTAATATTAGAAAAAATAAAACAATAGTAATTTCTTTATCAGAATCAAAAATAAATTCATTTAGAAAACATATAAATTTATCTATGATTGAAACAAATTTTGATAATATCGAAGAAAATAAAATAAATATAATATCTGATTATTATTTTAATGAAGGTTTTGAATATAAAGATTATATATTTTTAAGTGAAAATGAAATTTATAATAATGTAATAAAAAAGAAAAAATATAAAACTAAATTTAAATATTCAGTAAAAATATCAGATATTTCAAATCTAACTAAAGGTGATTATGTTGTACACGAATCTTATGGAATAGGTATGTATAATGGAGTAATTACTTTAGAGAGTAAAGGTAAATATAAAGATTATTTAGAAGTTATATATAAAAATAATGATAAATTATATATACCAGTTTCGAAAATAGAATTGATTAGTAAATATTCTACCAAAGATGGAATGATACCTAAAGTAAATTCTTTAGGTGGAAGTGAATGGAAAAAAACTAAATTAAAAGTTAAAAACAAAATAAAAAGTATAGCAAAAGAATTAATAAATTTATATGCTTTAAGAAAAAATAGTAAAGGATATAATTTTTCAGAAGACGATGAATTTCAAAAAATATTTGAAAATGATTTTGAATTTGCTGAAACATCAGACCAATTAAAAGCAATAAATGAAATAAAAGAAGATATGATATCGGATATACCAATGGATAGACTTTTATGTGGTGATGTAGGATATGGTAAAACAGAAGTAGCGTTTAGAGCAATGTTTAAAGCTGTTAATGATTCAAAACAAGTATTATATTTATGTCCAACTACTTTGTTATCAAAACAGCAATATGAAGTGGCAAAGAAAAGATTTTCTAAATTTCCAGTTAATATTAAACTTATAAATAGATATACAAGCCAGAAAGAAAAAATAGAAATATATCAAGAATTAAAAAACGCTAAATTAGATATATTATTTGGAACACATTCTTTATTAAGTGATAATATAAAACCAAAAAATTTAGGTTTATTAATTATAGATGAAGAACAAAGATTTGGAGTAAAAGATAAAGAAAAATTAAAAAAATATAAAAACAATGTAGATATTCTTACTATGAGTGCAACACCGATACCTAGAACATTACAAATGTCTTTAATGGGTATTAAATCAATATCAACTATAGAAACTCCACCGGTTGATCGTTATCCTATTGAAACTTATGTTTTTAAAGAAGATGAATATGTTGTAAGAGAAGCAATTTATAAAGAATTAGCAAGAAGTGGTCAAGTTTATATTTTATATAACAATATTAATGATATGGATGAAAAAGAAAAAGAAATAAAATCTTTAGTACCACAAGCTAGAATAATAAAAATTCATGGTAAAATGCATAAAGAAGATATTGAAGATAAAATGGAAAGTTTTATCAATAAAGAATATGATGTTTTACTTTGTACAACTATAATTGAAACAGGAATAGATATCCCTAATGTAAATACTTTAATTATATATGATGCTGATAAATTTGGACTTAGTCAGTTATATCAAATAAGAGGAAGAGTAGGAAGAAGCAATAAAATAGCATATGCTTATCTAATGTATAAACCAAGTAAAGTATTAACTGAAGAAGCTCAAAAGAGATTAAATAGTATAAAAGAATATACTGCTCTTGGAAGTGGATATAAAATATCTGCTAGAGATTTAGAAATTAGAGGAGCAGGAGATATTTTAGGTAGTGAACAAGCTGGTTTTGTAGATAGTGTTGGTATTACTTTATATACTAAAATTTTAAATGATGAAATAAAAAGAATCGAAACAGGAATAGAAGATAGTGATAATGATAAAGATGAAGTAGAAGAGAATGTTAAAACTAATATAAATTTATCAAATTATGTTCCAGATAATTATGTTAAAGATGATAGTTTAAAAATATTAATACATAGTAAAATTAATTCCATTACTAATAGAGAAGAATTTAATATGGTAAAAGAAGAATTGGAAGATAGATTTGGTAAGCTTAATAAAGAAATATTAGAATATATGGAAGAAGAATTATTTGATAGCTTATCTAATAAATACAAAATAGAAAAAGTTATAGAAAATAGATTAACTATAGAAATAATATTTAATGAAGAAATAGCTAATATTATAGATATAGGAGATTTACTTGTTAAATCTTTATCAATAAATAAAAATTTTAAATTTAAGAGTCAAGATAAAAAAATAGTTTTATATATTCAAAAAATATATTTAGATAAAAATAATATATATGAATGTTTAAATAAAATATTAGAAAGTCTAAATCTTAAGTAATATTGAAAAAAATCAAAAAATAATGTAGTATATATACAATAAAGAGGTCATTATGGATAGTATTAATGAACAAATACAAGCTAAAAATAAAGAAATATATCAAAATAAAATAACTATAGATACTAACAAAAATATAGAAAGTTTTAATCTTACTGTAGCTAATTTAATTGATATTATAGTTTTCAAAAAGAAAAATATATCAAAAGAAATAATAAAAGAATATAAAGATGAAGTTAAAAAAATTTTAGTAACAAGAAGCCAAACTTTGTTAGAAAATATATCAAGTTTAAATGATTATGATAAAAAAATAGAAGAATTAGTAGATAAAACATCTGAAAAATTTTCTCAAGATATTAAAAATTTAAAATTTGAAGAAAAAATAATAAAAGATATAAATGATAAAATAATAGCAGAAGAAAAAAATAAGAGTCAAAGTTTAAAAAATTCATATATAGAAACAAAAAAATATATTAATAATGTTGAAAATTTAAGTTTATCTGTTGAAAAACCAAAAGTTAAAATATTTCAAAAAGAAGCATAAGAGTGAAAATATGAAATTAATTGATACACATTGTCATATAAATGAAGAATATTATGAAAATATAGATGAGTTGGTTGAAAGAGCAAAAAAAAATAATGTAAAAACTCTAATAGTTTCTACTTGTTCTGTAACAGATTGGGAAGAAAATATAAAGTTGGCTAATAAATATGAAAATATTTATTTAAATATATCTATACATCCAGAATATGCAAATGAAGAAATTGATTTTGATTTGTATTTAGATAAAATAAAAAAAATTTTAAAAAACAATACAAAAATTATTGCGATTGGAGAAATTGGTTTAGATTATCATTATGATAATACTAATAAAGAAAAACAAAAGGATTTGTTTATAAAACAAATTAAAATTGCTCAAGAATTTAACTTACCTATAGTTATTCATACTAGGGATGCTACAAAAGATACTATTGATATATTAAAACAATTTAATGTTAAAGGTATCATTCATTGTTTTTCAGGTTCTTTAGAAACTGCTAAAGAATATATAAATATGGGATTTTATTTAGGAATAGGTGGAGTTGTAACTTTTAAGAATTCTAAATTAAAAGAAGTTATAGAAAAAATCGGTTTAGACCATATTGTTCTAGAAACTGATTCTCCATACTTATCTCCTTTAAGAGGAGAAAAAAATTATCCCGAAAATATTAGAATAATAGCAGAATACTTAGCGTCATTATTAAATATAACTATAGAAGAAGTAGCAAATATAACTACTTTAAATGTAAAAAAAATATACAATAATATTAAGTTTTAAAGGTAAATGTTATGAGAATAAAAAAAGAGTTTTTTTCAAAAATTTTAATAGTTTTTGGTTCTTTATTAATAATAGGATCTTTTATTTTTAAAAATAGTAATAATTTAAGCCCAGTAAAATTTAAAACAAGTGAATATTTTAAAAATAATAATAGAGTTATCAAAAACGTTAATAATATTGAAGAAATTAAAAAGTATGGAAAAGATAATATTTTAAAATTTGATGGTACAATAACTTCTTATGGAGCTGATTGTACTGGATGTAGTGGATATTTAGCTTGTCCACCGCATATAAATGCTAAAAATACTATATATTATTCTGATAAAAAATATAAAAATTTAAGAATTGTAGCAGCAGATAAAAGTATACCTTGTGGATCAATAGTAAAAATCAAAGGAATAAAAAATTATAAAGATATATATGCGATAGTTTTAGATAGAGGTGGAGCAATAAAAGGTACCTTGTTTGATTTGTTAGTAGAAGGTGAAAAATCTGCAACTTCTCTTGGTAGACTACATGTAAAGTACGAAATATTAAGATGGGGATGGAATAAATGAGTCATAATTTTAAAAAAAAATTTGGACAGAATTTTTTAAAAGACAAAAATATATTAAAAAAAATAGTATCGTTATCTCCTATAACAAAGGATGATTTGGTTATAGAGATTGGAACAGGAGAAGGAGATTTAACTTCAGTTTTAAGTGATAAAGCAAAATATGTTTTAACTTATGAAATAGATGAAGAATTAAAAAATACATTAGAAAATAAATTTGTAAATACTAATGTAATTATAAATTTTAAAGATTTTTTAACTACAAATTTAAAAAATGATATAAACAAATATGTTTATAAGAATATATATGTAGTTGCAAATATTCCATATTATATAACTACTTCAATTATAATGAAATTTGTAGATGAAGATGTTGATATTAAGAGTATGGTTTTATTAATGCAAAAAGAAGTTGGAGAAAAATTTGTAGATACAAAAAATTCTGCAACTAAAATAATATATGAATACTTTTTTGATATAAAAAAAGAATTTATAATAAAAAAAGAACTTTTTTTTCCAATACCTAAAGTAGATAGCGTCATTTTAAAATTTACTAGTAAAAATTATAAAAAAATAGATAAAGAAAAATTTAAAAATTTTATATATGATTGTTTTAAATATAAAAGAAAAACTTTAAAAAACAATTTAAAAAACTATGATTTAGAAACTATAGAAAGTTTATTGGTTAAAATTAATAAAAATTTATCAAATAGAGCAGAAGATTTATCAACAGAAGATTTTACATTTTTATATTTTAATTTATTTAAACAATAGCATTTTAAAAATATATACAATAAAATTTAGATGTACAGAAGGAGGAATCATGGAAATAACATCAGTTAATGTACGTAAAATAGAAAAAGAAGGGTCTAAGGTAGTAGCGGTAGCATCAGTTTTATTTGATGATGTATTTGCAGTTCACGATATTAGATTATTAGAAGGAAAGAATGGGTTATTTATAGCTATGCCATCTAGAAAAATATCAAATGGTTCATATAAAGATGTAGCACATCCTATAAATCAAGAATTTAGAGTAATATTAGAAGAAAAAATTAAAGAAAAATATAATGAAATCAAAGAAGAAGCATAATTTACTATGCTTTTTCTTTTTATAAAAAAAGGTTATAATATTAATGAGGAAATATGAATATAATAAATAATATTAAAAAAATAGATTTAATTTTAAACAAAGCATCTAAAGTATTTGTAATAGGACATATAAACTCTGATTTGGATGCTATTTCGTCATGTTTAGGAATGCTAGAATATATTAAAAATAAAGAAAAATATATTATTTTAGATGATAATATATTAGAATCTGGTGTTTTTAAAATTTATAATGAAACTAAAAACGATTATAATTATATTAAATCTAAAGATATAAAAGAGGTAGTTGATGAAAATTCATTAATAATATTTTTAGATTTTAATAGAAAAAGTTTATTAAAAAATCCAAATATTATAGGATTATTTAAATATAAAATAATTATAGATCACCATGAAGAGACTAGTGATATTATAGAAAATGATTTGAAAATTATAGATGCTTTTTCTAGTAGTGCATCTGAGATGATAGCAAGTTATTTAAAAAATAAAAACTATAATATACCTTCAAATATTTCTACTTATTTACTATCTGGTATAGTTTTAGATACAGCTTCTTTTTCTTTAAACATTAATGAAGATACTTTTAATATATCAAGTTATCTTATAAAAGAAGGAGCAGATAACATAAAGGTTCAAAAACTATTTAAAAAGAATATAAAACAGTATATAAAAAATCAAAAAATAATAATAGGAGCTAAAAATATTAATAATACTTTAATTACTTTAGGTAAAAAAGGTATAAAATATAGAAGAGAAGAAATAGGAAGAGTAGCAGATTTATTACTCCAATTTGAAAATGTTAGTTCATCTTTTGTAATTGCAAAACTTCAAGATGGAAGTATTGGAATAAGTGGAAGAACTAATGATGAAAATGTTGATATGAAAGAAATAATGTTATCTTTTGGTGGTGGTGGTAACAAAAATAGAGCAGGTGCAAATATTAAAAATGAAACAATAAGCAATATTTATGATAGAATAAAAGACATAGCCAAAAATTTATAGGAGGTAATATGGAAGTAATATTTATAAAAACTTTAAAAGGTCAAGGTAAAGAAGGAGAAATAAAAAATGTAGCTGCCGGATATGCAGAAAACTTTTTAATAAAAAAAGGTTATGCATTAAAAAAGACTGAAGAAAATTATAAAATTTATCAAAAAAATTTACAAAATCAAAAAGAAAAAATAGCATTAGAAAATAAAGAAGCTTTATTAGTAAAAGAAAAATATCAAGAAAAAGTTATAAGTTTTAAAGTTAAAGTTAGTGATGATTCTAGAGTGTTTGGAAGTATATCAGTAAAACAAATAAAAGAAGCTTTAAAAAATATAGGTTTAGATATAGAAAAAACTCAAATAGCTATTGATCATCCTATAAGTACACTAGGTAATCATTTTGTTAATATTAATTTAACGAAAGATGTAATATTAAAAATTATAGTAAGATTAGAAAGAGAATAATATGAATGTAAATATTCCTAATAAAATAGATTCAGAAAAATCAGTGTTAGGTGCAATGTTTTTAGAAAAAGAAGCATTGGCAAAGTCATGTGATTTATTAACACATGATTCTTTTTATGATGAAAAAAATCAAATTATATTTGAAACCATGAAATCTATGTATAATGATAAAATACCTATAGATTTAGTTACTTTAACATCGTGTTTAAGAGATAAAAAACTTTTAGATAAAGCAGGAGGAGCTCCTTATATAGCTAATATTTTAAATATTTTACCAAGTTCTAGTAATATTGATTATTATATAAAAGATATAGAAGAAGCTAGAATATTAAGAAAATTAATAGATGTAACTGGTCAAATAAAAGATTTAGCATTTGCAACAGATAAAAAAATAGAAGATGTTTTAGATGAATCAGAAAGCAAAATTTTAAATATAGCTAGAAATAGAAGATCAAAAGATTTTAAAACAGTAACAGAAGTATTAAAAAAAGCAGAAGATAATATTAATTTTTTAACAAAAAATAAAAATGATGTAACAGGTATATCAACTGGATTTTTAGATTTTGATAAATATACAACAGGTTTAAAAGAAGGACAACTTATAATTGTTGCTGGTAGACCTGGTATCGGGAAAACTGTAGTTGCAACTAATTTAGCATCTAATATAGCTATAAATTCTAAAAAAACAGTAGCTTTATTTAATCTTGAAATGGGTGCTGAACAATTAATTAATAGAATGATTGCCAGTGTTGGTGGAATAGATCAACATAAACTTCAAACAGGTTATTTTAATGAATCGGATTGGAATAAATTTGCTAAAGCAACAGCAGAGCTTGGAAATTCAAAAATCTATTTTGATGATACTCCTAGTTTGTCTATAGGTGAATTAAAATCAAAATGTAGAAAATTAGCTAGTAGTGAAGATGGTTTAGATGTAATAATAATTGACTATTTACAAATATTAACTTCAAATAAAAATTATCAAGGTAATAGACAACAAGAAGTTGCTGATATTTCAAGATCTTTAAAACAACTTGCACTTGAACTTAAAGTACCTATAATTGCTTTAGCTCAACTTAGAAGACCAGTAGAACTGAAAAAAGGTGACCAAAGACCTACAATGAATGAATTAAGAGAATCTGGTCAAATAGAACAAGATGCCGATATAATAGTACTATTATATAGAGAAGATTATGTAGATAAAACAAAAGCTATAGATAACAATACAACTATTATGGAATTTAATCTTGAAAAAAATAGAAATGGAGTGTCTGGTAGAAAAATAGAACTTTTATATAATAAAAATCTATCGAGATTACTTAATAAAGGAAAAGAAATAAATGAAGCAAATTAGATTATTTTTTATTATAATTTTAGCGTTTCTTTTAAGTTTATCTTTATCGTTTATTAAAACAAAAAAAACAGATATATATAATTTAGCATATAAAGTATATATTGATGGTAAAGATATAGGATATATTAAAGATAAAAGTGAATTAGAAAGTTATATAACTAATTTGAAAGTATCTGATAATATAAAAGAAAAATATAATGTTAAAGAAGTTTATTTACCTTCAAATGTTAATTTAGAAAAAATATATGTTAAAGATGTTGAATACAAAACAGCAGAAGAAATATATAAACAAATAGAAGAAAGTAATTCTAAGTTAACTATAAAAGGTTATGAAGTTACTATAGGATCAGTAGATTATCAAACGTTGGAAGTAAAAGAAACTATAAAAGAAACTAAATTTTATATATTAGATAAAAAAATTTTAAATGAAGGTATAAATAATTTTATTAAGATTTTTGTTTCTAATGAAGAATATGAGTTTTATTTTCAAAATAATAAATTTATAAAATTAGACAAAGATACAAGTATAAATAAGATAAAACTTTTAAATACTATAACAATAAAACCAATAAATGTATCTACTGATAAAAATATATTTATTGATTCAAAAGAATTAAGTAGATATTTATTATTTGGTAACAATTCAGAAAAAAAAGAATATATAGTTCAAGAAGGTGAAAGTATTGCTAAGATAGCAGAAAAATCTAAAATTTCTGTAAAAGAATTTTTAATGGTTAATCCTGATATAAAAAGTGAAAATGAACTATTATATCCTGGTCAAAAAGTAAATGTATCATTAATTAATCCATCTTTAATAGTAGAAAAAGAAATAACAAAAACTAGTATGTTTGAAAACAAATACGAAGATATAGTTCAATATGATCAATCAAAAGGTCAAAATTATAAAGAAATAAAACAAGAAGGGGAAAATGGTTTAGCAAAAACAACATATAAATATAAATATTTTAATGATAAAGTAGGTTCAGTAACTAAAATATCTATAGAAACAATAAAACCTAGTAAAGCAAAAATTACTGTTTTAGGAAGTAAATATGTGTCTAAAATGGGAGATATTGGAATATGGTCTTGGCCTACAGTACAACCTTATCATATAAGTTCATATCATGGATGGAGAACTTTATTTGGACAATCTAATTATCATGAAGGTATAGATATAACAGTTCCGGGTTCAAGTGGAACACCAATTTATGCTGCAAATAACGGAGTAGTTGTTTCAACAGCTGATGGGTATGCGCTAAATTACCATAACTGTTATAGTAAAGGTATGACTGGAAACCATGTATATATAAATCATAACAATGGATATTACACTACTTATTTACATATGAGACCTGGTATTTTAGTTAAAGAAGGGCAAACTGTCGTCAGAGGTCAATTGATTGGTTATATGGGAAATAGCGGTTGTTCATTTGGAGAACACTTACACTTTGGATTAACTACTGTTAAACCTTATACTCAAGGTTATGCATCTGGAGGAAATACTAACCCGTTAGTATTATTTAGAAGATGAAAATACAAATGATTTCAAGTGGTTCTAAAGGAAATAGTTATTTAATTACAACTAAAAAAAACAATAATTATTTGATAGATTTTGGTGTAAGTATATCTAAAATAAAAAAATATATTGATATATCAAAGATAAAAGGAATATTTATAACTCATATTCATAATGATCATATTTTGGGACTTAAAAATTTAAAATATGATATACCTATTATTGCTAAAGGAAAAACAAGAGAGTATCTTCAAAATAATTATACTTTAAATTTATTAGATGAAAATATAAACAAATTTGAAGATATCTCTTTTAATTTTTTTGAATTATCTCACGATGTTGAAAATTATGGAATTGTTATAAAAAATGAAACAAACGAATTGGTTTATATTACAGATACTGGTTATATACCACAAAAGTATTATTCTTTTTTAAATAATAAAACTGTTTATTTAGTAGAATCAAATTATGATGAAAAAATGATTATGAATAGTGAATATCCTTATTATTTAATTCAAAGAATTATATCTGATATTGGTCATTTATCTAATTATCAAACAAGTAAATTTTTATCTAATGTAGTTGGTAAAGATACAAAAAAAGTAATATTGATACATTTAAGTGAACATAATAATACTAATGAAGCTTGTCTTGATGTTATGAAAGAAAATCTTAATTTTGATGTTTCAATAATTAATGAAGATGAGGTAATAATAGATGATTAAAGTAATATGTGTAGGAAAAATAAAAGATAAAAATTTAAAAAACCTTATAGATGATTATTATAAAAGAATCTCTAAGTATGTAAATGTTCAAATAATTGAAATAAAAGATGAAAATGAAAATTATGATGAAATGAAAAGAGAGTCTAAAGAAATAGAAAATTATTTAGATAATAAAAATTATAATATTGCTTTAGATAGAATAGGTAAAGATATTAATAGTATAGAATTTTCTAATTTGATAGATAAAACATTTATAAATTATTCGAATATAACTTTTATTATAGGTGGATCTTTAGGTCTTGATAAAACTATATTAGATAAATGTAATATGATACTTAGTTTTTCTAATTTAACTTTTCCACATCAATTATTTAGATTGATGTTATTAGAGCAAATTTATAGATCATTTAAAATATTAAATAATGAAAGGTATCACAAATGAATACATGGTATGAGTTTTTAAAAGATGAATTAGAAAGTGATTATTTTAAAGAACTTATAAAAAAATTAAAAATAGAATATCAAGAAAAAACTATATATCCTAAATATGAAGATATATTTAAAGCATTTAGATTATGTACTATAGATAATGTTAAAGTTGTAATAATAGGTCAAGATCCTTATCATGGTGAAAATGAAGCTACTGGTTTAGCATTTTCAGTAGAAGATAATATGAAAACACCTCCATCTTTAAGAAATATATTTTTAGAACTAAAAAATGATTTAAATATAGAAAAAACTAATAATTCTTTGGATAATTGGGCTAAACAAGGGGTATTTTTAATAAATTCAGTACTTACTGTAGAAAAAGATAAACCAGGATCACATAAAATGTTAAATTGGGAAAGATTTACTGATTATGTTATTAAAGTAATTTCAGAAAAAAAAGAAAATATCGTTTTTATCTTACTTGGTAATTATGCTAAAAGTAAAAGACATTTAATAGATGAAGATAAGCATTTTATTATAGAAACTACTCATCCATCTCCTTTTTCTGTATATAGAGGTTTTTTTGGGTCAAAAATATTTTCAAAAACTAATAATTATTTAAAAGAAAAAAATAAAAATACTATAGATTTTAGTCTTTAGTATTTTTTTTTAATATTTCAAATAATTCTTCTTTTTCAAGTATTCTTATAAAATGATAATCTAATTTATTATTTTTTGATTTATTTTTGTTAGCAATTGGTTCAAATAATTTGTTGTATTCTTCTGCTTCTTTATTATAATATGTTTTTTCCGCTTCTATTTCTATTTCTAAATTGAATAAGTTTTTAATTTTTTCTTTTATTTTATCATCAAATACTATTGTTTTATTAATCATTAAGTATTCTTTTAAATCTTTATATATTCCATTTAATAATCTATCTAAATTAAAATTATCTTCTTCATTTTTAATTTTATTTAATTTTGTAAACATTTCTTTATTGTTTAATTTATTTATTTCTTTACAAATATCATATAATAAATCTCTTTTTTTAATTATTAAATTAGATATATTATCATTTATTTTATTTAAATTAGTATTTTTATTAATTAAAATATTTAAACTCTTTTTTTTATTTATCAATAATAATGTAATAATTATTATGAATATTGTAACTATTAACATCTATTCACCTCTATGTTACAATTTTATCATTATTTTATATTTTTATAAAGATAAAAAATAACTTGAAATATAATTATAATAATGTTATAAAAGTATAGAAAGAAAAAGGAAGATTATTATGAAATTTGACAAATTAACAAAGGAAGATGCAGAATTATTATCATATAAAGATTTAACATGTCTTATATTAGAAAATAAAGGTAAAAAAAATACATTAGATTTATTAACTTTAATAGTAAATAAATTAGGTTTATCATCTAATCATTTAGATAATAAAATAGCAGATTATTATACTATGCTTAATAATGATAAAAAATTTGTACTTTTAGATGATGGAAATTGGGATTTGAGTGAAAAATATACTTCTGATTTAAAAAAGAAAAATATTGATGAAGAAGAAGATTTTGATGAAGAAGAATTGAAAGAAGATGAAGAAATAGAAGAAGCAGAAGATGAAATTGATAGTAAAACTAATTATGATGATGCTTATCAAGATGAAGATTTTGATGATGATGCTATTGATGAATTAGATGGTTTAGTAGTAGTAGATGAAGATGAAATGGAATTAGAATAGAAATGTTTGAAAGATTAGATTTAATAGAAGAAAAATATAATAAGTTGGTAGAAGATTTAGCTAGTCCAGAAATAGTATCTAATATTAAAAAAATGACTGAATTATCAAAAGAAGTTAGCGATATTGAAGAAGTGGTTAAATCTTATAAGGAATATAAAAGATTATTGATAGAAGAAGAAAATAATAAACTATTACTAGAAGATAAAGATATGCTTTCTTTGGTAGAAGAAGAATTAAAAAATATAGAAGAAGAAAAAACAAAGATTTTAGCTTTTTTAGAAGAAGAATTAAAACCTAAAGATAAAAATGATTCTAAAAATGTTATTATTGAAATAAGAGGTGCAGCTGGAGGAGATGAAGCAAATATATTTGCAGGAGATCTTTTTAGAATGTATCTTAAGTATTGTGAAAAGGAAAATTTTAAAGTAAATATTTTATCTGAAGATAGTTCAGATACAGGAGGATTTACTTATGTATCATTCGCGGTAAAAGGTAAAAATGTATATTCCAAATTAAAATATGAGAGTGGTGCTCATAGAGTACAAAGA
Organism: uncultured Eubacteriales bacterium; assembly: GCA_963536495.1. Lineage (GTDB taxonomy): Bacteria > Bacillota_I > Bacilli_A > RF39 > UBA660 > CAJPPJ01. The sequence continues at coordinate 73,841 of CAUTAF010000006.1, forward strand.
ATTCCAGTAACAGAAACTCAAGGAAGAGTACATACTTCAACTGCAACAGTACTTGTTATGCCTGAAAATGAAGAAATAGAAGTAGATATAAATATGGAAGATATAAGAGTTGATGTTTATAGATCAAGTGGAAAAGGTGGACAAGGTGTAAATACAACGGATTCTGCAGTAAGACTTACACATATACCTACTAATATAGTTGTTACATGTCAAACTGAAAGAAGTCAAATTCAAAATAAAGAAACAGCTTTAAAAGTATTAAAAGCAAGAATTTATGAAGCAGAACAAGAAAAAAGAGATTTAGAACTTGGTAATGAAAGAAGAAGTAAGATTGGAACTGGTTCTAGAAGTGAAAAGATAAGAACTTATAATTATCCACAAAATAGAGTAACTGATCATAGAATAGGTTTTTCTTATATGAATTTAGATAGAGTAATGGAAGGAGAACTAGCTCCAATTATTCAAGCATTAATAGATGAAGATGAAAAAAGAAAGTTAGAATCTAATGAAAATTAAAGAAATTATAAACAAATATATAAAAGATATACCAAAAGATGATATTTATTTAATAATATCTTCTTTTTTAAATTGTAACAAATTAGATGTTTTGAAATATTTAGATTTAGATGTTGATTTTAAAAAAATAGAAAAATATTTTAAAAGATATAAAGAAGGTGAACCAATTAACTATATTTTAAATTCAAAAGAATTTTATGGTCTTAATTTTTATGTAGATAACAGAGTTTTAATACCTAGATTTGAAACAGAGATATTAGTAGAAAAAGTAATTGAAAGAATAGAAAAATTAGAAGACAAAAATATTGATATATTAGATTTATGTTGTGGAAGTGGTAATATAGGTTTAACTTTAAAAAGTAAGTTTAATGATTTAAATATAGATTTATCTGATATATCAAAAGAAGCATTAGAAGTAGCAAATATTAATAAAAATAATTTAGCTTTAAATGTAAATTTAATAAACAGTGATTTATTTGAAAATATAAATAAAAAATATGACATAATAGTATCTAATCCACCATATTTAGCAAGAGAAGAAGCAAGTTATCAAACTGATAAATATGAACCACATCTTGCTCTTTATACAGAAGATGGTGTAGAAATATTTGAAAATATATTTAAAAATATTACAAAATGTTTGAAAGAAAAATTTATAATTTTTTTAGAAATAGGGGATGGACATTATTATAAAATAGAAAAAGTTATTAATAGATATTTAAAAAATGTTAAAATTAATTTATACTATGATTATAATGATAGAGAAAGGATTGTGATTGTAGAATCACTTTAAGAATTATGAAAATAGTCGATTTTTTAATGAATAATGCAATTTTATTCGTTGGAATGCTTTTATTATGTGCATTAGTATTCTTAATAACAGTTAAAATTTATAAAGGAAAAAAGAAGTAATTGCTTCTTTTTTATATTTTTAATGATATTTATATTAATATTTATAATTACATTTTTATTATATATTTTACTTAGCAATGATATAGTTATTTTGAGTAGATATGAAATTTTATCTAGTAAAATACCCGAAAGTTTTGATGGATATAAAATTATTCAAATATCAGATTTTCATAGTAATGCAAGACTTATAGATAAAACAGTCAAAAAGATTAAAAATGAATCTCCTAATATTATAGTTATAACTGGAGATTTAATAGATAGATATGAAAGTTTTGAAAATGCAGAAAAATTTTTAAATATGATAAGAAATATTGCAACTATATATTATGTTACAGGGAATCATGAAATATATTACAAAAGGTTTTCTCAGTTAAAAAAATTACTTAATAAATTAAATGTGATAGTTTTAGAAAACAAAAATATTTTGTTAAAACAAAATAATAGTTTTATAAATTTAATAGGAATTAATGATATATCTCATAATAAAAAAGATATAGTAAAAGTTATAAATGATTTAAAAAAAGATGATAAATATAATATTTTATTATCACATAGACCAGAATTATTTAAAAAATATGTAGAATCTAAAGTTGATCTAGTTTTTTCTGGACATGCACATGGAGGTCAATTTAGAATTCCTTTTATAGGAGGTGTTTATTCTCCTGGACAAGGTATTTTTCCTAAATATACATCTGGTATATATAAAGAAGAAAATACCAATATGATAGTTAATAGAGCTCTTGGAGATAGTAGGATTTCAATAAGAATAAATAATCCAAGAGATATAGTTTTACTGACATTAAAATCTAAAAAGTGAATAATTTGTACATAAAAAACAAAAAAGAGATTATTTTTATCTCTTTTTTTGTATATTTTACATATCTATTTTTTACCAAAAGTTATATACATTTTATAAATATTTGGTGCAACTATTTTTGAAAATTCTCCCATATATTCAATTACTTTAGAATTATAAGATAGCTTCATTTCGTTTAAACCTTTATATTTATTAAGATTAATATCAAACTCTCCACTTATAGCTCCTAAATTAAAATAATTTATATTTTGATTATCTGAATATTTTTCTATAATTTTCCATTTAGTTAAATAGTTAGAACATAAATTATTATATTTTTTATCATAACTTTCTTTTATTAAATAAATAGTATCTTTAAATCTTAAGATTATTGTAACTCCTACTATTAAACCATCGGGATTATTCTTTAAAAGTTCGGTAGCTTCGACCATATATGATTTATATGCTGCTAAAATTTTATCTGATTGCATTTTTTGATTTAATATTAGAGTCATGTTTTTCCCTTTATATCCATTTGTTTGAATAATATTTGTTAAATAATCATTTTTTTCTAACTCATTTTCATATAATTTTCTACTATTTTCTACATATTCTATGGTATTGAGTTTAGCATAATAAATTTCTAAATTATCTTTAAATGCATAATAAAGATTTTTATACCAAGATATTGGTTTATCGGTATTAATTAAAATATGTTTAAAATTCTCAAAATTATATTTATTATCTTTATATATTGTAAGTCCATATTTAATAGATTTTCTTAATTTGTTTCTTAATTGTTTTCTAAGATTTTTAAATAATATATCTTTAGTTGTGTTGATATCTAATAAAGCTTCGAATCTAGGGTTAGTATTTTCAAAATATTTATTAAATCCAGTATGTACAAAACCATATCTTTTAAAGCAATTTAAAACTTCTTTAGAATATTCAAATTTTTCTATTACTTTACCTTTTCTATTTCTTTTAAATACTATAAGAGGTGGATCTATTTTAAATGTCATATATTTATCATATTCTAAATATCTATTTAACATCGAAAGAATTTTATTTAATGTATTTATATCAGAATAGTCTGTTATTAAACCTCTAGGAGCAAAACCATTAGCATATCCAAAAAATATTCTTTTATATAAAATTAAACATACACCTTTTATATTTTCACCTTCATAAAAAGCTAATAGTTTTGTTTTTAATTTATTTTTATCAGCAAATGATTTATATTCATTAGTTTGAAAATAATCACCATAGTTAATATTAGAAATATAATCATTAAAATTATCTGGACTTATTACACCTATTCTCATATATATTCTCCATATTCTATATTATACACAAAAAATATTAATAATGATATAATGTTTTATATGGATAGAGGTGAAAAACAAAATGTTTGAAAATAAAAAGATAGTTATTTTAGGTATGGCTAGAAGTGGATATGAAGTAGCAAAATACTTAGCAAAAAGAAATAATTATATAACTATTAATGATTTAAATACAAATCAAGATGAAAATCATATAAAAGAATTAGAAGAATTAGGGGTTAAAATAGTTTTAGGAAATCACCCAGATGATTTAATAAACAAAGATGTTGATTATTTAATTAAAAATCCAGGAGTTCCAATAGATCATAAATATGTAATAGAGGCAAAAAACTTAGGAATTGAAGTTTTAAATGAAGTAGAAGTATCTGCAAGACTTATGAGAAAAGATATTCATTTAATTGGTATTACTGGAACAAACGGAAAAACTACAACTACAACAATAATTTATGAAATATTAAAAGCTAAATTTCAAGATAGAGTTCATTTGACTGGTAATATGGGTTATCCTTTAATAAGTTTTTTAGATAAATTTAAAAAAGATGATTTTATTGTAATGGAAACATCTTCACAACAATTAGAAAATTTAGATAAATTTAATCCTGAAGTAGCGGTTTTAACAAATGTATCTGAAGCTCATTTAGAATTTTTTAAAACATATGAACATTATAAAGAATTAAAGAAAAGAATTTTTAAGAATCATACTAGTGAAAATTTAGCAATAATAAATAGAATGGATGAAGAAAGTTTAAAATTAACAGAAGATATAAAATCAAATAAAGTATACTTTTCTGAATATAAAGATGATTTATGTTATATAGAAAATGAATTCATTTATTATAAAGGTAATAAAGTTATAGATACTAAAGAAATTATCTTAAAAGGAATGCATAATTATCAAAACATAATGGCGGCAATAATTGTTGCAAAACATTATGGTGTTGAAGATGAAATAATAAATAAAGTAGTAAAAGAATTTAAAGGTGTTGAACATAGATTAGAATTCGTAAGAGAAGTTGATGGTAAAAAATATTATAATGATTCAAAAGCTACTAACTTAGTATCAACACAAATAGCTCTTAAATCTTTTGATAAAGATACTTTACTTATACTAGGTGGATATGAAAGAGGACAAAATTTTAAAGAATTAATTCCGTATTTAGATAATGTTAAAGTTATATTAGCAATAGGTGAAACAAAAGAAAGAATAAAAGAAGAATTGTCAGATTATAATGTTATAGTTTTTGATACTTTAAAAGAAGCTATGAAAGACATAAAAGATTATGATGTAGAAATAGTTTTACTTTCTCCAGCAGCAGCTAGTTGGGATCAATATAAGAAGTTTGAAGATCGTGGAGATGAATTTAAAAATATAGTAAATAATTTATAAAGATTTGAAAAAATTATATAACTATGTTATTTTATATTTTATGAAAGAGAGAAAATATGGAAAAATTAATGATGATTGTATCTATATTATTAATAGCTATGGTTTTATTACAAAGTAATAAAGCTGAAAGTAGTTCACAAATTATTACAGCACAAGGGGAATTATTTAAAGAACGTAAAGAAAGAGGAGCAGAAAAAACAATTACTAATATAACTCTTATACTAGGATTTTTGTTTTTTGCTATAGCTATTATATATAGTTTTATATAAGAAAGACTGTAAAAGTCTTTTTTTATTTTGTGTAAAACTTAAAAAACTTCTCTTAATTAGTATATAATTAGTATTGAGGTATAGAATGGAAGAAAAAATATTAGAGTTTATTAAATCTACAAATACTGTTTATAATGTTAAAGCTTTATATAAAGAGTTTGGATCTAAAGAATTAGTAAGAAATGTACTTAATAATTTAGAACAAAATGGAGATATAGTAATAACTGCAAATGGTAAAGTTTTAGATTATTTAAAGAGTGGACTTAAAAAAGGAAAATTTATTGCTAATAAAAAAGGTTATGGATTTGTAGAGTTTGATAAAGAACAAGAGGATTTATATATACCAAAAGAATCAGTTTTAAATGCAATAGATAAAGATATAGTAGTTGTTGAAGTAGCTAAAGTAGCTAAAGGTGAAAAACCTTATGGAAGAGTTTTTAAAGTTATAAAAAGAAATAAAGATTATTTAGTAGGTGAAATAGTTATAGAAAACGATAATTATTATGTTTTACCTGATAATGATATATATAAGTTTAAAGTCTTAATACCAAAAGAAGAAACTAATTCTTTAGTAGAAGGTATGAAAGTATTAGTAAAAATAACAGGTAATAAAAATTCTAATATTTATCCAGGAACTATTGAAAAAGTAATAGGACATAAAGATGATCCTTTAATAGATGTTTTAGCAGTAGCATATGATAATGGATTTTATTTAGAAGATTCTATAGAAGTAAAAAAACAATTAGAACAAATTCCTTCTATAGTAACAGAAGAAGAAATAGTAAATAGAAAAGATCTAAAAGAAGAAGAGATATTTACAATAGATGGTAGTGATACTAAGGATATAGATGATGCTATTTCAATTAAAAAAGAAGCAAATGGTAATTATATACTTGGTGTTCATATTGCTGATGTAACTTATTATTTTAAAGAAAATTCACCACTTGATAATAGTGCATATGATAAAGCAACAAGTGTTTATTTAACTAATTATGTTTTACCTATGTTACCACATCAATTATCAAATGGAATATGTTCTTTAAATGAAGGTGTAGATAGACTTACTATAACTTGTGAAGTTAAATTTGATAATAATGCTAATATAATAGATTATGATATATACGAATCAGTTATAAATTCTAAAAAGAAAATGACTTATGAATCGGTTAATAGACTTTTAGAAGAAAATATTGTAGATAAAGGTTATGAAGATTATGTTTCATCATTAAAATTAATGCATGAATTATCTTCAAAAATTAGAAAAAATAAAGTTAAAAGAGGTTATATTGAATTTCTTTCAGATGAAATAAAAATAATAGTAGATGAATACGGTATACCTATTGATATACATCAAAAAGAACAAAAAACTGGTGAAAAACTTATTGAAGACTTTATGATAGTTGCTAATGAAGCAGTAGCCACTAGAATAAAAGATATGGGACTTCCTAATATATATCGTATACATGAAAAACCTAAAATAGAAAAAATAAAAGAGTTTTTAGGTTATGTTACATCTTTAGGTTATAAATTAACAGGAGATTTTTCTAAATTAGAACCAAAAGATATTCAAAGTATGTTAGAACAATTAAAGGATAAGAAAGAATTTGCTATTCTTTCAGATATGTTATTAAGATGTATGCAAAAAGCAATTTATTCTAATGAAAATATAGGGCATTTTGGTCTTGCAAGTCCATGTTATACACACTTTACTTCACCTATAAGAAGATATCCTGATGAAATAGTACATCGTTTACTTAGAAAATATTTATTTAAACATGATTATTCAAATGAAAGTATGGATAATTTAGAAAGTAAAATAGCTATGCAAGCAGAACATTCATCAATTATGGAAAGAAAAGCTGTTGAATGTGAAAGAGAAGTAAATGATATGAAGATGGCTGAATATATGGAATCCCATATTGGCGAAGAATTTGATGGTACAATAGTAGGAGTTAAAAACTTTGGAATGTTTGTAAAATTAACTAACTTAGTAGAAGGAGCTGTATCTATTAGGGATTTAGGAAATTATTTTACATATGATGAAAAAGGTCATACTTTAAGAGGTGGAAACAAGATATATAAATTAGGAGATTCTGTTAGAATAAGAGTAAAAGCTGCTTCAAAAGATGCTAGAAGAATAGATTTTGAAATAGTAAATAATAAGGAAAAATATGGAAATAAAAAATAGAAAAGCATATTTTAATTATGAAGTATTAGATACTTTAGAAACGGGTATAGTTTTAAAAGGAACGGAAATAAAATCAATTAGAAATGCTCATGTATCTTTAGATAATAGTTATGCTATTATTAAAAATAATGAAGTATACTTGTTAAATACTTTTATAAAAAAATATGAAGAAGGAAATATTTTTAATCACGATGAATTTAGAACAAGAAAATTACTTCTTCATAAAAAAGAAATAAGAAAACTAAAAGAAAGTATTGAAAAAGAAAGAATGACTTTAATACCTTTAAAATTATATTTTGTTAAAAATAAAGTAAAAATATTAATTGGAATATGCCGTGGTAAGAAAAATTACGATAAAAGAGAAGCATTAAAAGAAAAAGATTTAAAAAGGAATTTAGAAAAGAGGGGAAAATATGAATACTGAAAGTAGAAAAATCATACTTATTGGTAATGGTTGTGTGGGATCTAGTTATGCATTTGCAATTACTTTACTTGGTATAGGTAAAGAACTTGGGATTATTGATATAAATAAGAAAAAGACAATAGGAGATGCTATAGATTTAGCAGATGCTGTATCATATTCATCACAAAAGAAGATATATTCTGCAGATTATCAAGACTGTAGTGATGCACAGATAGTTGTAATAGCAGCAGGTTTACCTCAAAAAGAAGGTCAAACTAGATTAGAGTTATTAAATTCAAATTTAAAGTTAATAAAAGATATAGTTGATAAAGTAATGGACTCAGGATTTAACGGAATATTTTTGGTAGCAACTAATCCAGTTGATATATTGACAAAAGCTGTATATAAATATTCTTCTCTTCCAAAAAATCAAGTTATAGGATCTGGAACAGTTTTAGATACTGCCAGACTTAGAAAAGAATTATCTCAAGATTTAGGAGTAGATGCTAGAAATATTCATGCTTATATTATGGGAGAACATGGAGATAGTGAATTTGCTGTATTTTCACAAGCTTTAATAGGACCTATAAAATTAAGAGAATGGTTAACGGATATGAATCCCAATTTTGATGTAGATTTTTATTTTAATAAAACTGAAATAAAAGTTAGAAATACTGCATATGATATTATTAATTTAAAAGGTTCTACATATTATGGTATAGCTAGAAGTCTTGCTAAAATTACAAAAGCTATACTTGATGATGATAATTCTATTATGACAGTTTCAACTCTTCTAGAAGGTGAATATGAAGAAAATGATATTTATATAGGAGTACCATCAGTAGTTAATAAATATGGTGTAGTAAAAGTAATAGATATGGAACTAGATGAAATAGAAAAGAAAAAATTTAAAACATCAGCAAAAATTATTAAAGAGAGATTAAAGTCTTGTAATTTACAAGATTAAGAAGTAGTGATATACTTCTTTAAACGGGGCTGCAAAGGTTTCGACAGGATTAAATTATTATATATTGCAAGTTGATGGCAATCATTAAATGCAACAACAGTTAAAATAACTGGAAACTTATTCAAAAAACAAGCTTATGCATTTGCATAATCCGAAATAGGAAAGAGCTTACGAAACAATTTTTTGTCTGCTGAAATTGTTATTCGTTCATAACGCAGAATATATTGTTACGATGTCTATAAGTAATGATGAATAACTATAGACTTACTATAAAATAAGTCGTTAATTACTAGTTTTATAGGAAGAAGAAAATTAACTAAACTTGTAGATATATATAGTAACTAATTTTGGACAGGGGTTCGATTCCCCTCAGCTCCACCATTAAAAAAATAAAGTTTAACTAAAATATAATTAATAATACAAAAACCACAATTAAAATAATTGTGGTTTTATTTATCCAAATATATTGTTTATTTTTTTTATAAAATATTTATTGCTTAAAGCTATTTTTATTAAGATGTTAGTGTATCTTGAATAAAAGAATTTACTTAATATTTTTCTTTTTTGAAGAGTTTTATATATTTTTTTAGTCTTTTTATAATATGTCTTTTTTAAATCGCTATTATCTTTTATAGAACTTATTATACTTTCAGCGGCAAGTCTACCTGATTCTAAAGCATAATATATGCCTTCCCCAGTTATTTGATCTACTAAACTAGCTGCATCTCCAACTAAAATATATTTCTTATCTATAACAGACTGTTTATATATTTTTTTAGAAAATATTGGTATATGAAATCCTTTTATTTTAGAACTATCAATATCAAAATTATATTTTTTAGCGAAACTAGATAGTAAGTTTTTATAATCAAACTTTTTGTCATTAAAATTACCAAGTCCTATAGTAGTATTATTATTTTTTGGAAAAACCCAACCATAACCTGAAGGAATAATAGAAAAGTCAATTATTGTTTTATCAGTTTTTAAAGAAGAATTATATTCTACACAAAAACCAAATTTTCTTCCCTTTATTAACCTTCTACTATAACCGTTAACTCCATCAGCAAATATTATATATTTAAATAAGTATTTTTCTTTATTTGTATATATTGTGTTTTCTTTGATGTCAATTATATTTTCTTCTTGGAATATATTTATATCTTTTAATTCATTTAAGTTATGAAAATCAAATTCTTTTCTATCTACCATAATAATGTTGTTATTTAATATAAGTTTAGTATCTAAATTATTGTTACATAATCTTACTTCATTACTACTTATTTTATTTAATTTATTTAAAGAAAAATTAAGTTCTTTTAATAAAGATAAAGTTTTATTTGTTAATCCACCACCACATAATTTTTCTCTTGGAAATTTGTTTTTTTCTATTATACAAAAATTAATATTATTATCTTTTAAAACTTTTGCAGAACTAATACCAGCTGGACCTGCTCCAACAATAATTACATCAAATTTCTTCATCTTTTACTCCATATTTTCTTTATAATTATATCACATTGACAAAATTTTTAATTTTGATAATATATACTAAATTTTATGAGGGGAATTTATGAAATATGATAGAGAATTAGAAAAAGAAAAATTAGAACAAACTAATGAAGAATTAGTGAAATTTATGAGAGAATATCCTAAGGATAAATTAACTCTTACTGCAATAGGAAATTCTATAAGTGATGGTTTTTCTTTGTCAGAACCAGGAAAATTATTACTTGATAGAAATTTAGGTTTAATTGATTATGCTAAAAATGAAGGTTTAGATATTAAAAAATATCATTTAACAAGAAGTGAAAACAATAATTCTTTAGCAGTAGCAAATTGGATTATTCAAAATTGTTGTGAAAAAGATACATATAAGTGGAATATTTCTGATTATAAAAAATATATAGAAATGGGAAAAACTTTATTAACAGAGGAAGATATCAATTCTATTTTTAAAGAGGGTTCAGAAGAAAAGGTTCAAGATATTATATTTAATAACGAAAAAAATAATGCTAATATAGTTATTTTAAATTTAGGTACTGGTTCTTTTTTAGATGTTATGAGTAGACATGGTTCTTTAACTATTCCAAATATTTTATCTTCACTTGATAGAGATACATATGGAATTAGAGCTATACTTGAATTAATACAAAATAACAATAGAAAAAATAACTCTAATACTCAAGTATATTTATGTGGAGCTCCTAGAATATTAAATACAGCTTTAACTGATATATTTATGAATTCTAAAATAAAAAAACAAGCTTTAGAATTTGCTAATGTTACATATGTTCCATCATTCCCAAGACAAGTTTTTTATAAAACTGCATATGGAACTATACTTCCGGATCTTCATTATAACCAAGCTGAATATTATCATTTTATATCAGAGGTAGAAAATAAAATAATTGATAATTATTTACTTAAAGATCTTATGATTGATTTAGATAGAGTATTGTATAAAATAAGTGATGTTAACGATATAAATAATACAAAAACATCTAAGGATGATATTAGAGATGTTATTGATGAAGTAGCTAAAAAATATGAAAGTAAAACAGGAGATTATAATTATTTTATTTCTTGTCTAAAACCATATATAAAAGCTAGATATCCATTTGATTTTTATAGAGCTTCTGAAGATAAAAATATTGCTGATGATTTAGAAAAAATGAAAAAAAGATAAAAATAATAAATAAAACGACTTTTAAAGTCGTTTTATTTGTGCTTTTCTTTATTATTAAAATAATTTATTTCTAATTGTTTAACTATTTTTTCTCCAATTATAATATTTCCTTCTCTTGAAGGATGAAAATCTAAATTAGCACATGGTATCATCTCTGAATATAAATCTATTATGTGGACATTATCAAATTCACTAGATAAGTCTATCAATTTTTTGTTAAATTCAGTTAGTAGGTAATTTAGTATATTTTTAGGTAAAATATTGTTTTTATTATTTATTTCTTGTAAATTTATGATTTTATCAATTAATTTAAAAATATTTGAATCACTAACGGTTAATGCGTATATATCTACATTTGGATTAAGTTCTTTTAAAAGTATAAAATTATTTCTAACATTATTTATAGCTTTATCAAAAAAAGAATAAAAATTATTTGCCATATTATCTCTTATATTTTTATTTAATAATTCAACAGGTCCACCTCTCATATAAATTAATATATCATTTAATCCACCACTATATAAAAATATTGGTTTAGAAGAATTTTTATAAACATCTGCTATTTTTTCATTATTTTCCATTTGCTTTAATTTTTCTTGATATTTTTTGGGTACTACTAATTTAAATAAAGGATTAACTTTTCTTAAATTATCTATAGAAGCTATTTGAATGTTTCTTATTTTATCCATAGAATAATTATTTTTAAAAACTTTTTCGAAATCCCATGTATAATTATGATCAAGAGAAGAAAAATTATATGCATTAACTTCATATCCTTTTTGAATTAAATAATTTTTTACATAATCTAAATAACCATAATTATCTTTATTATCTGTAGTATTAGGCATACCTATAGAATTAATTCCACAAAACACATCAATTTTATCCATATTATCTCCTTGAATTTTGTTATATTATATATTCTTTTTTATATAATGTAAAATTTATTTTTTTATATTATAATTTAATTAAAATAGAAGGAGAAAAATATGAAAGAAGGTAAATTAATAGTAATAGAAGGTTGTTGCGATGGAATAGGAAAAACTACACAATATAATAAACTTATAGAAAAATTAGAAAGCTTAGGATATGAAGTAGTTAAACATCATTTTCCTACATACAATACTTTTCAAGGTAAAGGTGTAGAAGAATATTTAGCTGGTAAATATGGTGATCAAAAGACATTATCTCCATATTTTATTCATAGTTTATATGCTTATGATAGAAGTGTTACTTGGTATTCTAAGTTAAAACAAGAATATGAACAAAACAAACTAATTGTATTAGATAGATATACTACTTCAAGTTTGTTTTATCAATCAGCTTTTATTGAAGAAATAGAAGAAAAAAACAAATTTATCGATTATGTAGTTAATACAGAATATAAACTAATTGGTATTAAAGAACCAGATCAAGTCTTTTTCTTAGAAGCTCCTTTTGATTTAGTAACTGAAGTTAGAAATAAAAGAAATGAAACTAGAGAAGAACAAGAAGATATACATGAAAAAAATTTAGACTTTTTGAAAAAAGTTTATGAAAATGGTAAATATGTTAGTAATTATTTAGGGTGGACAAAAATTAATTGTGCAAACGATAATAAATTAAAAACAATTGAAGAAATTCACGAAGAAATTATGTCTAAATTAAATTTAAAATAAACAACTTTGTTTATTTTTTTTATTTATAAAACTTTGATTTTTTTTCTTAAAAATGATATTCTTTTAAAGAATAGAGGAATAAATTAATGCTGTATTTTATAGAATATGTATTATCGGGTTGGATATATTTACTATACTGTTTGTTTTGTGTAATTTGTGCACTTGCATGTTTAGGATATATCAATGAAATAGAAGAAAAAAGAGAATTATTAATATTTAAAAAAAGAAAAGAGCTACTTGCTACTAAAGATGTTGGTTTAGAAGAAGTTGAATATAAAACTGAAAATTTAGAAGCAAATAATATTTTTGCTTCTATAGAAAAAAAAGAAGAAATAAAAGATATGAAACAAAATATGTTTCAAGTTGATGAAACACCAATCATTAATCAGTTAGATGAAAACGATCCATCAAATATAGTTAATAAGACTAGTGATGGATATATAGTATTTGATGAAAAGGAGATTAAAGAATGAATATAACACTTTCAAGTATCTTAATGATACTTAATAAAACTATAGATATAATTTTAGTATGGGTACTAATATATTATGCTATTAAAAATTTTCAAGAAAATGTAAAATTATCTATGCTAATAAAAGGTGTAGTTTTTGTAGTAATTTTAAAACTTATTGCAAGTGTATTTGGATTTGTAACAATTGGAGTTATTTTAGAATACTTAATCATGTTTGGACCAATTGCAATTATTGTAATATTTCAACCAGAAATTAGAATGTTACTTGAAGAACTTGGAAGAAAAAAACTTATTGGAAGACATAAGATACTTACAGTAGATGAAAGAGAAAAAGTAGTATATGAAATAGTTTCTTCTCTTGAAGCTTTAAGAAAAGAAAGATATGGAGCATTGATAGTAATTGAAAGAAATGTAAGTTTATCTGATTATATTGAAAAAGCAAAACCAGTATATGGAGATGTTACATCTAATTTATTACAATGTATCTTTTTTAAAAACAATCCATTACATGATGGAGGTGTAATTATTCAAGGAGATAAGATAGCTTGTGCAGGAGCTGTTTTTCCAACTAGTTCAAATATAAAAAACAGTCAAAAACGTCTTGGAACTAGACATAGAGCAGCACTTGGTATTGCTGAAGAAACAGATGCTTTAGTTCTAGTAGCTTCTGAAGAAACAGGAAGATTATCTATGGCTATAAAGGGAGAACTTTATTATAATGTATCAATTGATGATATTAGAGTTACTTTAATAGATGAATTAAGACCACAAAAAGAAGAAGCAGTAGAAGTTAAAAACTGGGAAGAGGAAGAAATTTATGAAGAAAACAAATAATAGATTTAAATCAATAATAAATTTTTTTGATAAATGTATAATTAATCCTTTAAGTAAGTTTTTAGTTATAATTGGAGAAAAAATAAAAAATATATTAGAATCATTAGACGTATTATGGACTAAAAAATCTTCTATAATAGTTATTTCTTTAATATCAGCATTGTTATTATTTTTTGTAGTTGATAAGAAAATAGTGGTATTATCTGAATCTAATGCAGAAGTTTTATATGGTCAAAAAGTAAAAGCTTTATATAATGAAGAAGAATATATAGTAGAAGGGTTACCAGAAAAGGTAGATATTACTCTTATTGGTAAAAGATGGGATATATATCTTGCAAAACAATATCCATCTAAAGAAGTAACAGTAGATTTAAAATATTTAAAACCTGGTATACATAAAGTTAAATTTAAATATGAACAAGTTTTAAAAGGGGTAAATTATAGAGTTGATCCTTCTGAAGTGACTGTTACAATTTTAAATAAAGTATCAGATAAAAGAGCTATAACATCTGAAATACTTAATAAAGATAAATTTAATTCTCAATTATTTATCTCGGAAGTTAAATTAAGTAAAGACTCTGTAATAATTAAAGGAAGTAATGCTACTCTTGAAAAAGTAGCTACAGTAAAAGCTTTAATTGATGCAAGAAAATTATCTTCATCTAAAGAAGGTGTTATTAACTATAATGATGTTAAATTAGTAGCATATGATTCCAGTGGTAAAGAAATAAATGTTGAAATAGTTTCTTCTAAAATCACTGCAACAGTTAAACTAGAAGCTTTATCTAAGAATGTTCCAATTAAGATTTTAACTAAAGGTAATTTAAGTACAAAAGCTATTAAGTCAATTATTCA
>CAUTAF010000007.1:0-80661 GCA_963536495.1 uncultured Eubacteriales bacterium
TTTGATAAGAAGAGTTTTTATTATGATATAGCTGCAACTACAGCATGTAAGATGAGTTTAAAAGCTCATGATTATTTAAATATAGAATCTTCTTATGATTTAGTAGATAGGTTATTTAAATGTGATAATCCATATAACTGTCCTCATGGTAGACCAACAGTTATAAAATTTACAGTATATGAAATTGAAAGAATGTTTAAGAGAATAATGAATTAGAAAGGTAAAAAATGAAAGTATTAGAAGTAAAAAATATAAATAAATTCTTTGGTAAAAAACAAATACTAAAAGATATTAGTTTTGATATAGAAGAAGGTGAAATACTAGGGTTTGTTGGACCTAATGGAAGTGGAAAAACAACTACGATTAAAATAATTTTAGGACTTCAAAAAGCTAGTAGTGGAGAAGTTTATATAAACGGAGATAATATTAAAGAAAACTTTGAAAATGCTATAAAAAAAGTAGGTGCTATAGTAGAATCTCCAGATATGTATATGTATTTATCTGGTCTTGATAATTTAAAGTTAGTAGCAAATTATTATAATATTTCTCACGATAAAATAGATAGTATAGTAGAGTTTGTAGGGCTTAAAGATAGAATTAAAGATACTGTATCTAAATATTCTTTAGGTATGAGACAAAGACTTGGTATAGCACAAGCAATACTTAATAAACCTAATTTATTAATAGTAGATGAACCAACTAACGGTCTTGATCCAAGTGGAATAATAGAATTTAGAAAGATGTTAAAAGAATTAGCTAGAAAAGAAAAAATGTCTATATTTATTTCATCTCATAACTTAGCAGAAATAGAAAATATATGTGATAAGGTTTTACTTATAAATGAAGGAGAAATAGTTAGTTTAGATGTACTTCATGAAAAAAATGATAAAGATAAATATAAATTAGAATTAAGTTCTACTAAAAAACTTGAAAATAAAGAAAATGTTGAAATAATAGATGAAAACTTTATTAATTATTATGGTGAAAAAGAAGATATTGCTAAATTTATTGAATTTTTAGTAAGTAAGAAAATAAAAATATATTCTGTAGTTAAAGATAAAGAAAGTCTAGAAGATATCTTTATTAAGAAAACAGGAGGAAAATAGTTATGTTAAATTTAATAAAAAATGAATTAATAAAATTATTTAATAAAAAAACAATTTATATAATGATTGTTCTTGTTGTTTTGTTATCGATATTTACAATGTATATTGCAAATAAACAAAATAAAGACTATAAGACATATAATAAAGTAACATTAAATCAAATAGAAAGTTTAAAATTAACTTCGAAAACAGATGAAGAAAAAGCTACGATTAGTTATTTTATTAGAGAATATTCTCTTGATAAGATATTAAGTAACAAAGAAGTTAAAAAAGAAATAAAAAACTATTTTAAAAATGAATTACTTAGACTTAAATTTAATTATTATGGATCAAAAATAGCTGAAGAATATTTAAGTAAAAATATTAAAATAGAAGATACTTATTTTTATAAAGAATTAAAAAATTATATTTTAAATATAGCTTCAGAAGATATAAAAGAAATAATTAAAAAAGATATAAATGAATATAATAATCTTAAGTTAAATGATACTATCAAATTATTAAAATTTTATAGTGAAAATAATATAGATTTTTCAAGTGAAAAAGAAGTAGAAAAATATAATGAGTTATATAATTACAAACTTAGTGTTGCTGAATTAAAAAAACAACTAAAAGATACAGAAAAAAATATTAAAAGTTTAGGAGAAGATAATAAGAAAACTCAAACTTATAAAAATTTACTTAATCTAAAAGATTCTCAAAAAGCTAATTTAAAAAATCAAGAATTAAGTATTAAAGTTATAGAAAGTGAGCTTAAAAATAAAATTTATTCTTCTAAAGATAATTTATTAATAGCTAATGCTACTAATGTAAGAAACTTAACTTTATTCTTTGTACTTATTGGTATTATTGCTATATCAGCATCTATTGTTAGTGAAGAATATTCTAAATCTACTATTAAATTATTACTTATAAGACCATATAGTAGAGAAAAAATATTATTATCTAAATATATAACAACTTTAATATCTATGTTTATATTACTTCTTTTAATTATTGTTGTTCCACTTATTTTAAATTATTTATATAAAGGTTCTAGTATATTTGATTCAATAATATATGGAAATATTTTAACTAATAAAGTAGTACATACAAGAGTGATAATCTATTATATAAATTTAGTTATTAGTTTTATTCCAATGATATTAATGTATACAACACTAGCATTTTTTATATCTGTATTAACTATGTCTTCATCAATTGCAAATATGCTAAGTTTTGGAATATTTTTTGTATCACAAATATTAGAAGGTATAGCACTTATATTTAATTTCTCATTAATAAAATATTCATTTACTGTAGTATCTGATTATACATCTTATGTATCTATGACTACTATTAATAATAGTATGTATAATGTAGCAGAGAAGTTTAATTTAACTTTATTTGAACAAAATGTTACATATATAATTTATATGATAGTATTCTTAACACTTTCATTTGTAATCTTTAAGAAAAGAGATATTAAAAATATATAATGATAATTGTAATAGCAGGACCAACTGGTGTTGGTAAATCGAAAATAGCAATAGAACTTGCTAAAAAAATAGATGCTGAAATAATTAGTGCAGATGCTTATCAAGTTTATAAAGAGATGAATATAGGAACTGCTAAAGTAAAAGAAGAAGAAACTTTAGGAGTAAAACACTATATGATAGATGTTTATGAAGTAAAAGAAAATGTCGATGTAAAAAGATATCAAGAAGATGCTAGAAAAATTCTTAATGATTTAATATCTAAAAATAAAAATGTGATTATTTGTGGTGGAACTGGTCTTTATATAAAAGCACTTTTATATGATTATAAATTTTATGAAGAAGAAGCAAGTGATAAATATAAAGATTTAAGTTTAGAAGAGTTACAAAAACTTTTACCACTAGATGCATTAGTAGATAAGAATAATAAAAGAAGAGTAATTAGATATTTAGAAAAACTAGATAGTGGTATAAAAACAGAAAAAAGTCCTAAATTATATGATTTTTATATGATAGGTCTTACTAAAGATAGAGAAGAAATATATGAAAAAATCAATTTAAGAGTAGAAGATATGCTAAAAGAAGGACTTATAGAAGAAGTTAAAAATTTATACTTAAAATATCAAGATGCTAGAAGTATAACTTCAGCAATAGGTTATAAAGAAATTATCAGTTATTTAAATAATGAAATAACAAAAGAAGAAGCTATAGAACAAATAAAAACAAATAGTAGAAGATATGCTAAAAGACAATATACATTTTTTAATAATCAATTTGATACTAAATGGATAAAAAAAGATGATAAAACTATAGAAAAGATACTAGATTTAATTAATTTGTGATAATATAAAAAAGAGTTGGGAGAAGTTTATGAGTTACTTTACATTACCTAATATATTAATTTTATTTGCAGTAATATTTATTTTGTTTTTATTAACTGAAGTAAAAAGTTATAAAGCTAGTAATAAAGGGATAAAAAAAGAAAATTTAGAAAAAACGGATGAAGAAGTATTTAGTAATACACTTCCAGAACAAAAGAAGATAGAAATAACAGAAATAAAATACGAAGAATTAGATAAAGAAGAAGAAAAGAAAAAAGCTCAAGAAGAACTTATGAATCTTCGTCTTAAAATGATGGAAGAACAAAGTTTAAAAGAAGCATTAAAAGAAATAGAAAAACCTGTAAAAGTTGAAGTTTCTTCACCTGAAACAATATCTATACCTGAAGTAAAAACCTATAAGACAATAGATGAAAAAGATGAAGAAAAACTTGAACAAGAAGAAATGGATGCGATTATTTCTATAAATGAATTAGAAACTAAAGGTCAAAAGTTATATGATTCTTTAGAACAAGAAAAGATAGATGAAGAAGAAATACCTATATCTATAGAAGAACTTTATGAAACTATGGAACTTCCTACTTTAAATATGAAAAAACTTGAAAGAATAGAAGAAGCTAAGGAAGAAAAAAAGAAGGAAGAAAAAGCTTTATACGATTTAACAGAAACTAAAGAATATCCTTTAGTAGAGTTAGAAAAAGATGAAGTTATTAGTAAAGAACAAGAAAAAAATAAAGAAATCTTAGATGAGGAATTAAAGAAAACTGATGAATTCTTAAATTTTTTAAAGGAATTAAAGAAAAATATAGAATGAATATTGACAAGCACATTAAAATAGTTTATATTTTAATGTGTTATCGACTTGATAGCTCAATTGGATAGAGCAACGCCCTTCTAAGGCGTCGGTTGTGGGTTCGACTCCCGCTCGGGTCACCATTATAAAAATTAAACTACTTAGAAATAAGTAGTTTTTTTGTGTTTTAATTTTGGTCTCTATAGTAGATAGCATCATATTTTTGTGTTAGAATGATAATGGAGAGTTAATATGCAGAAACAACTTAAGATTTCAATTATAATACCTGTATATAATACTAGTAAATATTTAAGAAAATGTTTAGATTCAGTTATTAATCAAAGTTATAAAAATTATGAAGTTATTGTAGTAAATGATGGATCTAGTGATAATTCTTTAGAGATAATAAAAGAATATATGAAGAATAATTCTAAAATAACTCTAATAGATCAAAAGAATATGGGACTTAGTGCTTCAAGAAATAATGCTTTAAAAAAAGTAAGTTCAGATTATTTTTTGTATTTAGATAGTGATGATTATTTAGATATTGATGCTTTAAAAATATTGAATGAAAAATTAGATGATGAAGATTTATTGAGATATCAAATAAGAGATGTCTGTGAAGATAAAACTTATGATCAAAATTATTTAACTTTTAAAAATAAACCTGGAACAGAAGCAATAAAATATTTAATAGATTCATATTATACTGAACCAGCTTGTTGTTATTTATATAAAACTAGTTTTTTTAAAGAAAATAAATTTGAATTTAAAGATAAGTTATATCACGAAGATTATGGTCTTATACCATATGTAATAATAAAAGCTAATAAAGTATCATCTATTGATGATAAACTTTATTATTATCTTCAAAGAGAAGGATCTATTACTAAAAATACTAAAAATATTTTAAAAAGATATAAAGATATTAAAATTCAATATGATAATTTGTTAGAAAAATTAAAAGAAGAAGACTTTGAAAATAAAAAATATCTAATTAGTTATTTAACAAATAATTTATTTTATAAATTGGTTTTACTTGATAAAAATAATTATAAAAAAGAATTAAATATATTAAGAAAAGAAAAAGTATTTGATAATCTTTTAAATGATACATTAAAAAGAAAAATAAAGAATATTATTTTAAAAATTAATCCTAGATTAATTATAAGAAAGAGGTAATTATGAAAAATATAAAAAAAATAATTAAAGATAATTTAAATATTATATATATGCTTATTAATTTTGTAATATTTAATTTGTTTATTACAAAGTTAAATGTTATATTTTCAAAAACTTTAGTAGATCAAATTATATTTGGTTTTATACTAATCGTTCTTCCATTATTTATATTTAAAAATAAAAATATAAAGAAATTAGAAGGGTATAACAAGATATCTTTTAAGATTTTAATAGGTTTAATATCGCTATGGATATCATATTCACTTATTGGATCTAATTTATTTTTAGAAAATATAAATAGATTTTTTATAAGTAAACTAATCTATTTAGCTATATTAACTTTTGCTTTTATTCCATTAGTATTAACTACGTTATTTTGCTTAGAAGTAGCTAGTGAAAAAGTTAAATTAACAAAAGAATTACCAGAATTATCAAGAAAAAAAGAAAATATTATTCTTTTAGTTGTATCTTTAATATATACAGTTATAAGTTATATTTTCTTTGCTCCAGGTCTTATTTCTCCAGATACTTATGTACAGTGGTTAGAAGCTATTGGACATAACGCTATAGGAGATGGTGGAAGTGCACTTCTTGGAATTATTTATAGACCGTTTGCAATGATTTTTGTAAAACCGGAAATCTTTTTAACATTTCAAGCATTCTTATTTGCATTTATTATAGGAAAAATAATCTTATATTTTAAAGATAAACTAAGTTATAAATTATTATTTTTACTTTGGATAGTATTTTTGATTTTACCTGCTAGTTTTGTATATTCGTTTACTTTATGGAAAGATATTCCTTTTACTTTAGTAGTACTTATCAACACTTATTTCTTACTAAGATATGTTAGAGGAGATTTAAATAACAAACTATGGTTATTATTTGGTATAACTAATACACTTATGTATTTCTTTAGACATAACGGTAAGATAGTTACGATGTTTTTAATAATTTATTTTATAATTCTGTTTATTTTAAAGAAAAAGAAAGAATTCTTAATATTTATATTAAGTTCAATTATTTTAATATTATTTATCTCAAAAATACTTTTTCCAGCATTTAAAGTTGATACTAGAATCAATCATGGTAACTCACCAATTACTACAATGGTAGCGCATGTATATAGTAAAGTTTTAATAGATAATCATAAAGTAGATAAAAAAATAGAAAAAATAATGGCTAAATATGCAGATAAAGATCATTATATAAAATTATATAATAAATATAATATTGACTATTTATCATTTAATGAAGATAGAATTAATAAATACTTAAAAAATAAAATGGATGTAAAAGAAACTATCGAAGTATATTTTTACTTACTTACACATTATCCACATTATGTTATAGAAGAAAGATTTTTAGGAACTGATTTATTATGGAATATGTCAATGTCTAAAGAAAGTTTTAATTATATTTTTGTCGGAGGTGCAGAACTTTTAATATCAAAAGATTCAGAATATGAAATATATAAAAAGATAGATCCTAGAGTTAAAAATGAATTTACTTTCTTGCCACCAAAATATAATATTGGTAGTAAGTATTTTGATTTAGTGGCTAACTTAAGAACAAAATATAACATTTTGGATAATATTTTCTTTAGAGTAGGTATGTATATTAATTTATTGTTAATATTATGCTTATTTATCTTAAAACATAATAAAAAACATTTTATAATTACATCGGTAGTTTTAGTAAATACTTTTACTTGGGTAATCTTAATGTTACATCAATCATATAGATACTTATGGTATATTCCAGTATTAGTATTATTTATCTTATTATCAAGCATTCTTTATGTTAAGGAGAAAAAAGTAAATGAATAAAAAAATTTTGGTTATAATACCAGCATATAACGAAGAAAAATCAATTGAGAAAACAGTTAGAAAACTTATTAAATTAAAATATGATTATGTAGTAATAAATGATGGATCAAAAGATACAACACCTAAAATATTAGATGAAAATAATTTTAATCATATAGATTTAGTTCATAATTTAGGAATAGGTGGAGCAGTTCAAACTGGATATAAATATGCTAAAGAAAATGGATATGATATTGCAGTTCAATTTGATGGAGATGGTCAACACGATGAAAATTACATTAAAAAGATTACTGATCCATTAATTAAAGATGAAGCTGATTTAACAGTTGGTAGTAGATTTTTAGATGAAAAAAGTAGTGGATTTAAATCTACAAAAATGAGAATTTTAGGTATAAAAATAATTTCTTTCTTTATTAAATTAAAAACTGGTAAAAAAATATATGATGTAACAAGTGGATTTAGAGCTTGTAATAAAAAGATAATAAATCTTTTTGCAAATGATTATCCTTTTGAATATCCAGAACCAATTACTAATACAAAAGTTCTTTTAAATAAATATAAAGTAGAAGAAATACCAGTTAATATGTATGAAAGAGAAGAAGGTAAATCTAGTATTTATGCATATAAAAATATTTATTATATGATAAATGTAATATTATCTATTCTATTATTAAGGAGGAAAAAATAATGGGTTTAAAATTAAAAATTTCTATATGCTTAACAGGATTATTGTTAATTTTACTTATTGTTAACTTTGTTAAAAAAGAAAAAATACCTATAAAATATTCTTTAGTATGGTTATTTTCTGGATTAGTAATAGTTTTAATAGGTTTAATACCTAAAGTGTTTTTTGCTATATCATCATTAATGGGATTTAAAGTAATGTCTAATATGGTAATAGCAGTATTTATATTTTTAATAGTTTTAATTAATTTAGTATTTGCAGTTATTTTATCTAATCAAAACAAAAAGATAATTAATTTAACACAAGAAATATCTTTATTAAAATCAAAGAATAAAAAGAATTAGGAGATAAAATGAATTATATAATTTTAATTTTATATGCATTATTTGCAGTAAGTGGTGCTAATTTAATGAAATATGGTGGAACTGTAGCAAATGTTTTTGTTATACCAGTAATAGATATAAAAATATCTTTACTATCTATTTTAGGACTTTTTTGTTACGGAGTAAGTTTCTTACTATATTTTGTTTTATTAAATAAATTTGACTTATCTTTCTTAATAGCAATTACATTACCACTTGTTTATGGTTTATTGTTTTTAAGTTCGATATTTGTATTTCACGAAGCATTTACAATATCTAAATTACTTGGATTTGTACTTATGATAGTTGGTGGAATATTAATAGTAAAAAAATAGGAGAAATAATGATTAAAAAAATATTTAATAATTTTTATAGATATTCTTTTTTATTAAGACAATTAATTTCTAGAGATTTTAAAGTCAAATATAAAAGAAGTGTACTTGGAATAGTGTGGTCGTTACTTTATCCACTTTTAATGCTTACTGTAATGACTGTTATTTTTTCCAGTTTTATGAAATTTAAAGTAGAAGGAACTAATTACATAGTTTATTTAATGATAGGTATAGTTTGTTTTAACTTTTTATCAGAAGCTACTAATTTATCCCTTGGAACAATAATTGATAATTATTCTTTAATAAATAAAGTTTATATACCAAAGTATATATTTCCATTATCAAAAATACTTTTTGTATTTATAAACTTTTTATTAACTTTAATACCTTTATTTTTAATTATATTATTATCAAAAGTAGGTCTTGGAGTATATCCAGCTTACATAGGAATCAAATATATATATTTGATTTATATATTTTTCTGTTTACTTATCTTTATTATAGGTTTAGGTTTAATATTTTCTTCAATTTCAGTATTTTTTAGAGATGTAATATATATTTATGGAATATTTTTAACTATTTGGAATTACTTTACTCCAATATTTTATAATGTTGAAATGTTACCTCCATTACTTCAAAAAGTTATGAATTTTAATCCAATGTATCAAATTTTAAAAGCTACAAGACAAATAGTTTTATATGGACAAACACCTAGTCTTATGACTTTTTGTGCTATAACAGTATTTGCTTTAATCTTCTTTAGTCTTGGAGTTTTAATATTTAGAAAGAATCAAGATAAATTTATCTATTATATTTAGAGGTGAAAAAAGTGAATAAAGAAAAAATGATAGAAGTTAAAAATGTTTCTATGAAATTTAATTTAGGAATAGAAAAAGGTACTTCTTTAAAACAACAAATAATATCTTTATTTAGCATAAAGAAAAGAAAAAAATTAAAAGAGATAAAAAATAAAAATAATTTTTATGCTTTAAAAGATGTTAACTTTGAAATAAATAAAGGTGAAGTAGTTGGTTTAGTTGGTAAAAATGGAGCAGGTAAATCTACTTTATTAAAAGTAGTAAGTGGTGTGATGAAAGCTACTAAAGGAAAAGTAATAGCACATGGAAATATATCACCTATGATAGAGTTAGGTGCAGGTTTTGATTTTAATTTAACTGCTAAAGAAAACATTTATTTAAATGGAGCTATTTTAGGTTATTCTGAAAGTTTAATAAATGAAAAATTTGAAGAAATAGTAGAGTTTTCAGAACTTAGCAGTTTTTTAGATGTTCCAGTTAAAAATTTTTCTTCAGGTATGATAGCAAAACTAGCATTTTCTATCGCTACTATAATAGATCCTGAAATACTTATCGTTGATGAAATATTATCAGTAGGAGATATTCAGTTTCAAGAAAAATCAAAAAGAAAAATGTTAGAAATGATAAAAGGTGGAACAACAGTTTTATATGTATCGCATTCTCTTGATTCTATTAAAGATTTATGTTCGAAAGCAATATGGCTTGAAAATGGACAAGTTGTAATGATAGATAAAGCTAAAAAAGTATGTGATCAGTATTATAAAAAAACAATGGGAGAATAATGTTAATGAAAGAAGAAAAAGTAATTACATTTGATGTATGGGATACATTAATAAAAAGAAAATGTCATCCAGAAGAAATAAAAAAATATATTACTACATATATATTGATTACATATTTTAATAATATAAAAGAAGAAGAAAAAGATGAATATAAGCTTTATTATAAAAGATTAAAAATAGAAGATGATGAGTATAAGAAAAATACTGAATGTAATATTTATAGTGTATTTGAAAGATTATTAGATGAAATATTAATAGATAAAAAAGATATTAAAAAAATAGTTAATGATCTTGTTGATAAAGAAACAGAAAGAGAAATAAAAGTTACTTATGTAAATCCTGATATTTTAAAAATTTTAAAACAATATAAAGATAATAAAAAGTATTGTATTTCTGATTTTTATATGGGAGAAAAAGAATTATCTAAAATATTAAAACATCATGATTTACTTAAATATTTTACTAAGATTTATTCTTCAGTTGATGTATTAAAAACTAAAAGAAATAATGGAGAAATATTTAAATATTTTTCTAAAGTAGAAAAGATTGATTTAAATAATATAATTCATGTTGGAGATAATCAAATTTCTGATATTGATATACCAAAAAGTTTGGGTATAGAAACTATCAAAATAGAAAATGTATCTAAATATAATTTAGAAAAAGATAAATTAAATTTAGGATTAGAATCGATTAAAAAATTAGGAAGTGAAGCAAAAGATAAAACATATAATATTGGTGTTGATTTAGCTCCTTTAGCATATTTTTTTATCTATGATAATATCAAAACTGCATATAGTTTAGGTTATGATAAAATATATTATCAAACTAGAGAAGGTGAAACTTTTATTAAATTTCATGATTTAATTACGAAAGATAATATCTTTGATTTTAAGATGGATTCTGAAATATTAGAAGTTTCTAGAGTAGCGACATTTACACCATCTTTAGAAAGAATAGATACAGGTAATTTACTTAGATTATGGGCTCAATATAGAGAACAAAGTTTAAAATCATTATTTAAAACTTTAAATATTGATATAAAAGAATATAAAGAAAAAATAAAAGAATATAACTTAACTGAAGATGAAGTTATAGCTAATCCACAATTCGATTTTAGATTATGGAGTTTTCTAGAAGATGAAGAAGTAAGTAAAAAGTTAGAATCAGAAAGAGTCAAGAAAAAAGAAGAGTTAATAAAATATTTTGAAACTAAGATAAGTAAAATTGATAAAAAAATATATTTAACAGATATTGGATGGAGAGGTACTATTCAAGATAATATTGCATATATTTTTAAAGATAAACAAATAGATGGTTATTATATATCATTATATGAATATTATAATTATCAACCTAAAAATACTAGAAAATTTGCACTTATAACAGATAAAGAGTTTTTATATGATACATTTCAATATTTAATAACTTTTTTAGAAAATTGTTTTACACCTGCGAGTGGTTCTGTAATAGGTTATAAAGATAAAAAAGCTATAAGAAAAGTTATAACTAATGAAAAAGAATTCAATGAAAAACATATCCTTGATATTCAAGAAGGTATGATGGATGGAATTAAAAAGATAAATGAATATATGAAATATAGAAGTGTGTTTAAAAAAGATTACACTCAATATATAGATAATGTTTTAACTGAAATAAAATATAAACCATCTAAAGAAATAGTAGATGTATATACATCAATAGTACAAAATGATATTTTTGGAACTGGAGATGTAATATCTAAAAATAAAAATATAACTTTTATACAAAAATTAAATCCTTTTTATATTAGAAAAAGATTAAGAGATGAAATATGGAAAGAAATAATAGTTAAAAAATATAATTTAAATTTTTATTATGCTTTCTATAAGCTATTAAGTAAGATAAAAAGAATAATTAAAAAAGAGGCTAAGAAATGAAAAAAATAGATATTTTATGTTTAAATAGCAAAAATAAAATAGAAAATGAAATTATAGATAAAATGTTTAAAGATGTTAAAAAGATGTCTTATAAAGAACTAATGCAAAATAAAATTGATTATAAAGATGTTAATCAATTAATAATATTTGCAATTAGTGATGAAACTATAGATATAATAGAAAAATTAAAAGAAAAAGTTAAGATAAAAGTTATATCTGATATATATGAAGGAATATTATTTAATCATAAAGAAAAAGATAATTATTTGAAAGTTTTAGAATATTTAAAAAATAAAGATATTTATAAATTATATTTTTTAAAAAAGGGTGTATATGAAGCTTATAAAATTAAAAAATATAATGTTGGTTATATAATGCCTAATTATATAGTTAATAATATTAAGACTAAAAAGAAGTCAAAAGAAAACCTAGTTATAGGAGCATATAAACATCATTTTAATTGGAATAATAATACAGTTAATACTTTATCTGTAGCAAGATTTTTTGATGATTCATTACTTGTTTATAATAGATATGATGATTATATCGAAAAAGACTTTTTAGATGTTTTTAATATAAAATATAAAATATTAGAACAATTTAAAGATTTAGATTCGTATTTAAAAGCTTTAGCAAATTCATCTATAGTCTTAGATTTAGAATTTACAAATAATTTTAATTTAAATTTTATGATGTCTTCAGAACTTAAAATTCCATGTTTACTTGGTAATAATAGCGATTTCTTTTCTAACTTAGATTTTAAAGAAAAAGAATTATTTGTCACATCTTCTGAAGATAATCCATATTTAAATTCTCTAAAAATAAAAGAATTATTAAATAATAAAAATTTAGAAAAAATATTAAATGATTTATATAAATGGAAACAAGAATATAATAAATTACAAAAAGAAAATATGAAAAAAGTGATGGAGGATTAATATGAGAAAATTAAAGAAAATAATTTCAAAAATTATTAAACCTAACAGTTTTTTATATAGAGTACTTAAAAAGACTTATCATAAGTTAAGTGATATAAAATTTATTATAACTTCTAAATTAAAGCAGTTTTATAAAAAAGTTAGTATTAAAAATATTAAAGAAACAAATAAGATAATAAAGGAATTTAATAAAGTATCAAAAAATAAATATGTAACATTTTATAATCCGACTTGGTTAGGAGTAGCGAATTCTACTAAAGGTTTATTTAAATCAAATGTTGCTATGGAAGGATTATATTCTTCTTATTCAATTAAGAAACTTGCTAAAGTTATAGCTAAAAGTAAAGTTGAAGTAATAGTTTTTTCACAAATTTGTGATGGATGGCCAGAATTAATTAAAGAGATAAATAAAGAAAATAAAGATAAGAAAATAAAGGTATTATGGCATGCTAATAACTTTGAAGTTTTATCAACTTATACATGGAATTTAAATAAAAAAGTATTGGATTTATATAATAAAAAATATATTGATTCATTTGCATTCGTTAAAGAAACTATGACTAAGTTTTATAATGCTTCTGGAATAAAATCTTTTAAATTAATAAATAATGTAAAATCAGTAGAAGAAAAGAATTTAAAAACACAAGAAAAAGAAAAAATAATAGGAGTATATAATTCTCATTCAAGAGAACTTAAAAATATTTATACACAAATATTATCAGTATCTTTAATGGATGGTTATACTGTAGATATAGTACCTTCAACTGAAGAGATAAATAGTTATTGTGAACAAATGAATATTAAGTATGAAGCAGTTAATAAATTTATTACTACTGATGAACTTATGAAGAGAATTCAAAAAAATGAAATAAATATTTATCCTACATTTACAGAATGTGCACCTATGTTTCCTTTAGAAAGTTTTGAACATGGAGTACCATGCCTTATTGGAAATAATAATGATTATTTCTTATCTAGTAAAGAACTTAGAAAATATGTAACTGTAGAAAGAGAAGATGATCCTATTTATATAAAAGAAAAGATAAAAGAAGTTATAAAAAATAAAGATAAGATAATGAAATTATATAGAGAATGGAAAAAAGAATTTGATAAAGAAGTCGAAAAAGAAGTAGATGAATTTATAAATAATTAGGTGAAAATATGAGAAAAGTACTTAGTTGGGATGAATATTTTATGTCTTTGGCTCATTTATCTGCTGTTAGAAGTAAAGATCCTTCAACACAAGTTGGAGCTGTAATAGTTGATTCAAGTAATAGAGTAGTAGGTCTTGGATATAATGGATTTCCAAGAGGATGTGATGATGAAAAATTTCCTTGGGAAAGAGAAGGAGAATTTTTAGATACTAAATATGCATATGTAGTTCATGCAGAACTTAATGCAATATTAAATTCTAATAAACTTATAGAAAATTGTAGATTATATGTATCTTTATTTCCATGTAATGAATGTTCAAAAGCAATTATTCAGTCTGGTATAAAAGAAATAATATATGAATCTGATAAATATAAAAACTTAGATAATTTTAAAGCATCTAAAAGAATGTTAGAAGAAGCGGGTATAAAATTAAGACAATTAGATTATGAAATAGATTTAGATATTAAGATAAATAAAAAGAATTAAGTTTGACTTAATTCTTTTTTACATATTACCTAATTGTTTTTTAATAAAGTCTGGCATAAGAGTTTGTGGTTTTATATCTTGTTCTGTTTCTAGATTAAAATTATTTAATCTGTTTATTCTATCTGTATCTGATATATATTTATCATAGTTTTCTTTTAAAAATTCAAAAACTACAGGTTCGTTTAAGACATCTTTTTGTTGAAATTCTTCAATTTTTTTATCTACATCTTCTTTTGTTACTTCATAAGCCACTTCTTTTTTAGATGGATTTAATTCTTCTTTTAATAAATTTATTTTTATTAATGCTTCATTAACATTATTATTTTTTAATAAGTTTTCTAGTTCAATTAATTTATCATACATATTAAACACCTAAGACTTTCTTTAAAACATTTGAAAATTCTAATAATACTTGATTATATTCAAATTTACTTTTTATAGTTTGAACAAGTTGTCTGTTAAAATTATCTTTTATAATTCTTACAAAAAATATTTTAGGATTTAATGAGTTATCTAATTCTTGAACTACTAAATATTCACGATCTGCTATTTTTAATAAATCTAGTACTTTAACTTCTTTATTAAGTTCATTTACCTTTATAGTCATGTCCTTCATATTCTCTCCTATAATATACATTATATAAAAAAGATGGAAAAATAACAATATTTATAATAAAATATTAAACGAAACGGAGAGGTTATGAATAAAATATTTCTTATAAAATATGGTGAGTTATCTTTAAAAAAAGCTAATAAAAAAGCATTTATAAAACAACTTGTTAATAATATAAAAACTAAATTATCTGATATAGAATGTGATATAAAATATAATTATTCTAGAATATTTATAGAATGTAGTGATAAAGATGAAAAGAAGGTAGAAGATGTTTTAAGTAAAACTTTTGGTATATATTCTTATTCTATAGTTTATAAATGTAATAAAGATTTAGATGACATTATAGATACGTTAATAAAAAACTTACCAAATATTAATACTTTTAAATTTGAAACTAGAAGAAGTGATAAAAACTTTTATTTAAATAGTATGGAAATATCTAGTAAATTAGGTGCTTTACTTTTATCTAAAACTAATTTAAAAGTAGATGTTAATAATCCAGATAAAATCTTTTATGTAGAAATAAGAGAAGATTATGCATATTTATATTTTAATATGAAAAAAGCTTTAGGTGGATATCCAGTTGGAGTACAAAATAAAGCATTAGTTATGTTAAGTGGAGGAATAGATTCACCAGTTGCAAGTTTTTTAACTTTAAAAAAAGGTATAGCAATAGACTTAGTTTATTTTGAATCTTTACCACATACTTCTTTAGCAGCTAGACAAAAAGTAATAGATTTAGCAAATAAGATTAGTGAATATGGATTTAATATAAAACTTTTTATAGTTAATTTTACAACTATTCAAGAAACTATTTATAAAAATGCATCACCTGATTATGGTGTTACTCTTATGAGAAGAGCAATGTATAGAATTTCAGAAAAGATAACAAAAAAATATAAACATATGATTTTAGTTAATGGAGAATCTATTGGTCAAGTAGCAAGTCAAACATTAACTAGTATTAGAACTATTGAAAATGTTATTAATATACCTGTTGTAAGACCTCTTGCTTGTTTTGATAAGGAAGAAATAATTAAAATATCAAAAGATATAGATACATACGATATTAGTATTAGACCTTATGAAGATTGTTGTACTTTATTTGTACCAACACACCCTGTAATAAATCCAAATATTAATAAATGTGAAGAAACAGAAGCTAAGTATGATTATAAAAAATTAGAAGAAGAAGCAGTAAATAATCTACTAATTATAAATATTCCTAAAAAAGAAGATTATAAAGATTTATTATAAATGTGATAAAATATAAGTAGTTGAGGTAATTATGGATAAATATAAATTAATAGATGAAGAGATAAAGAAATACACTAATATAGTGATATCTAGACATGTAAGACCTGATTTAGATGCACTTGGAAGTCAATTAGCACTTAAGTATTCTTTGAGTTTAAAATATCCTGATAAAAATATTTTAGCAGTAGGAGCTACTTCTTCAGTATTTAATTTTTTACCTAAATTAGATAAAGAAAAAGTTGATGATAATACTTTGTTAATCGTTTTAGATAATCCTAATTTTTCTAGAATAGATGTAGCAGATTATACTAAATATAAAAAAATAATAAAAATAGATCATCATCCATTAATCGATACTTTTTCTG
Source organism: uncultured Eubacteriales bacterium (assembly GCA_963536495.1). Classification (GTDB taxonomy): domain Bacteria; phylum Bacillota_I; class Bacilli_A; order RF39; family UBA660; genus CAJPPJ01. Next base: position 16,940 of record CAUTAF010000007.1, read on the forward strand.
ATATAGAACTTATAGAAACTAATAAATCAAGTACTTGTGAAGTTTTATATGATTTATTTAAAGCTTTAAATTATCCGTTTGATCCGGAAATAGCAAGTTATTTAATGTATGGAATTATTACTGATACAGGAAGATTTTTATTCTCTCTTGGAGAAAATTTACTTGTTAAAGCAAATGATTTGATTAATACTTATGATTTAGATATGAAAAAAATATATGAAAATATTTATTTAAGAAGTATTAGAGATGTTAAATTTGAAGGATATATAGTAAATAACTTTAATATTACAAAAAATAATATGGCTTCAATAATTATTGAAGAAGAAATACTAAATAAATATGAAGTTGATCAAGCTGTAAGTGGAAATGTCGTAAATAATTTTACTAATATAAAAGAACTTTTAGTATGGTCTACAGCTACATATGATAAAAATAAAAAAGCATATAAGATAAGTGTTAGAAGTAGAGGACCTATAATAAATAAAGTATGTGAAATATTTAATGGAGGAGGACATCCTTTAGCATCTGGTGCAGTAATAGAAAAAAAAGAAGATGTCGAAAAACTATTTAACTTATTAGATAAAGAATGTGAAAGGTATAAAAATGAAAATAACTAGTGTAAAATTAGATACTATTGCAGTAAGAGAAAGTCAGTATCCTGAAAGTAGTAAAGATGAGTTTTTACTTGTTGGAAGAAGTAATGTTGGTAAAAGTAGCTTTATTAATACTTTAATAAATAGAAAAGATTTAGCTAGAACTTCAGAAAAACCTGGTAAGACAAAAACAATAAACTTTTATTTGATAAATGATTCGTTTTATTTAGTTGATGTTCCAGGATATGGATATGCTCAAACTGGTATGGAACAAAGAAAAAAGTTTGGTTTAATGATCGAAGAATACATAATGAAAAGACAAAATTTAAAGAGAGTTTTTTTACTTATAGATTTTAGAATTAAACCTACAGAAAATGATTTATTAATGTATAACTTCTTAAAACATTATAAAATCCCTACTACTTTAGTTTTTACTAAAACAGATAAGATAGGAAGTAGTAAAAAACAACAACAACTACATATGTTAAAGAAAGCATTTGATATAGTAGTTGGAGATAATATAGTTTTATTTTCATCAGTTTCTAAACTAGGAAAAGAAGAAGTTTTAAATTATATGGAAAGGTTAATGGAAAAAGAAAATGACTAATACAGTAGCACTTATTGGAAGACCTAATGTAGGTAAAAGTACTATCTTTAATGCACTTATTAAAAAAAGAAAATCTATCGTACTTGATACTCCTGGAGTAACAAGAGATAGAATATATGAAGATGCTTATTTTAAAGATTATAAATTTAAACTTATAGATACTGGTGGAATAGATTCAGAAGAATTAACATTTAATGAAGAAATAAAAATACAAGCTAATATAGCAATAGATGAAGCAGATGTTATTGTTTTTGTAGTAGATGGAAAAGAAGGGTTAACTAGGGACGATTTATATATTAGAAACTTACTTAGAAATACTAAAAAACCTATAATAGTTGCAATTAATAAAGTTGATTCAAAAGATTTTAAAGAACATAAATATGATTTTTATGAATTAGGTTTTGAAAACTATGTTGAAGTATCTAGTGAATCTAATATGGGAATGTATGAACTTTGTGAAAATATAACTAGTTACTTAGTTATCAAAGAAGAAGAAAAAACTGACTTATTAAAAATATCTATAGTTGGAAGACCAAATGTTGGTAAGAGTTCTTTAGTTAATTCACTACTTAATGAAGATAGACTTATAGTATCTTCTATAGCTGGTACTACAAGAGATTCAGTTGATACTATACTTAAATATCATAATGAAGAATACTGTCTTATAGATACAGCAGGTCTTAGAAAAAAAGGGAAAGTATATGAAAATATAGAAAAATATTCATATATGAGAAGTATTAAGAGTATAGAAGATTCTGATATAGCTTTACTTGTAATAAATGCAGAAGAAGGTGTTATAGAACACGATAAACATATAGCAGGATATATTCTAGAAAAAGGAAAAGGTATCATAATAGTTGTAAATAAATGGGATTTAAGTGAAGAAAAGAAAGAAGATTATATAAAAATGTTAAGAAATGAATTTCAATTTATTCCTTATGCTCCGATAATATTTACATCAAATGTTACTAAAAAGGGAATAGGTAATATACTACCTATGGTATCTAAAGTTAAAGAATCTATTACTAAAGAAGTTAAAACTAGTGTAATAAATGATTTAATTATGGAAGCTTATCAAATGAAATTACCTCCAACATATAAGATGAAGAGATTAAAAATATTTTTTGTATCACAAATTGGAAGTAAACCACCTAAGTTTTTATTTAGAGTAAACGATGATAATTTAATTCATTTTGCTTATAAAAGATATTTAGAAAATAGAATTAGGGAAAGTATCGATTTTACTGGAACACCTATAATACTTGAATTTAGAGGTAAAAAAGAGGAAAAATAATGGATGTAAGAATATGGATAATTATATTAGTTCTTGCAATAATATTTGAACTAATAACATATGGACTTGTTAGTATATGGTTTATACCATCTATTATTCTAACTATTATTTTAAAATCATTTGGACTTAATAATTTATATATAGAATTACTTATAGTACTTATAACATCTAGCATTTTATTAATATTTACAAGACCGATTGTAGTTAAATTATTAAAACCTAAAAATATAAAAACTAATTTTGATAGAATTTTAGATATGGAAGGTAAGATAATAAAGGAAGTTAAATTAAATGATTTTGGAATAGTAAAAGTAGATGGTAAAGAATGGAGATGCTATTCTAAAAAAGAAATAGATAAAGGAAAAATAGTAAAAATAAAGAAAATTGATTCCAATAAATTAGAAGTAGAGGAGGTTTAATTTATGACAGCAGGAATGATAGTTTTAATTATATTATTAATAGTTGTGGTATCATCAGTAAAGATAGTACCACAAGCACAAGCTTTTGTTATAGAAAGACTTGGAAGTTATTCACAGACGTGGAATAATGGTTTACATTTTTTGTTACCATTTGTAGATAGAATTTCTAAAAGAGTTAATTTAAAAGAAATAGTTAGAGATTTTGATCCACAACCAGTTATTACAAAAGATAATGTAACTATGCATATAGATACAGTTGTATATTTTCAAATTACAGATGCAAAACTTTATACATATGGAGTTGATAATCCATTAAACGCAATTGAAATGTTAACTGCAACAACACTTAGAAACTTAATTGGGGATTTAGAACTTGATGAAACATTAACTTCAAGAGATATAATTAATTCTAAAATGAAGATTATTTTAGATGAAGCAACTGACCCATGGGGAATAAAAGTTAATAGAGTTGAAGTTAAAAATATAATTCCACCTAGAGATATTCAAGAAGCTATGGAAAAACAAATGAGAGCTGAAAGAGAAAGAAGAGAACAAATCTTAAAAGCTGAAGGTGAAAAGAAATCTAGTATTCTTATAGCTGAAGGTGAAAAAGAAAGTGCTATTTTAAGAGCAGAAGCAATAAAAGAACAAAAGATTAAAGAAGCAGAAGGGGAAGCTGAAGCTTTGATAAAAATAAAACAAGCAGAAGCAGAAGGGATAAAAATATTAAATTCTGCTAAAGCTGATAAAACAGTTTTAACTTTAAAAAGTTTAGAAGCAGTATCAAATCTTGCTAATGGAACAGCAACAAAAATAATAGTTCCATCTAATTTACAAAATGTTGCAACTATTGGAGCAACTTTAAAAGAGATGTTAAATGATAAAGAATAATATTTATTATTCTTTTTTTATTAAAAAGTATCTACATTATGTTATAATGCTATAGAGGATATAAGTATGGTTGAACAACTAAAAGCTAACAATATAGTATTAGTAGGATTAAAAAAAGTTTTATTATTTCCGTTTACTTTAATAAAGTATTCTACTGAAGGTATTAGTTTTATTAAAAGAAAAATTAAAAAACAAGGTTTTGATTTTTCTGCTGTAGATAAAATAGATGGAGAAGAACTTAATCAAGAATTAGATAAAGTTAAAAAACAAAGTGCAGAATTTAAAAATAAGATAACTTTAAAAGAAGAAAAGAATAAAAATTATTCATTTAATTATATTGTTAAAAATGAATTTGGTGAAACTGTAAAGGGAAGCTTTGAAGGACCTAGTTTAGAAGCTGTTAAAGTTTTCTTAGAAGGAGAATACGAAGATGTTTTATCTATTAAACCTAGAGAAAAGTGGGATATAGATATTAATATTGGTGGTAAATTTAAAGCAGATACTTTAGCATTCTTTTTAACACAACTTGCTACATATTTAAGAGCAGGTATTACTTTAGTTGATGGTATTAGAATTATGGTTAAACAAACAGTTAAACCATATGAAAAGAAAGTATATTCTAAAATAGTTTATTCTTTAGTAGGTGGAGATACTTTTTCTAAAGCTTTAAGCTTGCAAAGTAAAGTGTTCCCAGAGTTTTTAATATCTATGGTTAAAACTTCTGAACTTACTGGAGATTTACCATCTGTATTAGATGAAATGGCAGATTATTATACAAAAATAGATAAAAACAAACGTTCTTTAAGAGCAGCTTTATCTTATCCGTTAATTATCTTTATGGTAGCAATAGGTGCAGTAGTGTTTCTTCTTACAGAAGTTGTTCCTAAGTTTCAAGATATGTTTAGTAGTGTTAATGGAAAACTTCCAGGAATAACTATCTTTGTTCTTCAAATGTCTAGTTTAATACAAAAATATGGACTATATTTATTTATTGGAACTATTATCTCAATATCTATGTTTGTATGGTTTTATAAAAACAATAGGGTATTTAAGAAAAAGGTTCAAACAGTATTTATGAAATTTCCTGTTTTTGGAGAACTTATTATTTGTAATGAAGTATCTAATTTAACTAGAACTTTTGCAACACTTCTTAATCACGGAGTATTTATTACTGATAGTATGGAAATTTTATCGGCAATAACGACAAATGAAGTATATAAATCTATGATATATAGAACATTAATAGGTTTATCTAAAGGTGCTAAGATAAGTGAAACTTTTAAAGGTGAATGGGCGTTTCCAATAGTTGCGTATGAAATGCTTGCAACTGGAGAAGCAACTGGACAACTTCCAGAAATGATGAGTAAAGTATCAACTCACTTTGCTGATATTCATGAAGCAAAGACTTCTTCACTTAAATCACTTATGGAACCATTTATAATTTTATTTTTAGCAACTATTATTGGTTTTATTTTACTTGCAGTAATAGTTCCAATGTTTAGCTTATATAATCAAATTTAAGGTGTTTAAAATGATAGTAATATTTTTTATTATGGGTCTTATATTTGGATCGTTTTATAATGTAGTAGCATATAGACTTTCTAATAATATAAGTTTAATAAACCCGGTAAGATCAATGTGTCCTAACTGTAAGAAAGAATTGGGTATTTTAGAATTAATACCTATTTTTTCGTATGTGTTTTTAAAAGGGAAATGTTCTATATGTAAAGAAAAAATAAGTTTATTTTATCCATTTATTGAACTTTTAACAGGAATAAATTTTGCATTAAGTTACTACTTATCTGGTTTTAGTATAGATTTATTAATAATGCTTATATTGTTTAGTTATTTTTCTATAGTTATTTATAGTGATTTTAAATATATGATAATACCTGATGAAGTTACTATTGTAACTGTTATTTTAACTTTAATACTTATCATAATTAAAGGATTATATTTAAATATTTTAGTGGGATTTATTTCATTTTTATCTACATATCTATTTGCTAAAGTAATAAGTGTTATCTTAAAAAAAGATGCAATGGGTGGAGGAGATATAAAACTGATGTTTTTTGTTGGTTTACTTCTTAACTACAATGCATTATTAGCATTTTTTATATCTTCATTTTTAGCTTTTCCAGCAGCATTTTATGTAACTGTTAAAAATAAAAATTCTAAGATAGCTTTTGGTCCTTTTATACTTCTTGCAACGATCATAATATATATATTTAAATTAGATTTAATTAATATACTTATTTGGTTATAAAAAGAACTTTGATAAAGATTATTATTTAGATTATAAGGAGAAAAAGAGATGAAAATTTTATTTATATCAGATATACACGGGATAGCTATTAATATGAAAAAAATTGAAAAAGTCATTGAATCTGAAAAAATTGATAAACTTGTTGTTCTTGGTGATTTGTATTATGCAGGACCTACATATAATAAAAAATTTGAAGTTAATAGTATGTATGTTAAAGATATTCTTACTAAGTATTCGGATAAAATTATATGTTTAAGAGGAAATTGTGATTCAGATGTTGATATAAAGGCAAGTGATTTTCCAATTTGTAATAATTTATCTTTAATATGTGTAGATGGATTAGATATTTATTTGACTCATGGTAATGAATATAATATAGAAAAAAACAGGAAATTTAATAGAAAAGGTATATTGGTATATGGACATGAACATATACCCTATATAAAAAAAGATAAGGAAATGATTTATATAAATGTTGGATCAATATCTCTACCTAAAGATGATAATAAACCAACATATATGATTTATGATAATAAGAAATTTACAATTTATGATATAGAAAATAATAAATTAGATTGTATAGATTTATAAATTATTTGGTGATTAGTATATTAATGAATTAGAAAATAAATATAAGTTTAATAAAATAACTAAAATAAAATGCTTGAATTAACAATAAAAAGACTTTAATGTCAATAACTTGGGAAAATGTCTCAAATAATTTAAAATATTAGCGTTAAGCGTATACATGATTTGTATGCGCTTTTTATTGCCGCCATTATCAACTAAATTTTTTATTATAGAATATTTATTATATTCATTCATTCTTAATTTTACCTTTCTCATATTGTCACCTCAGTGACATATTATATATTTTAATTGAGACATAATCCAAAGATAATCATTAAGACATTATCACAAGATAATCATAAATGTTATTATTAATGAAACAAAAAAAGTTGACAATTTAGAAATTTTTATATATATTAAATTTAATTGGAGTGAAACTTATGAAAAAGAATCAATTTCAATTAATATTTATGTTAAACAAATCATAGGGTAAGAGACTATTATAGTTTTTTACCCTTTTTTGTTGCTATATAGGAGGTAAAAATGGCAAGAAAAAAACCAGAAGATTTTAAAGATGAAGATGGGAATATTGATTATCGAGCATATGCAAAATACTTAGATTCTGCTGAATGTGCTAATGATGATAATTATGATATTTTGGTTGATGTTCAATCTGGTAATATTTATGAGAGAACTGATGGAGATTGGACAAAAGGGCATGGACATAAAAATGTATTTAATGGTTATAATAGAGATAAAGATAGTAAAAGCAGTAGTTCAGATAAACACCCTTGGAGAAATCCTTGGTTAGAGTATAATTCTTCTTATGTTATGACTGATGAAGAATATGAATTAGTTAAGTCGCCAAAAAAGTTAATAAAAAAATAAAATGTATAGATTGTTAGAACTAATTATTAAAAATAGTAGACAAAATAAATTATTAAATATTAATGATATTGAAATTATAGTGAAAAATTTATTAGAAATATATGATGTAGATGAATATTTAAAAAATATTAGGTATACTAATTCAAAAACTTTGTATGTTGGTGCATATGATTCTATAAAAAAAGAATTGATTTTTAATTATAAAAAAATATTAAGTGTTATTTTGAATATTAAAAAAGAATCTTTTTTTAAAGTTTATGACAATTATATATTATATTTTAATATCGTTATTTTACAAATAATTATGCATGAATTCGAACATATTTATCAACAAAAAGTTATTTATAATATAGATAATGAATATTCTGAATTTTTAAAAAAATTTTTATATATTCAAGATACAATTAGTAAGAAATATTATGAAATATGTCCTGAAGAAAGGACGGCAGAAATCCTTTCTTATGAAAAAATTAATAATTCTATGGAATATATGTCTGATTTTAATATAGAAATTAAAGATATTATAAATACTGATTATATTCAAAGAAAAATTAGAGGTTATAAATATTATAATGATAAATTTATTATTCCTACATATGAATATTTAAAATATTGTGATATGACAATTGATTTTGATTTTTTTAATAAAATAAAAGAGTTAAATGAAAGATTATTATATGGTTTAGAAGTTAGTAATGAAGAAATTTTGCCTATTAAAAAAAAGATATATTTAAAGGTGAAAAAATATTTTCAAAATAGAATTATAATAGAAAAATAATAGAGGTGATGAATATGAAATTAAATATAGAAGATTTAAAATATTTAAGTGGTTCAAAATTAGATGATGGATATAGACTTGTATATAAAAAAAATAATGATTTTGATATTGGTAGTTATTGTAAAACAATAGAAGGATTTATATGCGAAATAAATGATTATAATCCATATAGTTTATATGATGAAAAGGAATTTGTTTCTATTGAAAATTTATTAGAGGAGATAGCTAAAAAGTATAATGAAAATGAAGTATATATTTATAAAACAGATGGTACTTTGATATCTTCATATAAGAAAAAAGATAAAAAAATATAATCCAAATTGAATTCTAAAAGAAAAGTAGATTTTTTGTAATATAATTAAGTTTTCTAAAATATGAAAAAATTAATACTTTTTTGTCAATATCTTAGAAAAATGTCTCAAATAATTTAAAACATTAGCGTTAAGCGTATACATGATTTGTATGCGCTTTTTGTTGCTGCCTTTTAAACACCTCAACTCTCCACGGATGATTCATTGGAGAGATATATTTCTTTATCTGTTTTGTTTATGTTTTCTTTCTTTTTAAGTAATTTTATTTTCTTTAAGTGTCTTCTTGTTCTGCGCCTTAATTTTGGTGAATAGATACTATTCTTAGTTAAAGTAGAGTATATAAAGTTATAGGACACTTTGATGTTTTCTCTTTCTTCTAATAAATCTTTAAAGTGATTAAAATTACAATCATAGTATTTATTCTGATAAAGTAGTATAATGTTTTTGGAGAGAGTTAGATCTAGTGTGTTTGTAGGTTTATGTCCTCGGTTGCCGTGGACAAATCCGGATTTACCTTTCTCCTTATATTTAATAATAAGACGATCTATTTGTCTTCTTGATAAATTTAGTTTGATAGCAGCATTATTTTTATTGCCACCATTATCAACTAAATTTTTTATTATAGAATATTTATGATATTCATTCATTCTTAATTTTACCTTTCTCATATTGTCACCTCAGTGACATATTATATATTTTAATTGAGACATAATCCAAAGATAATCATTAAGACATTATCACAAGATAATCATACTTGAATTAACAATAAAAAGACTTTACTTGTAAAGTTATAAAAATTAATATAGAATATTTAAATGAGGTGAAAAGATGGCAAAAAAGAACGAAAATATAAATAAAGTAAATGTTGTAGTAAAAGATGAAAAATGGCAAAAAGCTATTGATAAAGCAGTAGAAAAAAATATAAAGAAAGTAGAAATAAAAGGATTTAGAAAAGGTAAAGCTCCTAAAGATGTATTTTTAAAGAAGTTTGGAGTTGAATCTTTATATAATGATGCAATAGATGCTGTTGTTGATGAGGCATATAAAGAAGCATTTGAAAAAGTAGATAGTGAAAAACTAGCTGCAAGACCAACAGTTGATGTTAAAAAAGTTGATGAAAACCATGTTGAATTTGAATTTAGTTTTTTATATAAACCAGAAGTAAAAATAAAAAAATATAAAGGTTTTAAAATTAAAAAAGAAAAAGTTGAAGTAACTAAAGAAGAAATAGATCACGAAATATCACATATTTTAGATAAATATACTGAATTAGTGGTAAAAGAAGGTAAAGTTAAAAAACATGACTTTGTACTTTTAGATTTTAAAGGTATGAAAGATAAAGTAGCATTCCCTGGTGGAACAGCAGAAAACTATTCTTTAGAAGTTGGTAGCAATTCATTTATTCCTGGATTTGAAGATGAGTTAATAGGAATGAAAAAAGGAGAAGAAAAAACTTTCTCAATTAAATTCCCAGAAGATTATCATGAAGAAAGTCTAAAAGGACAAGAAGTAGAATTCTATGTAAAAATAAATGAAATCAAAGAAAAAGAAGTTAGAAAATTAGATGAAGAATTATTTAAAGATTTAAACATCGAAGGTGTTAAAGACGAAAAGACTTTAAGAGAATATATTGAAAAAGAAGTAAAAGAACAAAAAGAAAAACAAATAGATAATAAATACATAGATGAAATATTAAGTAATATTAGAGAAAATACTGAAGTAGAAGTACCAGAACAAATGATAGAAGAAGAAAAGATGAGAATGTTTGATTCTTTTGAAAGAGCAATTAATGCTCAAGGAATGGATATCAATATGTATATGCAACTTACTGGGTTAACACTTGAACAAATGAATGAACATTTAACTCCAGAAGCTAAGAAAAATGTATTGAATCGTTTAATTACTGAAGAATTAGAAAAAGAATTAAAGATTACTGTTACTAAAGAAGAAATAGATCAAAGAATTGAAGAATTAGCTAATAAAAATCATATGACTAAAGAAGATTTAATCTATAACTTTGGTGGTGAAAAAGCTTTAGAATACGAAACTAAAATACATAAATTATTTGAAACTTTAAAAGATTTAAATAAGTAATATAAGACCTCATTTTATATGAGGTTTTAATTTTTTAAAAAAATTAGCAAAATGTGTTGACAAGTGCTAAAAGAAGTTATAATATATTATTAGCAATCAAGAATATAGATTGCTAAAGGAGACGATATGTTAAGTGAAAGAGAAAAAAATGTACTTAAAATCATCGTTTTAGAATATGTAAAAACAGCAAAGCCTGTATCATCTAGTATGATATGTGACTTTCTAAAAGTTTCATCTGCAACAGTCAGAAATGATATGGCTTATTTAGAAGAGATGGGATATTTAGAAAAGGAACATACATCATCTGGAAGAATTCCAAGTGATAAAGGATATAATTTCTATGTAGATCACTTACTTGATTTAAAGAAGATATCAGGAGAAGATATGTTAAAACTTCAACTTATATTTCAAAATAAATCATTAGAACTTAGTGATACTATTACTAAAAGTTTAGAAATTGTATCGCAGATGACAGATTATGCTACTATTAAACTTGGAGAAAAGAGTTTAGATAATAGATTACAAGAAATAAAAGCTATTAATCTAGGGGATTCTCATATAGTTGCAATAGTAGTAACTGATAAAGGTTATGTTGAACATAAAAACATATATCTTCCAAATGTCACAACAGAAGATATAGAAAAAACTATTAAATTAATTAATGATTTGATAGTAGGAACACCACTTGTAGATATTAGAGAAAAGTTAGAGTTTAATGTAAAACCTGTAATAGGAAAATATATTAAACAACACGAAGTAATATATGATGCTTTCTTTGATGTATTTAATAAAATGATGGTTAAAGATATAGAAGTTTTAGGAGAAAAAAATATCTTAAAAATACCAGAATTTAAAGAAAAAAGTGATAAGACATATAAGATACTTGAAAGTTTAGAAGAAAAAAATATTGCTAATATTATTGATTCTGATGGTTCTAATATAACAGTTTGTATCGGAAAAGATACGAACATAGATAATGATGTGACAGTAATTAAAACTTCTTATAATATAAAAGGAGAAAAAGGAACTCTTGCAATAGTAGGTCCAAAGAGAATGGAATATGCAAGAGTTATGAATATGCTCAACTACATAAAAGAGCAAATAGAAAGATTAGGAGAAGATAATGAATGAGAATATAGAAGAGATAAAAGAAGAATTAGAAGAAGAACTTGAAGAACAAGAAAAGAAAGATTTAGCAGAAGATTTAGAAAATTTTGGTGAAACAGAAGAAGTTTTATTACTGAAGAACACTATAAAAGAACTAGAAAATAAAATTAAGACAGTTCAAGCTGATAATATTAATTATAGAAAAAGAAAAGATGAAGAAGTATCTAGAATGTTAAAATATGCAAATAAAGATTTAATATTAGATTTATTAAATATACAAAATACATTTAAAGAAGCATTTAAAATGGTAGATAAAAATAAAGAGTTAGAAAATTATTTTAAAGGTTTTAAAATGATAGAAACTCAAATAGCTAACACTCTTACGAATTATGGTGTTACTAAAATAGATTGTTTAAATAAAGAATATGATTACAATCTTGAAGAAGCAGTTATGATTGAGGAAAATAAAGATAAAGAAAATAACATAGTAGTTGAAGTCTTTAGAGATGGATATATGCTATATGATAAAGTTATATTACCTGCTCAGGTAAAAGTTAATAAAAACGAAAGTGAGGGAAAATAAATATGAGTAAGATAATAGGGATAGATTTAGGTACAACTAATTCATGTGTTGCTGTACTAGAAGGTGGAGAACCACATGTTATTACAAATCCTGAAGGAGGAAGAACAACACCATCTGTTGTAGCTTTCAAAAACGGAGAAAAAATAGTAGGGGATGCTGCTAAAAGACAAGCGTTAACTAACCCAAATACAGTAGTTTCAATTAAAAGATTAATGGGAACTAATAAAAAAGTTGAATTAGAAGGTAAAAAATATACACCAGAAGAAATATCAGCTATGATTTTAAGTTATATGAAAGAATATGCTGAAAAATACTTAGGTGAAAAAGTTACTAAAGCAGTTATTACTGTACCAGCATACTTCAATGATGCTGAAAGACAAGCTACTAAGAATGCTGGTAAAATAGCAGGACTTGAAGTAGAAAGAATAATAAATGAACCAACAGCAGCAGCACTTGCTTATGGTTTAGATAAACAAGATAAGAGTATGACAGTTTTAGTATATGACCTTGGAGGAGGTACATTTGATGTATCTATACTAGAACTAGGAGACGGTGTATTTGAAGTTAAATCTACAAGTGGAAATAACAAACTTGGAGGAGATGACTTCGATAACAAGATAATGGATTACTTAATTGCTAAGTTTAAGAAAGAAAACGGAGTAGATTTATCTAAAGATAAAATGGCTATGCAAAGACTTAAAGAAGTATCAGAAAAAGCTAAAAAAGATTTATCTAGTATGACTTCTACTCAAATATCAGCACCATTTATTTCTCAAGGAAGTGATGGACCATTACATTTAGAAGAAACATTAACAAGAGCTAAATTTGAAGAATTAACTGATGATTTAATTGAAGAAACATTAAAACCATTAAGACAAGCAATTAAAGATGCTAAGATTAAGACAAGTGAAATTGATAAAGTATTACTTGTAGGGGGATCTACTAGAATACCTAAAGTTCAAGAAGTAGTTAAGAAAGAACTTGGAATTGATCCATCTCATGAAGTTAACCCAGATGAAGTTGTAGCTATGGGAGCAAGTATTCAAGGGGGAGTATTAACAGGAGAAGTAAACGATATAGTATTACTTGATGTTACACCATTATCACTTGGACTTGAAACATTAGGTGGAGTTATGACAGTGTTAATTCCTAAGAACTCTACAATACCAACAAGTAAGAAAGAAGTATTCTCAACAGCTGCAGATAATCAACCAGCAGTAGATATTCACATCTTACAAGGTGAAAGACCAATGGCACAAGACAATAAGACACTTGGAAACTTCCAATTAAATGACATACCACCAGCACCAAGAGGAGTTCCAAAAATTGAAGTTGAATTTAGTATAGATGCTAACGGTATAGTAAGTGTTAAAGCAAAAGATTTAGGAACAAATAAAGAACAATCAATTACAATTACATCAAGTACAAATTTAAGTGATGAAGAAGTTGAAAAGATGATTAAAGAAGCAGAAGCTAATAAAGAAGCTGATGAAAAGAGAAAAGAAAAAGCTGATTTAAAAAATGATGCAGAACAATTAATATTCCAAACTAGAAAAGCTATGAAAGACCTTGGAGATAAGATAACAGATAAAGAAAAAGAAGAAGCTGAAGATAAAGTTAAGGAATTAGAAAAAGAAATAGAAAAAGAAGACTTTGATGTAGATGAAGTTAAGAAATTAAAAGAAAGTTTACAAGAAGTAACAATGAAACTAGCAACAAAAGTATATGAAAATGTACAAAAAGAACAAGCATCTAATAATGAAGAAAAAGAAGATAAAGAAACAGTAAAAGATGCAGAGTTTGAAGAAAAATAAGAAAGTTAAGCTAGAAAAGCTTAACTTTTTTTATTCAGAAAGGAAAAGAAATGTCAAAAAGAGATTACTATGATGTTTTAGGTGTTAGTAAAACTGCAACTAAAGCAGAGATTAAAAGTGCTTTTAGAAAATTAGCTAAGAAATATCATCCTGATATATCAAAAGAAAGTGGTAGTGAGGAAAAATTTAAAGAAGCTGAAGAAGCATATGCTGTTTTAAGTGATGATGATAAAAGAAAACAATATGACCAATTTGGATTTAATGGACCAAATAACTTTGGTGGACCAAATAACTTTGGTGGTGCAAATGGTTTTGGTGGAGCAAATGGCTTTTCAGGATTTTCAGGAGCTGAAGGTTTTGATTTTTCTGGCTTTGATTTTTCCGATATTTTCTCTGATCTTTTTGGTGGAGGAAGAAGTCGTTCTTCAAGAAGAGCTCAAAAGGGAGATGATAAACTACTTTACGTTACAATATCTTTTAAAGAAGCTGTATTTGGTTGTGATAAAGATTTAGAATTAGATGTTTACGAAGAATGTAGCGAGTGTCATGGAGAAGGTGGATTTGACAAGAAAACTTGTAGTCACTGTCACGGATCTGGAACTGTTACACAGGAACAAAGAAGTTTATTTGGTTCTTTTATGTCTCAAACTGTATGTCCACATTGTGAAGGTAAGGGTTATACATTTAATAAAACTTGTGATAAATGTCACGGATCTGGAGTAGAAAAGAAGAAAAAAACTATTTCTGTTACAATACCAGCAGGAATTGATGAAGGTATGAGACTTAGACTTAGTGGAAAAGGTGATGCTGGAATTAATGGTGGAGAAAACGGAGATTTATATTTAGAATTTAAGATTATTAAAGATAAGTATTTAGAAAGAGAAGAAAATGATATCTTCTTAAACTTACCTATTACATTTACTGAAGCTTTATTTGGATGTAAAAAAGAAATACCTACAATTTATGGTAATTTAACAATAAAAATACCAAGTGGATCAAAAAATGATGATAAATTAAGATTAAAAGGAAAGGGTATAAAAAATAAAGTGTCTTCACGTGAGGGAGATATGTATGTTATACTTAAAATATGTATGCCAGAAGGGCTTACTAAAGAACAAGAAAAATTATTAAAAGAACTATCTAAGAGTGAATTAAAATCTAAGGAAATAGATAATTTCAATAAATATGTAGATAATAATACTTTTGATAATTAATGAGGAGAATATGTTTTATAAATATCTTATAACTTTATTAATATCTATGGTTCCTTTTATTGAATTAAGAGGATCTATTCCAGTAGGTATAGCTATATATAAATTAAATATCTTTTTGGTTTATTTAATATCTATATTAGGGAATATTATAATAATACCTATTATATTACTTGGAATAAAAAAAATATTAAAATTATTAGAAAATATTAAACTAACTAAAAAACTAGTTACTTTAATAGAAGAAAAAGGTAAAAAAGCAGGAGATAAAATTTTAAAAAGTGGTAAGAACAAAGTATATTATGGATTGTTTTTGTTTGTTGCAATACCACTTCCTGGAACTGGAGCATGGACTGGATCTTTAGCAGCATCGTTTTTAGATTTAGATTTTAAAAAGTCATTTTTATCTATTGCTCTTGGAGTAATAACAGCAGGTATTATAATATTTATACTAAGTGTTGTAGGAGTAAATATATTAAAATAAAGAACTTTATATTATTTATAAAGTTTTTTTTATTTAGATATAGTGATATACTACTATATAGGAGAAAAAAGCAATGAACATAGAATATTTATACTTAAAACAAGAAGAATTGATGGATAAAGAAGTAGAAGTATCAGGATGGGTAAAATCTAATAGAAATCAAAAACACTTTGGTTTTATAGAACTTCGTGATGGTACATGTTTTAAAACTTGTCAATTAGTATATGAAGAAGATTTAAAAGATTTTGATTTTATTTCTAATATAAAACTAGGATCTGCTATTATAGCTAAAGGTAAAATGGTAAAAAGTCCTAAAGAACAACAAGCTTTTGAAATAAAATTAACTTCAGTTTCTTTAGAAGGGGACTGTCCTAGTGATTATCCATTACAACCTAAAAATCATAGTAGAGAATTTTTAAGAGAAATAGCATATTTAAGACCAAGAGCAAATTTATTTCAAGCAGTATTTAGAATTAGAAGTACAGCTAGTTTTGCTATTCATAAATTTTTTCAAGAAAAAGGATTTATCTATGTTAATACACCTTTAATTACTGCAAATGATGGAGAAGGTGCAGGAGAAATGTTTAGAGTTACAACTTTAGATATAGAAAATCCAAAAACTAAGATAGATTATTCTAAAGATTTCTTTGGTAAAAAAGTAGGTCTTACAGTAACTGGTCAATTAGAAGGTGAAACTTTTGCAATGGCATTTAAGAATATTTATACTTTTGGACCAACATTTAGAGCAGAAAATTCTAATACTAAACTTCATGCAGCAGAGTTTTGGATGGTAGAACCAGAAATGGCATTTTGTGATTTAAATGGACTTATGAATATGGAAGAAGAAATGCTTAAATATGTAATTAAATATGTTTTAGATAACTGTAAAGATGAAATGGAATTTTGTAATAACTTCGTTGAAAAAGGTTTAATTGATAAACTTACAAGTGTTCTTAATTCAACTGCAAAAAGAATTACATATGAAGAAGCTATGAATAAACTTATAGAAGTAAAAGATATCTTTAGTGAAACTCCAGAATATGGAATGGATATTGGAAGTGAATATGAAAAATATTTAACTAATGAATTATATAAAGCACCAGTATTTATTACTGATTGGCCAAAAGAAATGAAAGCATTCTATATGAAACAAAACTCTGATAATAAAACAGTTGCAGCAGTTGACTTAGTTGTTCCAGGAGCTGGAGAATTAATGGGTGGAAGTGAAAGAGAAACTGATTATGATAAATTAGTAACAAGAATGAATGAATTAAATATTAAGACTGAACCACTTGATTGGTATATTAATTTAAGAAAATATGGTGGAGTAACACACTCAGGATTTGGAATGGGATTTGAAAGACTTATTATTTATTTAACAGGTGTAGAAAATATAAGAGATGTAATTGCATATCCTAGAACGGCAGGTAATTGTGAATACTAATTTAAAAAGATTACAAAAAAGAATAGCAGAACAAAGTGACTATTCAAGAAGAAAAGCAGAAGAGTTAATACTTGAAGGTAAAGTAAGTGTTAATGGTGAGTTAGTTGTAGAACTTGGTTATAAAGTAAGTGATAAAGATAAAATTGAAATCGAAGGTGTAGCACTAAATACTAATGAGAAAAAATATTATATTTTAAATAAACCAGAAAAATGTGTATCTACAGCAAGTGATGATAAAGGAAGGAAAACAGTAATAGATTTTGTTAAATCTAAAGCTAAAGTTTATCCAGTAGGAAGACTAGATTACGATACTACAGGAATATTACTTCTTACAAATGATGGAGATTTTGCTAATTTAATGATGCATCCCTCTTCTAATATAGAAAAAGTATATTCTGCTAAAATAGATGGGATAATGACATTAAATGATATTAGAGAATTGAAAAAAGGTGTAGTAATAGATGGTTATAAGACTAGAGAATGTAAAGTAAAGGTAAGAAAAGTAAATTCTAAAACTAATACATCTATAGTAGAAGTAACTATTAGTGAAGGACATAATCATCAAGTTAAGAAGATGTTTAAATCTTTAGGATTCAATGTTTTAAAATTAGATAGAATTCGTTATGGAATATTAACTATTGAAAATTTAAAAAGAGGAGAGTCTAAAGAACTTAGTAAAAAAGATGTATCTAGACTTTATGTACTAGCAAATAGTAAAAAAGGAAAGAAAGATGGAAAAGAAGAAAAAAGGTTTAAAACCATACAAAATAAAAACAGATGATAAATTTTATCGTCCTATGAAATTTTTATTATCTCCAATAGCTAAAATATTATTTAGACCTAAATTTATTAATAAAGAAGTATTTAATGATAGAGATAATAAAAAAACAATTATTTTATGTAATCATAGATATAATTTAGATCCTATTATGATTTGTATGCCTGTTAAAAAGACAGTACATTTCTTAGGTAAACTTGAGATAATGAATGCATTTTTAATAAAACATTTTCTAAGACATGTTGGAATTATACCAGTAGATAGAACTAAGAAAAGTCCTGAAGTATTTCAAGTTGTAAAAGAATATTTAGATAACAATGAATTTATTGCTTTATTTCCAGAAGGAACTAGAAATAAAAAGTTAAATGAAACTAAACTTTTAGAATTTAAATATGGAGCTGCTAAAATGGCAATTGATAATGATGCGGAAGTTATAATAGCAGTTCAAAAAGGAAAATTTAATGTAATCAATAATGAAGGTTTAACAATTAAATTTTCAGAACCTATGAAGTTAGATAAAGATGTAGTTAAAGCAACTAATCAAATAAGAGAAACTATGTTAAAAATGTTAGAGGAATTTTAATGAAACATGTATTTATTGTAAATCCAATATCTGGAGCTGGTTCAGCATTAAAAGAAGCTAAAAAAATAGATAGATTTGCAAAAACAGAAAACTTAGATTATGAAGTTTATTATACTAAATGTCAAAGAGATGCTTATAACTTTGTGAAAAATTATAAAGGTAAAAAGATTATATTTCACTCTCTTGGAGGAGACGGAACAGTAAATGAAGTAGCTAGTGGAGTTATGGGTACAGATAACTATTTAAGTATTATTCCAAATGGTAGTGGTAATGACTTTTATAGAACTATTAGAAAAACAGCTTTAATAGAATTTAAATGTGATATTTGTAGAATAAATGATAGATATTTTATAAATGTAGCAAGTGTAGGACTTGATGCAGATGTAGCAAAAAACTCTTATTTGATGAAGGATTTTAAGATACCTAGAAAACAAATATATAATTTAGCAATTTTTTATACATTATTAAATTATCGTTCTAGAACGTTAGAAATAGAAATAGATGGTAAACTATTAAAACAAAAAACACTTATGGTTGCACTATGTAATGGAAGACTTTATGGTGGAGGTATAAGAATAGCTACAGATGCATCAATTGATGATGGTTTAATGGATGTTTTAATAATAGAAAAATCTAATATCTTTGGAGTTATAAGTGGACTTATAAAACTTATAAGAGGTAAAGTTCATACATATAAAAAATTAAAAAAATATAAAGCTAAAAAAGTAGTAATAAAATATAAAAAACCAATATATTCTTCATATGATGGAGAAATGATGGAAAGTAATAAGTTTGAATTTGAAGTGTTAGAAAAAAAAGTTAACATTTATAATGATAGAGATTTCATAAGAAGATTCTTAGAATTTAAATAAGAGTATACATAATTTTGTATACTCTTTATTTTTTTATTTAAAATATTATAATTTTTTATTATAATTAATATGATAATAGAGGTAGTATGAAAAAGAAGTTATTAATTATAGTTTTATTGTTAGTGTTATTAATAACATCTTTTTTTGTCTTAACTAAAAAACCTAATATTAAACATAAAAAGTTAAAAGAGTTAAATTATAATCTAACTTATAAACAGGCTTTCCCAGATGAAAATTTAAGAAGAGGTGTACTTTTATGTATCATGAGAAATTATTGTGCTACATTTTATGAAGGATATTATGAATATAATTATTATAAAAATTATTATTCTGGTGATGGTAGTTTATATGAAACAAAAGAATATGTAAATAAAAAGTGGTCTTGGACTACTGCAATAACAGAAAGTGAAATAGCAGCAAAAGAAAATGAAACTATTTCAAAAGTAGATTTAGATAAAATCAAATTTTTAATACCTAATGATAGAAGTAAAGAAATTACTACATTAGAAGGTGTACAATATTTGATAAATCTACAATATGCAATACTAGAAAATGTTAAAGAAGAAAATGTAGATTTTTCAAATAATAAAGAATTGATTAAGTTATTTTTAAATGGAAAAACTGAAACTAAATCTCAAATAAAAACAATAAATTTAGATCAAAATACTAAATTAAAAGTTTTGTTTTTAAAGTTAAGTAATAAAAATTTAAATTTATCTAATGTAACAACATTAACAACGTTAGATATAGAAAAAACAATATTAGAAAATATAGTATTGCCAAATAGTGTTACAAATTTGGAATTAAGCGATAATAATATAAAAAGTATAAATATACCAACTAGTGCAGTTAAAGTTAATTTAAATAAAAATAAACTTAATAATATAGATTTAAGTAATTCTCCAAATTTAGAAGAGTTACATTTACAATATATGAATCTTGATACAATAAATTTAACGAAATTACCAAAATTAAAAAAATTAGATATAGTATCTTTTAAATCAGATGAAGATATAGATTTTAGTAAAAATGTAAATTTAGAGGAAGTATATATTAATACAAACCGTAGCTACAGAAATTACCCATTTGGTAATCTTGATTTTAGTAATAATATTAATTTAAAAGAAATATATTTGTTGGCTCCTAAATATAAAACATTAAATATAGAAAAAAATGTAAATTTAGAAAAAATAACTTTAAGTAATGTGTCAAAAGATGATGTCAAAATGATAGATATAAGAAAATATCCAAAAATAAAACAAGTATTATTAGCGTATAATCATTATGATAGAGTTTATGGACCAACTGAATATATAAATGATTTTCAAGGTTTAGATTCCAAAAGAATTAAGGTTAAAAAAAATTCGTATGTTAGAATACCGAAAGTATATTTTGATGATAGAGAAGTATATTTGAAAGATAGTCCTAATTTTACAAGAAATGGCGAAATTTATGTTTTTAATAAACTTGGCTACTTAAATGAAATAGCAATTGGAACAGAAAGGAGTATTCCACCTTTTATTTATCATTATTTTAAGTGGGAATATAATATAGAAGTAGAAGCAGGAGAAGAACACGCATTTAATCCAAGTATTGATCAAGGTAACTATACACCTTTAATAAATGAAGAAATACCAGTAAATAACTTAAAAGAAATGATAACTAACTTACCAGAAAATATTAAGAATTTTGAAGTGTTAAGTCAAAACACATTTACTGATAAAGGGAATAAAACTATTAAGGTAAGAATAACATTTAGTGATGATACATTTAAAGAAGTAGATATACCTATAAAAGTATATGAAAAAGAAGATATCTTACCAACAGTAACAGTAACTCCAGAAACACTAGAAGTAATAGATAAGAAACCAGTTAATATAACTATAACAAGAAGTTATGCTAAAGAAGATAATATCGATAATACTAACTTTATAAAAACAGTAAGAGATAATCTAGTAAGTTATGAATATTTAAATAAAGCAAATGGATTAACTTATAATTCAAATAGTGTAACTGGAGTAATAGATTATTTGTTTACTGGTACTGAAGAAGAACATACATTTAATATAACTTATAAAGAACAAGGTAAAATTTATACATTTAATAAGAATATTTCTATTAAACTTTTAAGAGATACTGATAAAGACGGAATAGCAGATAAAGATGATGATGATAAAGATGGAGATGGATATTCTAATGCAGTTGAAATAGCAAGAGGAAGTGATCCATATGATAAAACATCTCTTCCTGATATGAGTAAGAAAGATGAGTTAGATAATCTTGTTAAACAGTTAGAAAAACTAATAGAAGATACTAAAGTAAATCCGTTTGATACTAAAAATAAACTAGATGTTGATAATCTTAAGAATAACTATTTACCTGGTAAAGTAACAGAAAAAGATAATATAAAAGGGTCTTATTCTGCAACTACTAGTGATACTGAATTATTAAAACTAATAGAAAAAACTAAAAAAGAAATAAATGATATCAAAAAAGAAATAAATAAACTAAGAGATAAAGCTAACTTTGAAGAGTTAGATAAAGAAATAAATAAAGAAGTAGATAATTCATATAAAGAATTAATAGATAAGATAAAAGAAGCTAAAGACTTAGATAGAGATACTTCAACTCAAGAAGAAGTAGATAAGATTACTAAAGAGATAAAAGACTTAAGAGAAAAGATTGTAACAGATAAAGAAGAACTTAAGAAGAAAATAGAAGAATTAGAACAATCTATTAATGATAAGTTATGTAAGAGTGAGGCATGTAAGACATTATTAAAAGAAGCAAAAGATTTATATGATAAAGATTTTATATTAAAAGAAGAAATGTTTAATATGATAAAAAGAATAGATGATTTATTAGATAAAGAGAAAAGAATAACTAATCCAAAAACTGGAATAAAGACATATAGTTTAGTAATACTATTTATAATATTTATTAGTTATATAGTATTTAAGAAAAAGAAAAGTTATATAAGATAAAGTTAATTTTAACTTTATCTTTTTTATTGCATATATATATATATATATATATATATATATAATTAAGATAATAGAGGTATCTTATGAAAAATAAAAAGTTATTAATTATTATTGTAGTGTTATTGGTATTAATAACATCTTTTTTATTGTTTATATTAAAACCAAATACAAAGAATAAAAAACTAAAAGAATTAAACTATAATGTAACTTATAAAGAAGCTTTTCCTGATGAAAACTTAAGAAGAGGTGTAATTCTTTGTATAATGAGAAATAGATGTGGAGAAGATCAAGCAAATCACATAGCATATAATTATGATGAAATAAAAAAAGAAAAATATATATCGGATTCTAGATATTATAATGATTATTATCGAACAAAAAACTGGCTTAATAATACTAATTTTGGTTCTGTTATAACTAAAGAAGAACTAGAAGCAAAAGAAAATGAAACTATTTCAAAAGTAGATTTAGATAAATTAAAAGTTTTATTAGCAAATGATTATGAATATCTTGATAGTTTACAAGGTATAGAATATTTACCTAACATAAAAGTACTAATGTTAGATTATGTGAGGCAAGAACATATTGATTTATCAACTAATAAAAAATTAGAAAAAGTATTTTTAGAAGGAAAATCTATTAATTTAGATGAAAATATAAGAATAAAAGAACTTATATTAAAAGTTTATAAAGAAACACAAAATATAAATTTATCACATTTATCATCGTTAGAAGCTTTGAGTTTTAGAGATTCTCATTTAAGTAATATGACTTTACCTTCTAGTATTAAAAAATTAGATTTAAATGGCAATAATATTAAAAAATTAGATTTAAGTAATAATCTAAATATTGAAAAATTAATTTTAAATAATAATCCTTTAGAAAATTTAAATATATCTATGTTAACAAATTTAAAAGTTATAAGTGTATCTGCAAATTCAATACCAGATTTAACTAAAAATTTAAATTTAGAAGAAATTAGTATAAAAGGTTGGAATTCTCCTATGGAAGATATAAGACCTAATATTGGAGAAGTAGATTTTAATAAAAATGTTAATTTAAAAAAACTTGAAATTACTTCTTCTAAAATAAAAAACATTAATTTAAATAAAAATATTAATTTAGAAGAATTAACACTTAGAAATAATGCTATAAATACATTAGATTTAAGTAAAAATATTAATTTAAAAAATTTAACTTTGGAAAATAACGAAATTAAAAACATCTCTATACCAAATAGTGTAACAAAAAGTAATTCTATTGATAAATTGAATGTTAATATAAAAAGGGATACTTATCAAGAAATATCTTTAACTTATAATGGACAAAAAGTTTATTTAAATCCCAATTCTAGTTTTACAAGAGAAGGAGATAATTACAAATTTAAAAATTTGGGAACATATAACTTAACTGCTATTTCACCTGATTCAAAATTCACTTGGAATGTTATAGTAAAAGTAACTCCAAAAGATACAGATTTGGAAGTAGATAAATTTTATAGACCAAGTATCGAAGATGAAATAGATGCAAATGAATTAAGAAAACAAGTGGTTAATCTACCAAAAAATGTTAAAAAATTTGAAATTATAGATCCATTACCTACAAAATATTTTGTGCACGGAAAATATATAATTAAAGTAAGATTGACATTTGATGATGGTTCTATAAAAGAATATGATTTATATTTAAAAATTTATGATAAACCAGCAAGATATTTACCAATTGAAGATTATGGTGTTTCATATTTTAATGGAATGGATGGATTTTTTAGCGAAGGAAGACCAGAACCAAAAGATTCTAAATATTATCTTTCATTTACTTTACGTGAAGATTATTCAAGAATAATAGAAGGAAATAAAATAGATTATACTAGAAGAATCCAAGATCAAGGAGAATGTTTTTATTATGGACAAGATGATCGTTATAATGATGTATATGACATTGATTGTAAGTCTGATTTTACTTTAAAATCTAAATATACAAATGTACCAGATGGTATAAAAATTAATGATAATGGATTTTCAGGAGTAATCGATTATATTTGGGATGATAATGAAGAAGAGCATGTCTTTGAAATGAAATATGAAGAAAACGGACACATTTATTTTCTTAATGAAACTTTCAAATTTATATTATTAAGAGATACTGATAAAGACGGAACACCAGATAAGGATGATGATGATAAAGATGGAGATGGATATAGTAACGAAGAAGAGCTTACTAAAGGAAGTGATCCATATGATAAAACATCAGTACCTAATGGTGTAAATCAAGGTGAAGCTGGTAAATTTATACCAATAATAGATCAAAAAGATTATAAACCTATAATTTGTGAAGATATATCAGAAGAAAATTTAAAGAAAATAGTTACGAATTTACCTAACAACATAAAAAAATTTGAAGTAATAAAACCTATTTTCAATAAATATTGTGAAAAAGGTAAAAAATCTATTAAGATAGAAGTTACATTTAATGATAATACAAAGAAAAAATTCTATGTTGATGTAAATATATATGATGTTGAATATGAAAAACCAACTATTGAAATAAAAGATAATAATCAAAAAGTATTAGACGGTAAAGAAGTAAATATAGATATTTTAAGAAAACATGAAGAAGCAGCAGACGATACTGAATTAATAAAATATAAAGAAGCTGAACTTATAGGGTATAGATTTTATGATAAAGTAAATGGTTTAACTTATAGTAGTAATAAAATATCAGGAAAAATTGATTATAATTTTATAGGTGATGAAGAAGAACATGAATTCATAATTAAATATGTACCTGATTATTATAGTTTTAGCGGTACAGAAGAAAAAATTAGAGTTACTTTATTAAGAGATACTGATAAAGACGGAATAGCAGATAAAGATGATGATGATAAAGATGGAGATGGATTTACAAATGATGAAGAGATATCAAAAGGAAGTGATCCATATGATAAAGCTTCAATTCCAGATATATCTAAAAAAGAGGAAGTAGATAATTTAGTAACAAAATTAGAGAATAATATTAGGTTTTATAAAGCTGGTAATTTTAATACTAAAAATAAACTTCATGTAAATAATTTTAAATTAAACTTTTTGCCACAAAAAGAAAGAGAATTAAATAATATAAAAGATTCTTATGATATTACAACAAGTGAAGTTGAATTAAATAATAAAAAAATAAAATTAAAAGAAGAAATAAAATCTATAAATGAAGAATTAAATGAAATAAAAGATAAAGCTAACTTTGAAGAATTAAATAAAGTAATTTCTTCACAAGTTGAAGAGTTATATACTAAAGAATCATTTGAACCTTTAAAATTAAAGATAAAGGAAGCAAAAGAGTTGGATAAAGACAGTGCTACTCAAAAAGAAGTAGATGATATGACATTTGATATAATTTCTCTTATTTATGATTTAAAATTAAATTTAACAGAATTAAAAGAAAAAATTGAAGAGTTAGAAACTTCAATAGAAAAAGGTATTTGTATAGATGAATCTTGTAAATCTGCATTAAAAGAAGTTAAAAGAATATATGAATTAGGTGGTATATGTAAATATAATTCTATGACATTAGAAGATAATAACTATGTAATTAATATAATTGATAATTTGTTAAAAAATAAAAAGGATGGTTTAGTAAATCCTAAGACTGGAATAAAGACATATAGTTTAATAATACTATTTATAATATTTATTAATTATTTAGTATTTAAGAAAAATAAAAATTATATAAGATAAAGTTAAAATTAACTTTATCTTTTTTATATTTACAATATAAATTGTAATTTTATTTTTTTATTTGTCATAAAAAATATATATGGTATATTGCTATAGTGAGGTAAAAATGAAGAATAAAAAAACTATAATATTATTAATAGTATCAGTCTTATTTGTATCAGGATTTTTGCTATTAAATAAAACAAGTAGCGTAAAACAAATAAAATTAAAAGAGTTAAATTATAATGTAACTTATAAAGAAGCATTTCCAAATTCTAATATTAGGAAAAGTATAATACTTTGTATTATGAGAAATAGATGTGGAGAAGAACAATATAATTCTGGTATGTATACTGTTGAAAAGTATAATGCTCAACATCCAGGTACATATAACACTTATATACAGTATTATATGACTCGTGAATATGCTAATAATTCAATGTTTGGTTCTACAATAAGTGAAGCAGAAATAGAAGCAAAAGAAAATGAAACTATTTCAAAAGAAGATTTAGATAAAATAAAAATATTAATTCCAAATGAACCTGGAGAAACTATTAGAAATTTAGGTGGAATAGAGTATTTGAAAAATTTAAAAGTATTATGTAATTTTAAGTTAGATGTTGAAAATCTTGATTTATCACATAATAAAGAATTAGAAACTATATTATTTAATACTGATTCTTCATCAGAAATTTCGAAAATTAAAAAAATAATTGTAGAAGAAGATAATAAGTTAAAATTATTAGCTCTTGAATTAGAAAACGAAACTATAGATATATCTAATTTAAAGACTTTAGAAGTAGTAATTTTAAAAAATGGTAATATAAAAAATATAGTTTTACCAAATAATATTAAAAAATTAGATTTAGCATTTAATAAAATTTCTAGTATAGTTTTACCAGAAGAAGTAGAAGATGTTAATTTAGATGCTAATCTTATTGAAAATATAAAAATACCATCTAAAGTTATAAAAGCTAATATAAGTAGAAATAAGATTAGTAGTATAGATTTAAGTGATGCAATTAAACTTGAAAGATTAGAATCAAGATTTAATCCTATTGAATCAATTGATTTAACAAAATCTGTAAATTTAAAATTTATAGAATTGAAAGGTGCAAAAATTAAAGCTAAAACAATAGATTTTAGTAATAATCCAAAATTAGAGGTTGTATCATTAAATTATTTTATTCCAATGCCTCCAATACCTGGTAGACCGAATATTTCTGATGTAGGAATGAAACTTGAAACTTTAGATTTTAGCAATAATCCTAATTTGATTGGAATAAATGCAGAAAAAATAGGCTTGAAATCAATCGACTTAAGTAAAAATCTAAAATTAACATATGTCAATATTAATAATAACGAAATTCAAGATTTAAAAATACCAACAACTTTAAAAAGAAACAGTATTCAAAATATTAATTTTAAAATAAAGAAAAATTCTTATATAGATCTTCCTATATTATTTAATGGAGAAAAAGTATATTTAGAAGATAGTGATAATTTTAAAAGAGTAAATGATAAATATATATTTGATATAGTAGGAATTTTTAATGAAAAAGTTAAAAAAGAAATAACAGATGGTTATAAATATGAAGCTAATGTTACAGTTGAAGTAGAAAGTGGAGAAGAAGAAACTTATACACCAACATTAAGTAATCAAGTAGATTACAAACCTGAATCTAATAAAGAACTTTCAGTTGATAAAATAAAAGAAATGGTTAATAATTTACCATCAAATATTAAAAACTTTGAAATAATATCTCCAGAAGATAAAAAGTTTACATCAGAAGGAGATAAAAAAGTTAAAGTAAGAGTAACATTAAGTGATGATACATTTAAAGAATTTGATATAGATATAAAAGTTTATGAAGAAAAAGTTATCTTACCTGAAATAACTGTTACAAAACCAGTTGAAAACAAAAAACCAGAAAGAGGATATTATGGTTTTAGAAAAGCAAATAAAAGAGTAAGAAGAAGTTTAGATAAGTATAATGAAGTAAATGAATCTGTAAAAGAATTAGAAAAATTAATAGAAGATAGTAAAAACAATAATTTTGAAACTAAAGAAGAAACGGATGTAGAAAATTTAAAAAATAATATTTTAGTAAAAATAGAAGAAGCTAAAGAAAAACTTAAAAAATCATATACAGAAGAAACAGAAGAAGAAAAACTTATAGAAATAAAAGAAAAGGTATTAAAAGAAATAGAAGGTTTAAAAGAAGAATTAAATAAAATAAGAGAAAAACAAGTATCTAATAATGAAGAAAAAGTAGAAAAACCAACTCTATTAAAAGAAAACAAAAAACAAGATACTAAATCATTTAATTATTTCTTAATATTAATACCAGTAAGTTTAATAATATTAATTTTAATATTATTAAAGAGAAGAAAAAAGGAAAGAAGATAAAGCTAAATTAACTTTATTTTTTCTTTTTAATAAAAATATATAAATATGATATACTATTATAGTAGAGGTATGTATGAAGAATAAGAAGTTATTAATTGTTTTTGTAGTGTTATTGGTATTAATAACATCTTTTTTATTGTTTATCTTAAAACCAAATACAAAAAATAAAAAACTAAAAGAGTTAAATTATAATATAACATATAAACAAGCTTTTCCTGATGAAAATTTAAGAAAGAGTATACTTTTATGTATAATGAGAAATAAGTGTGGGGAAGAACAGTATAATTCTGGAGCATATAATTTTGAAACATATAGACAAAAACATGATGCAGATTTTGATAATAAATATTATTTTACAAGAACATATGCTACTGATACTAGTTTAGGTCCTGTTATTACGGACGATGAAATAAATACTAAAGCAGAAGAACAAATATCAAAAACAGATTTAGATAAAATACAGGTTTTTATATCAAATGATTCATATTTTAGCCATGAAGTAACAGGAATAGAATATTTAACAAATTTAAAAGCTGTCGTATTAATAAATTTATATAATTATAATGTTGATTTTTCATATAATAAAAATTTAGAAAGAGTATTTTTAGGCTATGGTAGTACTTTAAGTTATATTAAAAATGTAAATTTAAATCAAAATACAAAATTAAAAGAAATAGCTATAAATTTTAATTTTTATGGCAGAAGTAATAAATTAGAATTAGATTATTCTATCCTTAATGACTTAGAAACTTTAATAATTGATTCTCCATTAGAAGATGATTATATAAGATTACCACTTGGAATCAAAATTTTGAAATTAAAAAATTTTGATATGAAAAGAACAAATTTATCTGAATTAGTTAATTTAAAAGAACTTGATGTAGATGTTTTTAGAAGTGGTAAAATAGATTTTAGTAAAAATAATAAATTAGAAAAGCTTTATTTATATAATGAAGAAAAAAATAAAAAAATAGACAGTTTAGATTTTAGTAATAATCCAAATTTAAAAGAACTAGATATAAATAAAATTGGTATAAAAAATATAAATTTAGATAAAAATATAAATTTAGAAAAAATAAAATTTTCAGGAAATAATATTAATGAATTAGATTTATCTAAAAATATTAATCTTAAAGATGTTATTTTAAGTAATAACAATATTACAAATATAAAATTAAATAGTGAAAAAGTAGAAAAGTTAGATTTATCTGATAATAAGTATTTAAAAAACATAAATGTAACTAGACTTTCTAATTTAAAATATTTAAATCTTGATAATACAATGATTAAGACTGATACAATAGATTTTAGTAAAAATCCTCTTTTAGAAGAAGTTTATATAAAATATATTCCAAATCCATCTCAAGGTTATTATCCTGCTGATGATAAAAGTCCGATAAATATAAACAGTTTAGATTTTAGTAATAATCTTAATTTAAAAACATTAAAAGTAAAAGCTAAATTAAAAAAATTAAATATAGAAAGAAATATTAATTTAAAAGACCTTGATATTAGTATAAATAATATTACAGATTTAAAAGCTCCTAATCATTTAAATTATAACACTTCTCAATGGATAAAAATAAAAGTAAAAAAAGATACAGATATAGAAATTCCAGTTAATTTTAATGGAGAAAAATTATATTTAAATCCTACTAGTTATATTATACGTAATGGAGATAAATATAGATTTACTGCAAAAGGAAAATTCGAGGAATCAATTTGTTCTACTAAAAACGGATTTAATTATTGCCTTTATTTAAATATTGAAGTGTTATATAAAGATGAAAATATTGATTCTTCATTAACATTAATTGATCAAACAACTGAAGATTATAGACCAGGAATAAATGAAGAAATAGATGTTAATCAAATAAGAAGAATGATTACAAATTTACCGGCAAATACGAAAAAGTTTGAAATTGTAGAACCTAAACCTGCTAAGTTTAAAGAAAAAGGCAAAAACATATTAAAAGTTAAAGTTACTTTTGATGATGATACATCTAAAGTATATAATTTACCAATTAATATTTATGAAAAAATATATAATTCAGTTGAATTTGACAGAAAAATTAATGGAGAACCAGTAAATATTTTAGAAAAAGAAGGTAAATGTATTTTCCCATGTGGAATAGAAACATTTGAAAATAAAGAATTTAATTATGTAAGACATAGACAATATATAAGAACAAATTGTAATTGTCCAGGTGAAGAGTTTAATGATACTAATTTGCTTGCTCGTGTAAATGATAAAGTTTTAAGTTATGAATATATTGGTTTACCAAATGGCTTATCAGCAGACGAAAATGGAATACATGGCAAGATTGACTATAAATGGAAAGAAAATGAAAAAGAACATACTTTTTATGTAGTATATAAAGAAAAAGGTCATGCTTATAATATTGAAGAAACTATTAAAATAAAAGTTTTAAGAGATACAGATAAAGACGGAATACCAGATAGTGAAGATGATGATGTGGATTCTGATGGCTTTAGTGATGTAGATGAACTTAAAGCTGGAAGTAATCCATATGATAAAAATTCAACACCTTTAAATGTAACAAATGTATCAAAAAATACTGAGGCAGATAAGTTTAATCCGATAATAGATCAAAAAGATTTTAAACCTTTGACAACTCAAACTTTATCAAAAGAAAAAGTAAAAGAAATGATAACTAATTTACCAACTGATATTAAAAGCTTTAAAGTTCTTACAACTATATATGATAAATATACAGAAAATGCGAAAACAAAAATAACTGTTTTAATAACATTTAAAGATAATAGTAAAAAAGAATTTGATGTACCTATTAAATTTTATAAAGAAGAATTTATTAGACAGATAATAAATATTGAAGAAACTACATCTATAATAGAAGGTAAGACTCTTAATCTAGATGTAAAAATAAGATATAACGAAGAAGAAAGAATTGATGAAACTAATTTAATAAAATATGTTTATGAAAAACAAAAATATTATTACTATACTTCTTTACCACAAGGTTTAAAATATACTTCTAATAAAATAAGTGGAGTAATTGATTATAAATTTCTAGGTGAAGAAGAGGAAAACGTTTTTTATGTAACTTATTATGAAGGAACAAATCCAAAAACATCATTTAAAATTAAACTTTTAAGAGATACAGATTCTGACGGAATCGCAGATAAAGATGATGATGATAAAGATGGAGACGGAGTAAGTAATGATGAAGAAACAGCTAATGGAAGTGATCCATATAATAAGAATATAGTACCAGGAATGACTAAAAAACAAATACTTGATGTACTTGTTAATGATTTAGAAAAACTAATTAATGATAGTAAAAATAATAATTTTGAAAATAAGAGTAAAATATATGTAGATAATTTTAAAGAACATATAGCTGAAAAAAACAAAAAATTAAAAGAAATAAAAATATCTTATAATGATACAACATCTGATACAGAATTAGTAAAATTAATTGAAGAAGTTAAAGAAGAAATAAATAATATAAAAGAAGGAATAAATAATATAGAAGATAAAGCTAATTTTGAAGTTTTAGATAAAGAATTATCCAATATTTTATTAAAAGAAGATTATTATACTGAAAATATATATGAAGGATATTTGAAATTAATCAAAGAAGCTAAAAATTTATCTAAAGATACTGCAACACAACAAGAAGTAGATTATATGGTTTCTTCATTAAATAGAGAAAAAAATATGGTCATTGATGATAAAACTAAATTAAAAGAAAAAATAAAAGAATTAAAAGAACAATTAGATAATGGACAATGTCAAGAAGAAGAGTGTAGTTATATAAAAGATAAAATATTATTTTTATATAGTGAAGAAGGTATTTGTGATTCTGTTTCAATAGAAGAATTGATAGAAATAGTAGAAATATCAAAAGATTTATTTAAAAAGAGTTCACTTAAAAATCCAAAAACTGGTATAAAAACATATAGTTTAATAATTCTATTTATAATATTAATTAGTTATAAATTAATTAAGAAAAATAAAAATTATATAAGATAAAGTTAAATCAAATTAACTTTATCTTTTTTATTTTTAAATTTAATAATCTATAGTATAATTATTGTAGGAGATGCTATGAGAAGACTATTTACATCAATAGAATTAAGTTCTAATTATATAAAACTTATCATATTAGAAAAAGTTCAAAATAAATTTTATTGTTTATATTCTGATGTTACTAATTGTCATGGAATATCTAAAGGTTTAATTAATGATAGTAATGAAGTAATTACATCGTTAAAAAATGTTTTAAAGAAAGCAAGAGATAAAACTAATTTAAAAATAGATAAAGTTATTTTAACAATAAGTCCAATAGATGCTAATTTTATGGTAGTTTCTGCTACTAATTATATAGAAAATATAGATGGAATAGTTACTCAAAACTTTATTGATAAAAGTTTAAATAAAGCAGTTGATAGTAAAAAAGATTTAAAAGATGAATTAGTTATGACTAGTCCAGTTAGTTTTAGTTTAGATGAAAAAACAGTTTTAGATCCAGTTGGAATGAATGGGAATAAACTTTATATAAAAGCAGTAGCATCTACTATGGCAAAGAAAAATCTATATCCATTTTTTAATGTCTTTAATACTTTAAACATAGATGTTTTAGATGTTTGTTATTCTTTAGTTGGAGATTTTGAACTTAATCAATCTAAAAATAACAAATTAGAACATGGAGTAGTAGTTAATATAGAAGAAGATATAGTAAATATAGGTATATTTAATAAAGGTATATTAATAAAAACTGATTATTTAAAAATTGGAAGTAATGCTATAGATAAAGATATTAAATATATTTATAATCTAAAAGATGAAGATATTAAATATTTAAAAGAAAATTTTGCATCATTATCTAGTAGAGTTAATTATAAATATGATACAATTGAACTTAATACTAGTAGTGGTAATTTAATTAAAATAAAAGAAAGTGATGTAGTTAATCTTATTACTAGTAGAGTTGTTAATATTTTAGATTTAGTAAAAAATAAATATAAAACCTTAACAAATAAAGAAATTAATTATATAATTGTAACAGGAGAATTGACAGAATTAAGTGGATTTTCTCAAGTTGTAGAAAAAGTTTTAGGACCAAAAAGTAAAATTGGTAATATAAAACTTATTGGAGCTAGAAATAATATATATTCTAGTGTTATAGGATCTATATATTATCTAGAAATAAAATATAAAGATATTGGAATGCTAAATTCTTTAGAAATAGAAAAAATAAATTCTAAAGAGTATGAATAATCTAGGAGGAAAAAATGTTTGATGAATTAACTAATGTAAGAGCTGCTAATATTAAGGTAATAGGTGTTGGTGGTGGTGGTTGTAAAGCCGTTAATAGAATGAAAGAAACAGTTGAAGGTGTAACTTTTATTATTGCTAATACTGATTTACAAGATTTAACTACAGCTAATGCTGATGTTAAAATTCAATTAGGACAAGAGTTAACTGGAGGAAGAGGAAGTGGTGCTAAGCCAGAAGTAGGTAAAAAAGCAGCACAAGAATCTAAAAAAGATATAGAAGATGCATTACAAGGTGCACACATGGTATTTATTACTTGTGGAGAAGGTGGAGGAACTGGAACAGGAGCTGCTCCAGTAATAGCTGAAATAGCACAAAATTTAGGAGCATTAACAGTAGCAGTAGTTACAAAACCATTTTCTTTTGAAGGTAAATCTAGAATGAAGAATGCTCAATTAGGTATAGAAGAATTAAGAAAACATGTTGATTCTTTAATAGTAGTACCTAATGATAATCTAGAAACTTTAATAGATAAGAACACTCCAGTATTACAAGCTTTTGGAGAAGTTGATAATGTATTAAGACAAAGTGTTCAATCAATTTCAGATTTAATTAATTTCCCTGGAGATATTAACTTAGACTTTTCAGATATTACAACTACTATGAAAGATAGTGGAACAGCAGTAATAGGTATTGGG
This sequence comes from uncultured Eubacteriales bacterium, assembly GCA_963536495.1. GTDB lineage: Bacteria > Bacillota_I > Bacilli_A > RF39 > UBA660 > CAJPPJ01. Next base: position 51,592 of record CAUTAF010000007.1, read on the forward strand.
GTAGGTACTGGAGAAGATAGAGCTATTCAAGCAGCTAAACAAGCTGTTCAATCTCCTCTTTTAGAAAAATCTATAGTTGGAGCTACTAAAGCAATTATTAACATAACTGGTGGAAGTAACTTAACATTATATGAAACAAAACAAGCAGTTAAGATTATTGAAAGTTATGCACAAACAGATTTAAATGTATTCTATGGAACTATAATTAATAAAAATATTAGTGATGATCAAATTATTGTTACAGTAATAGCAACAGGATTTGAAGAATATACTAAAAAACCAATTGAAGAAGAACAAGAAGTAATAGATACACAAAAAAGAGAAGAAAAACCAGTTGTTAATAATGTAAATAATTCATATGATGATATAGATACAGATGGGGATTATGTATTACCAAATTTTTTAAGAAATAGAAATTATTAGAAGTTATATTTAAATTAAATACTTTTAAAGTTCACGCTAAATAAAAATAATATATAAATATATTAAAAGTTATTTAGAAAGAACTTTAGAGGTATTTTTTATATCTAAACATAAAAATGGATTTTAGAAGATAAAGTCAAAATAGTTAAAAACTAAAAAAATGAATTATTAAATATTAAAATAATAAATATGATAATATAAAAATATAAAAATATAAAATGTTTTATTGAAAATTAAAAAATTAGTTATTAGTTATGCTTTAATTTTTAAAATATATAATTAAAAATGCTAATAGATATATAAATTTAGATTTTGATATGTTTATATATATTGATAGATTTAAAAGTAGAGAAAAAATAAATGTTAAAAAATATTGGAAGGATATAAGGATTGTATAATGAATATAAAAACAAATGATATTAGAATAAAAAATGATGAGTATAATTTTCATTTTAGAGTAGTAGCTATAATAGAACAAAATAATAAATTTTTAATACAAAGAATAGAAGGATATGATTATTATATTTTACCTGGAGGACATGTTAATTTAGGAGAAGATAGTATTACTGCTATAAAACGTGAGGTTAAAGAAGAAGTTGGTTGCGATATTAAAGATTCAAAATTAATTTGTTTTCATGAAAATTTTTATTTAAATAAAGGACGACAAGAACATTGGATTGAAAATTATTTTCTTATAAAACCAATGAAAAAACTTTCTGAAGAAAATTGGACATTTGTGGAAAAAGATAAAGAAGCAGAAAAAACTTTACATTTTTATTGGATGAGTAAGGAAGATATAAAAAAAATAAATTTAAAACCAACATCTATAAAAGATTTAATTATAAGTGATAAAATTAGTGGTTTTAATTATTTAATTAATAATAAATGAAAAATAAAAATGTAAATAATTCATATGATGATATAGATACGGATGGAGATTACGTATTACCAAATTTTTTAAGAAATAGAAATTATTAGAAGTTATATTTATAACTTCTTTTTATTTTAAAGTCTTTAGTTTATAATATATTGTATTATGAAAAGAAACGAAGTAGATAGAACAAAAATTAGCCCGATGATGAGACAATATCTTGAAGTAAAAGATGAATATCTAGATGCTATAGTATTTTATAGATTAGGTGACTTTTACGAGATGTTTTTTGAAGATGCAGTAATTGGATCTAAAGAATTAGAACTTGCACTTACTGGAAGAGATGCATCGCTAGATGAAAGAGTGCCAATGTGTGGTGTTCCTGCTAAAGCATATAGTGTTTATGTAGAAAAGTTAGTTGAAAAAGGTTATAAAGTAGCAATATGTGAACAATTAGAAGATCCTAAAACTACTAAAGGTATGGTAAAAAGAGGAGTTATACAAGTTATTACTAAAGGAACTATACTTGATAACTTTATAGATTCTAAAACATCTAATTATATTGCTAATATATATGCTTTTTCATATTGTTATGGTATATCTTATACAGATATTACAACAGGATATTTTTATGCTTTTATAATAGATAAAGATGTAGAAAAAACTATCTTAAAAGAAAATATTAAAGAAGTAATAGTAACTAGTAATACAAGTAAAGAAATAGTTAATAATTTAAGAAATAATAATGTTTTAGTTACGATAAGTGATGATATTAATACTAATCAAGAATATAGTTATTTATATAAAGATTTAGAAGATGAAAGATTAAAAATAACAGCAAGTCACTTATTATCATATTTAGAATATGTTAAAAAAGGTGACTTAAAACATTTACAAAAAATCGTTAGTTTAAAAGCTAATAACTTCTTAGAATTTGATGATAACACTGTAAGAAATTTAGAATTAGTTAAGACATTAAGAACTAAAGAAAGAAAAAATTCTTTACTAGGTTTTATAGATAAAACTGAAACTGCTATGGGTTCTAGAGCTTTAGAATATAATTTACTTCATCCACTAAGAGATAAAAAAGAAATAGAAAAAAGATATGATCAAGTAGAAAAACTTTTAACAGAGTTTATTATATCTAGCGAATTAAAAGAAGTATTAAATAATATCTATGACTTAGAAAGAATAGTATCTAGAATATCTTATGGTAATTTAAGTGGTAAAGATTTATTACAATTAAAAAATAGTATCTATTATTTAAAAGATTTAAAAAAAATAATTAAAGAGTTAAATTTTGATTATGAAATAGATACACTAGATGATTTATATAACTTATTAGAAAGTTCAATTAACGAAGATATACCTATATTATTAAATGAAGGTAATTTAATAAAGAGTGGTTATTCTAAAGAATTAGATGACTTAAGAGAAATTAAAAATAATTCTAAAAAATATATACTTGAACTAGAAAGAGCTGAAAGAGAAAAAACTGGTATAAAAACTTTAAAAATATCTTATAACAAAGTATTTGGTTATTATATAGAGATAACTAAAGCAAGTTTAAAAGATATTAAATTAGATGGTTATATTAGAAAACAAACATTATTTAATGCAGAAAGATTTATTACAGAGGAACTAAAAGAAAAAGAAGATATTATTTTAAATGCTTCTTTAAAGATAAATGCTTTAGAATATGATTTATTTACTGAAGTTAAAGAAAAAGTTAAGACTTATTTAGAACCTATTCAAAAAAATGCTAAAAATATAGCACAGATTGATATGATATTATCTTTTGCAACAATAAGTAGTAATCATTCTTTAGTAAGACCTAAGTTAAATGAAGAAAATATCGTCGATATAGAAAATGGTCGTCATTTAATAGTTGAAAGTGTTACTAATAACTATGTAGATAATTCTATAAAGATGAAAGAAGATACATCTATACTTTTAATAACAGGACCTAATATGGCTGGTAAAAGTACTTATATGAGAGAACTTGCTTTAATAGTTATAATGGCTCAAATGGGATGTTTTGTACCTGCTAAAAGTGCAAATATTATGATTTTTGATAAGATATTTACAAGAATTGGAGCAAGTGATGATTTAATATCTGGAGATTCTACATTTATGATAGAGATGAAAGAAGCTAGTTTTGCATTATCATCTGCTACTAAGAATTCTTTAATCCTATTTGATGAACTTGGAAGAGGTACTGCAACATATGATGGTATGTCTCTTGCACAAGCTATGCTTGAATATATTCATAATGAAATAGGAGCTAAGACACTTTTTTCAACTCATTATCATGAACTTACTAATCTTACAAAAGACTTAAAACACTTGAAAAATGTGCATGTAAAAGCTATAGTAGAAGATAAGAATATAATATTTTTACATAAGATAGAAAATGGAAGTGTAGATAAGAGTTATGGAGTTAATGTAGCTCATTTAGCAGGAGTTAATAAAGAGATAGTGACAAGAGCAACTGAGATTTTAAATACTTACGAAAAGAAGAAAAAAACAAAAGAGATAATACAAGATTCATTTGTTTTTGAAGAAGAAAAAGAAGAATCTAATTTATTAGAAAAAATAAAAGAAAAAGATTTAAATTCTATGACGCCTCTTGATGCACTTAATTTCTTATATGAATTAAAAAAGGATATGGAGGATTAAATGACTTTAGAAGATATTTATGAAAATGTTAAAAATCCACTTAATGATGAAGTGTTACAAGAAATATATGATAATTATCAAAAGCTTCCGACATTTTTTTTAATAGTAGGTAAAAAAACGAGTAATAAAACTTATGATATTTTAGAAAGAGATTATTACAATAAATTTTTGTTTTCTATTTGGAAAAATAGCATCTTAAATTTATCTCTTGAAAGAATAGAAGAGTTAGAAAAAAGAAATAATTATAAAGATATAAGAAGAATAAGAGAGTTTTTAAAACAAGATAATACTAATTTAGATACTACTTATGATATAGCAAATTTTTTAGTTAATAATTCTTTAGATAAAGCTTATTTTTGTGATGTTAAAAATTTAATTAATCATAGATATATTCATACGATGAGTGGGAAAATCGATTTAGAAAAAGATGATGATTTTTTTGTTGATCATAGATTATATGTAAATATAGATAATGAAGATATATATCTTTTGGCACATAAATTTGTAGAAAAATGTAGAGAAAAAGATATACCATTTTATTTTAAATTTAAAGATTCAGATAATAGACAAGATAATTTTGTAATTTATTCTGATACTAAAAATTTAATAAAATATATGGAGTGTTTAGATGAAGTGTTTAGTCAAAATAAAAATATTTCTAATACTTCTAATTCTTCTTTAATGTTTACTGGTAAGATTAATGAAAATTATTCAATAGGAGATGAACCTTTCCAAAAGTCAGAAAAACTAGCATCGTTTAATGGTATAAGAAGTAAGTCGATTGATAATGCTATGAAAAAAACTATAAAATATTGGTTATATAAGAATCAATATAGAAAAGTATCAAGAAAAATAGATGGTCAAGAAAAAATAATGGATTTTAAAGAATATGTAGCAAGTAATATAGTAAAACTATTATCTGAAGATATGTTTTATGAAAAAGATGAATATAAAATTTATCATACATTAAAAAAATCAGCTTTTATTGGAAGAAATAAAGAAAAACTAACTAAAAGTATTGCTAGTGAAATAGATAAATATATTAATAATAAAGATATGAGTTTAATAAAAGTTTACGAAGCAGATGATTTAGATCCATCTAGATTTGAAAGTGAAGAAATAAAAAAAATATTTGAAAAAAAATTAGAAACTATGAAGTATAAAGTGAAAGAACAGCTTGGAGTAGTATCTACTGATATTATAGAAAAGTATATTAATACAACATTAACTGATAAAATATTACATAAATTTGATAACTGTAAAGATATTTTTGAATTGTTTTTAAAAGAAGAATTTAAAAATAATTATATTGATATAGAAAAACCATGTTTTAATGTATGGACTAAAGAAAAATTTAAAGAAAATAAAGAAGAAAAACATATATAAGATACATAATTTGACAAACGAAGATAATCTAATTACAATATAAAGCACTTGGAAAGAGGTAATAATGACAGATATATTTACGAGTGATCAAGCTATAAAAGTAGCTGAAGAAGATCCCTCCATTATTTTTGAACTAATTAAAACTGATAATGATGAGTTATTAAATCATATGTTAGATGAATCTTTAATAGATGTTAATTTAGTTTCTAGTAATAACGATAGTTTAGCAATAAAACTATTAAAATCTGCTAAATATGAATTGGTTTTAAAAGTAATAAAGAATAAAAATTGGAATGTTAATTATCAAAATGATGATAAAGAAACTTTTGGACATATACTTGCTAAAATAAATAATGTAGCAGTAGTACCAATATTTAAAGAATTAAAGAAAAATAAAAACTTTGATATTAATATCCGTAATAAAGATGATAAGACTATTTTTGATATTAGTGTAGAAAGTCATAATGCTTATGTATCTACTAAAATAATAGAAGATGAAAGATTTAATGATATAAATATATTTGAATTTTTAAAATTTTATGAAACTTATATAGATACTAATGAATATGGTAAATATTCAAAAATTAATATGATAGAATCTATCTTAACTATGGATGGAAGATATGTTAATACGAGAATGCAAGAATTACTTAACCATCTTAAAGATAATTTTAAAAACATTAAAAAAGATATAGAAAATGATGACTATAATTTATTAAAATCAATTATTAAAGAGTGTATTTACCAATATATGTAAAATTTCTAGTCATTATTTTAAAACTGTGTTAAAATATGAAAAGAACAAGTGGGAATTAAAAATCCCACTTGCTTTATTTGGAGGAGAAATGAAGGAAAAACTTATAGAAGCTTTAGGAAATAAATTAGATAGCTATAAAGTATTTATCGATGATGTATTTGAAGAAGATGAAGGAAATAATCATTATTTAAGAGTCGTAGTAGATGCAGATTTTATTATAGATTCTAACTTGATATATGAAGTTAGTAAAGTTATCGATGAAGAAATAGATAAATTAGATTTAATAGAAGATTCGTATATATTAGATATATATTCAAAAGAAAAAGGTGAAATAAATGAATAATAAAGAATTTTTAAAAGCAGTTGAAATATTAACTAAAGAAAAAGGTTTAGATAAAGATGTAATATTTGATGCTATGGAATTAGCTTTAACTAGTGCATATAAAAAGAATTTTCATTCTTTAAGTAATGTTAAAGTTTTTATAGATAAACAAAAAGGTGATATTAAAATCTATTCTTTTATAACAGTAGTAGAAGATGAAAAAATAAATGATGAAGAATTTAATCCAGAAACTGAAATTACTTTAACAGAAGCAAGAAAAATAGATAAGTTAAAAGAAGTAGGAGATACTTTCGATACGGAAATAACACCAAAAGATTTTGGAAGAATTGCAACTGCTACTGCTAAACAAGTAGTATTACAAAAAATAAAAGAAGCAGAAAGAAGTTCTATCTTAAAAGATTTTGAAGATAAAGAAGGAGAAATGCTTTTAGGAACAGTAGAACTTGAAGATAGTGATAACTATTATATAGATTTTGGTAGAATAAAAGGATTACTTCCAAAGAATGAATGTATACCAAAAGAAGTTATTAAAATAGGTCAAAAATTAAAAGTATATGTTACTAAAATAATAAATGATAAATCTTTAACTATTTTACTTTCTAGAAAACATTATAATTTTGTTAAAAGACTTTTTGAAATGGAAATACCTGAAATAATGGATGGAACTGTTTTAATTCATGCAGTAGCAAGAGAAGCAGGTGTTAGAAGTAAAGTATCAGTTGAATCTACAAAAGCTAATATAGATCCAATTGGAGCTTGTGTAGGTGAAAAAGGTATTAGAATTTCTAATATTATAAAAGAACTACATGGAGAAAAAATAGATATAATTCCATATGATAAAAATATTGAAAGATATATAGCAAATGCTTTATTACCAGCAGAAAACTTATCAGTAATCGTAGAAGACGATAATAAAAACGAAGCAATTGTTTTTGCAAATGATGATAACTATTCTTTAGCAATAGGTAAAAAAGGTATAAATATAAAACTTGCTGCAAGACTTACTAGATTTAGACTTGATATTAAAACTCAAAAAGAAGCAAGTGAAATGGGAATAAATTTCAAAAATGAAAACTAAGAAAATACCATTTAGAACTTGTATTGTCACAAAAGAAGTTTTACCTAAACAAGAATTGCTTAGAGTAGTTATAAATAAAGATAAAGAAGTAAGTATAGATATAACTGGTAAACAAAATGGTAGAGGAGTATATCTTAAAAAAGATATAGATGTTATAAATAAAGCAAAAAATTTAAAAATACTAGATAAGAAATTAGAAGTAGAAATAGAAGAAAAATTATATGAAGATTTAATTAACCTAATAAAATAAGAAAGGTAGGTGATTAGCATGATGAGTATTTTAGAATATTCAGTAGATGTGAATTTAGATGTAGAAAAGATATTAGCTTTGTGTGATAGTTTAGGAATAGATTATATAGATGAGAATTCTACATTATCTGATGAAGAAATAATACTATTAGATAATAATTTATCTGAAATAGAAAATATGGAAGATGAAGATCATTATGAAGAAGAAATAGAAGAACACGATGAAGATGAAGAAGAACAATTAGTTGAAAAATTTGGTTCTAGAAAGAAAATAGAAAAGATTAAGACTAAGACTTCAACTAGAGATGATAATAAAGCTAATTTTCAATCAGAAAAGAAAAACTTATATAAACATAAGAAAAAATTAAAATCTAATGTTATAGGAGAAGATGATAACTTCGTTGTATATAAAGAAGGTATGACAGTAATGGATATTGCTACAATTATGAAAGTAAATCCAGCTGAACTTATTAAAAAACTTATCTCTCTTGGAGTAATGGCTAATATGAATGCATCTTTAAGTTATGAAGTAGCTGAAATATTAGTAGCAGATTACAATAAAACATTAAAGAAAATAGAAGATACTGATATATCTAAATTTGATGAAGATTTTGAAATAGCAGATAAAGAAGAAGATTTAGTTGAAAGAGCACCTGTTATAACAATAATGGGTCATGTTGATCATGGTAAAACTTCTTTACTTGATGCTATTAGAGAAAGTAATGTTGTAAGTGGTGAAGCTGGAGGTATAACACAAGCTATATCTTCTTATCAAATAAATTATAAAGGAAAACCTATTACTTTTATAGATACACCAGGGCATGCTGCATTTACTGAAATGAGAGCAAGAGGTGCTAAAGTTACTGATATTATTATCGTTATAGTAGCAGCAGATGATGGAGTTAAACCACAAACAGAAGAAGCAATAGATCATGCTAAAGCAGCTGGAGTACCAATAATAGTTGCAATTAATAAAATTGATAAACCAGATGCTAATAAAGAAAAAACACTTGAAGAAGTAGCAAGAGCTGGACTTCAACCAGAAGTTTGGGGAGGAGATGTAATAGTTAATTACATTTCTGCTAAGACTAAAGAAGGAATTAACGATTTACTTGATAACATTTTACTTGTTAGTGAAATGCAAGGATATAAAGCTAATCCTAATAGATATGCTATAGGAACAGTTATAGAAGCGTATAAAGATGTTAAGACTGGAGTAGTAGCAAGTGTCTTAGTACAAAATGGAACTCTTAGAATTGGAGATCCTATTTGTTGTGGAACTATTTTTGGAAAAATAAGAAATATGAAAAATGATCTTGGAGAATCAATAACTGAGGCACTACCTTCAACTCCTGTAGAAATAATAGGTTTATCTGAAGTACCAGATGCTGGAGATAAATTTATGGCATTTGAAACAGAAAAACAAGCTAAAGAAGTATCAGATAAGAGAATAGCAAGATTAAAATCAGATGATTTAGGTAAGACTAATATGAGTTTAGATGAATTATTCTCTGCTATTAAAAAAGGAGAAAAGAGTCTAAATGTTGTCTTAAAAACTGATACTAAAGGATCTTTAGAAGCAATTAAACAAAGTTTAGCTAAGATAAATATCGAAGGTGTAGAAATCAAGATAGTAAGAGGAAGTGTTGGAGCAATATCTGAAAGTGATATAGTACTTGCAAAAGCTAGTGAAGCTATAGTTATAGGATTTAATGTAAGACCAAGTAGCAATGTAGTAGAAATAGCTAAGACTAAAGAAGTACAAATTAAACTATATGATATTATCTATAAACTTATAGAAGACTTAGAAAAATCTATTTTAGGAAGTCTAGATCCTGAATATGAAGAAGTAGTTTTAGGATCAGCTGAAATCTTAGCAGTATTTAAATTCTCTAAAGTTGGTAATATAGCTGGATGTAGAGTGTTAGATGGAATTATTAAAAATACATCTAACTGTAGAGTTATAAGAGATGGTGTAGTTATTTATACTGGAAAGATTAAGACTTTACAAAAAGAAAAAGAACAAATAAAAGAAGTAGCAAAAGGATTCGAATGTGGAATTACTTTAGAAAATTATCAAGATATTAAAGAAAAAGATATTATAGAAGCATACGAATTAAAGGAAATTAAAAAGATATGAGTGTAAGTTTAAGTAGAATAGAAAGTACATTTAAAAAAGAATTATCTTATATACTTGAAAATGCTAAAAACGATTATTTAAAAGCTATGACAATAACTGATATAGATTTAACTAGTCAAAAAGAATATGCTAGAGTTTATTTTATGACTCATAGAAATGTTGAAAAAACTATTAAAGAAGTAAAGAGGTCTATGGCTTATATAAATAAAGTTATAAGTAAAAAATTAAATTTAAAAAAATTACCAAAAATCGTATTTATAGAAGATAATTCTTATGAATATGGTAAGGAAATAGAAGAGAAACTAAAAAATATTTAGTTTCTTTTTTCTTTTATAAATGTTACTATATTATATAGAATAAGGAGAGTAATAATGAAAAAAATATTGATAGTATTTGCATTAATATTATTACCTTTTGTAACTTTAGCAGATGAAGAAGAAAAGAAAAATACAACACTATTAAATAAAAATTTAATAGTGGAATGTATATATAGTGATGGAGGATTATATTCTTATGAATATAATGAATCTGAAAATACATTTATTACTAATAGACAAGAATTTTTAGGTACAGGTAAAAAAGTAGTTCCTTCTAATATTATCTTTTTATCAGAACTTACATCAATTAATGAAACCCTTACAGTAGTAGATAAAGATTTAACATGTAAAAGATATATTTATAGTGGTATTTCTAAAAGAGAAGATGAAGAAGCTAAAAAAGATAATGTCCAAAATATTTATATGTTTATTAAAGGAAGTAATTCAAAAGATAATCCTATTAAATTAGAAGATGCATCAATTGATAGCTATACTGGTAAATGGTATACACTTGGTATTCCTTTAGCAAAAACAGAAGTTAGAAAAGCTTTAGATACTGCAATTATAGAACAAAAAAGATATGAATTAGTAAATCAAAGATATCGTTTGTTAGATACAGATACTATAAATCCTAAACAAGTATGTCATTTTGAATCAAATAGTAAAAGTGATAATATTTCTACTAAAAAAGATATATTAACTGCTCAAATATATTCTAATCATACTTTGATAAAAACAAGTGATGATTATTATAATTTACTTACAAAAGATGAATCTAAGTTAATAGAAGATATATGTGGTACTAGTGATAAAGATAAAATATATATAAATGATTCTACAGTATCAGCAACTGGAGATTCTAGTGGTGGAGCAAAGATTGCTGCAAAAACTTATGATAAAGAAAGACAAACTCGTTTAACACTTAGTGAAAAAGAAAGTAAAGTTAATTTTTTAGAATATAAAAAAATTAGTGAAAATAAAATGGAAGATAAAGAAGTAAATGATAAACTATGTGAAACGATTCCAAATGTTGCAAAAGTATTAAGAGATATTATTAAATTTGCAAGAATAGCTATTGGAGCATTAGTAATAATTCTTATAGCAATAGAAATACTTCATTTTGTTAGTAGTTCTAATCCAAGTGATCAACTTCCAATTACAATTAAAAAGATTAGTAATCGAATTATATTAATGGTTGTTATATTGTTGTTACCATTAATTACTAATATTATTGTTACTATCTTAAAAAGTGCAAATACGATAGAAACATCAACTATACAAGTTATAGATTGTTTGTTTAAATAGGAGATAATATGCCAATATTAGATATTTTAAAAACAATTGATATAGCACAACTATCTGTAGAAATAATAGGTTTATTAGCAAGTAGATGGTTTATACTAAATGGTATTATTTTTATATTAAGATCACTTAGTTATTTTGTTGATTCTCAATTTGTAAATTTAATTGGTATGATTTATAAATATTTCACATTACTTTTAAAAGGTGAAATGTTTAATGAACAGATAGTATCACAGTTATTATCTAGTATATATGTATTTATTGGTCTTATTATCTTTTTTAGATTAGCTACTGTATTAATTAAATATTTAGTAAATCCAGAAACTATAGAAAGTTCTGTTGATAAAACTGGGTTATTTTCTGGACTTGTTAGAAGAATAGTAATAGGTAGTATTATGATTGCGTTAATACCATTTATTTTTTCTACTTTAAATAGACTTCAAGTAGCAATAGTAGAAGATAATGTTATTCAAAATATATTTATTCAAAATGAATCATTTAAAAATTTTAATAAAAGACATGCATTAAATGGTGGTCAATATTTAGCTAATTATGTTTTAGCAGGTTTTATAAGACCCGTTAATAATAGTTCTAGTTCAGTGAAAATGAGTTATGAAGCTATGAAAAAATCAGCTAATCCAGATTTAATTAATATAAATGCTGGAGTAGTACCAGGAGTAGTAGTTAAATATAGTTATACTTATTATTTTATAGTTTCTACATTCGTTCTTTTTATTGTATTTAAAACAATGATAGGTTATGCACTTGATATTATTACGAGATTCTTTAAAACTCTTTTATATCAATTAATGGCACCTATTGCCATAGTAGAATATATGATAAGTGGAAATGGTGGAGTATTTGAAAAATGGAAAACTAGTGTAATAGCTAATTATTTATCTTTATTTGTTAGAATGTTATCAATTTGGTTTTTAGTATTTATACTTTCATTAATGACGGCAGATGGACTTCCTAATGGTAATTTACTTAAAACAGATGATGATTTATTAAGAGCAATAATAGTTTTAGCGTTAATTGCATTTATGAAAGATTTACCAAGTTATGTAGGTCAGATAATTGGATTTGATTTAAGACAAGAAAGTTCTGCTATGTCTATGGTAAGTGGAGCAGCAACTGCAGTGCTTGGAGCAGCAGGAGCAGGTCTTATGGCGGGAAGTGGAATGATAGGTAATTCTTTAAGAAGTATAGGTGGTACTTTAAATAGAAATATTGGAAGTAAAATAGCTGGAGCTACAGCTGCAGCTCAAAATGCTCGTAATAAAGGAAGACAGATGGGTCTTACTGGCGAAGAGTTAAGGCAAGCAAGTAGAAATGCTTTAAGAGATTATGGAAATCAACAAGTTGCTGAAAGAAGAAGTAGAGGTAATGCTTTACAAAGAATGAGAAATACTGCAGCAGAAGGTATAAGAAATAATGCAATGAATGATGTTAGAGATTCGGTTAGTAGTATTACAAGTATTGCAGATCATATACCAGCTCTTCATCAAACAGGAGTTCCAGCTGCAGCACAAAATTTATTTAATACTGTAACAGCTAATAATAATGGACAAAGACAAAATCAAACTCCACCAGAAACTCAAAATCAAAACACTAACTCAGGAGCAAATAGTAATCAAGTTTTATTAAGACCAAATAGAGCAAATCATTTAAATTTACTTAATGGAAGTAATTTAAATAATATTAATGCAACAGGAAATTCACTTACTAGAGATGAATCTATTGAAAATATGACTGATTTCTTGTTTAGAGCAGATAATAATCAAAGTTATAGTGATTATTTATCTAATGTACAAAATGATAATTTAGAAACAAATAATGTTCCAGCAGAAGATAGAAATGTTATTTTAACAAGAGCAGGAGTTACTGATAGTAACGCAACAGTTATTAGAAATTCTCATACTTTAGAAGAAATAGCTAGAAATATATCAAGTAATTCTAATGGAACAATAAGTTATGAACAAGCTTATGAAACAACTAGAACTTATATTGAAGGAGCAGGTATAAGAGCACAAAGTAGATATAGTATAACTGATTCTAATGGAGGAGTTAATACTGTTGATATACCTTGTGTTGATCAAAATGGTAACTTCTTAAGAACAGGAGAATATACTTTAACTAATGATAATATTAAAGATATAACAGATGATATTAAAAATCATTATTGGGGTAGATCTGCAGAAGATTACTTTGATACTAATTTAGAAGAAAATAATGGAGGAGTATCTAGAAAATAGATACTTCTTTATTTAATGAAATAATATTATTGAGGAATGTAAAATGAATTTAAAAGTGTATAAGGTTATTGTATGGATTAGAAGTTAATAATGAAGAAATTTTGCCTATTAAAAAAAGGTATATTTAAAGATGAAAAAATATTTTCAAAATAGAATTATAATAGAAAATAATAAAGGTGATTAATATGAAATTAAACATTGAAGAATTAAAATATTTAAGAGGTTCAAAATTAGACGATGGATATAGACTTGTGTATAAAAAAAATAATCATTTTGAAATTAGTAGTTATTCTAAAACTATAGAAGGATTTATATGTGAATTAAATGATTATAATCCATATAGTTTATATGATGATGAAAAGAAATTTATTTCTATTGAAAATTTATTAGAAGAAATAGCACAAAAATATAATGAAAAAGAAGTATCTATTTATAAAACAGATGGTACTTTGGTTTCATCATATAATCAAGATGATATAAATAAATTTAAATAATTTTTATATTATTTTGATGTCTATAAGATATAATAAATAAGATTTCAAAAATAAAATATAAAAAGCTATTGTTTTTACAATAGCTTTTTAGTTTAGATTAAAATAAAAAAATATCTCTTTTGAGATATTAAATTAATCCTAACTTTCTGAATGTTCTTAATTCTTTTGCACTAATTCTTATTTTAGTTCCATTAATTTTTACAACTTGAAGGTTTAATCCTTGTTTTTTTCTAGTTGCATTTAACGCATGAGATCTTAAGTTTTTGAAGTTAGGTTTTCTACTTGTTACATTAATTGCCATGATTCCTCCTTGTTTAATTAATTACTTTAAGATTTTAGCATATTGCTTTATAATAGTCAATAAAGAGGCATTATGTATACACCAATATATTTAAAAACAAATTACTCATTTTTAGAAAGTACTATTAGAATAGAAAAACTAATAGATTTTGCTGTTAGTAAGAACTTTAAATATGTATGTATTACAGATATAAATATGATAGCTGTTATGGAGTTTTATCATCTTGCTAAAAAAAATAATTTAATACCTGTTGTAGGTTTAGAAATAACTTTAAATTCATTAAAACTCCTTGCTTTTGGTAATTATTATTCACTTATTTCTCTTGCTACTATTACTAGTGAAAAAGAATTAGAAATAAGTGATTTAGATAATAGTTTAACATATGTCTTACCATATGATTCAAAAGAATTACTAGATATATTAAAATTAGATAATATTTATTTAGGTTATAAGAATGAAAAAGAAGAAATAGAACTTAGTTTATTATCAGATAAGATTATCTTTTTACCCAAACACACATCACTAACTAAAAAGGATGCAGAAAACTTTAAATATTTATCTCAGTTAAAGGGTGAAAAAATAAATAAAGAAGAGATTAATAACTATTATTTAGATAATTATGATAAAAAAGAAGAGACAGAAAACTTCTTATCTAACTTTGTTTTAGATATTAAAAAAGAAGAAGATGTACTTCCAATATATGATATAAATATAGATGCTAAGAAGAGTTTAATAGAATTATCTATTAAAGGACTTTGTTTAAGACTTAATAAAGATTATAAAGATATAGATCTTAAGTATAAAGAGAGATTAAAAAAAGAATTAACGGTAATAAATTCTATGAATTTTGCTAATTACTTTTTGGTAGTTAGTGACTTTATAAGATATGCTAAGAAAAATAAAATATTAGTATCTCCTGGAAGAGGATCTGTTGTGGGTAGTTTAGTAGCATATACTACTGGAATAACAGATATAGACCCTTTAAAATATAATTTATATTTTGAAAGATTTTTAAATGCTTCTAGAATTACTATGCCTGATATCGATACAGATTTTCCTGATATTTATAGAGAAGATGTAATAGAATATGTTAAAGATAAATATGGAAAAGAAAACGTATCTGGAGTAGTGACAGTATCTACTATGCAAACTAAACAGTTAGTTAGAGAAATATCTAAGTTATTTAATATAGATAATAAAATAGTAGAAAGAATATTAAAACTAGTGGATTCAAAAACACCACTTAAAGAAGCAGTAGATAAGAGTTTAACTTTAAAAGAGATATTTAATTCTAGTTTAGAACTTAGAAAAATATATGATTTATGTATATTCTTTGATTCTTTTCCACATCATACTTCAATTCATGCATCCGCTATTATAATATCTAATAAAAACTTAAAAAATATAATACCTTTAATTAAAAGTAACGACTTATATTTAACATCTTATACTATGAATTATTTAGAAGAGTTAGGTCTTTTAAAAATGGACTTTTTAGGTATTAAAAATTTAACTACTATTATGAATATAATAGAAGATATAAAATTAAATGAAAATATAGAAATAGATTTTAATAAGATAGATTTAGATGATAAATTAACTTTAAATTTATTTAAAAATGCTAATACTAAAGGTATATTTCAGTTTGATAGTTATGGTATGAGAAGATTCTTATCTAATTTAAAAGTAGATAGTTTTTCTGATATATATGCCGCTATTGCTTTATATAGACCTGGTCCTCAAGAAAATATACCTAGTTATATAAGAAGAAAAGAAGGTAAAGAAAAGATAGAATATTTAGACAAATCTTTAGAAAACATCTTATCTTCAACATATGGTATTTTAATATATCAAGAACAAATTATGGAAATAGCTCATATCTATGCAGGATTTACTTTGAAAGAAGCAGATTCATTTAGAAAAGCCGTATCTAAAAAGAACTTAAATGATTTAAAAAACTTAGAAGAAAGTTTTATATCTTCTTCAAAAAAATTAAATAGAGATCCTTTAGTTACTAAAAAGATATTTGATTTGATATTAAAATTTGCAAATTATGGATTTAATAAATCACACTCTGTTGCTTATTCTGTAGTAGCATTTAAACAAGCTTATTTTAAAGCTCATTATAAAGAGTATTTTTATAAAGAAATATTATTAAACGAAATAAACGATAAAGAAAAAACAGAAGATTATATTAAAGAAGCTAAAGTTTTAGGAATAGAGATAAAAGGACCTAGTATTTTAAAATCTGCAACTAATTATTCATTGGAAAAAAATACTTTATATTATCCACTTATTGGAGTTAAAGGAATAGGTTTAGTTTTAGCAGAAAAGATAAATTCTCTTAATAAAACTTCTGATATATATGATATGTTTACTTCTTTATATGAAATAGGAGTTAGAGAAAGTACATTTGAAACTTTAATTAAAGTAGGAGCTTTTGATTTATATAAAATAAATAGAAAAAGTTTAATTGAAGCTTTATCTTCTCTTATTAATTATGCAGAATTAAAAGCAAATTACTTCTCTGAAGATATAAGACCAGTTATAGTTAGTTATAAAGATTATACTGAGATAGAAAAACTTGAGATGGAAAAAGAATTACTTGGATTTTATTTGTCTAGTTATCCGACATCTTTATATAAAAAAGAAGGTTTTATAGAAGTAAAAGATATTGATAAGTTTATAAATAAAGATGTAACAATCGTTCTTTATATTAATAAGATTAAAGAAATAATTACTAAAAACGGAGAAAAGATGGCATTTGTTGATGCTAGTGATAAAGATAAAGTATCTTTAACTATTTTTCCAAATACTTATAAGGATATAGAAATAAATAAAAAAGATATAGTGGAAGTGAATGGACAGGTAGTTATTAGAAATAGTGAAAGACAAATAATAGTGAAAACGATAAAAAAACTAACAAGTCTTTAAACTATAATGGAATATATGGTAGAATATTAAACGTAAAGGAGCAAAGATGGAAGTTGTTTTTAAGACTAATGATTATTTATTAGCATGGTATTTACTATTTAAACCATCTACTGATACAGAATTTCAAAAGATTAAATTAAAACTTTGGAAAAATTATACAGATGAATATAAAAAAATAGAAAAAGATAATGTGAAAATAATGCAAGATACTGATAATTTTATACCAAGTAATGATTTGATATACGATAAAATATTTGAAACTGATTATTTTAAAGAATATAAAAAGAAAACTGATAAGAATATGTTTACCTTAAGAGAAGCATATGATATTAATAAAAAATTTATAGATAAAGAATTAAAAGCTATATTAAAACATAAGATTAGAAATGTTTATGAAGTAATAATTATGTATCCAGAGTTAAATATATCAGAATATGTTAAAAATAACCCTAATAAAGTTATAGTATGGGGTAGAAAAGAAGATGAAGAAGATTCACTTTCTTCAGTATTTAAGATACTTTATACAGCTTTAAAATACGAATTAAGTGATATAAAAATAACAAGAGAAAATATACTTAGTTCTATAATAGATATGGTTATAACTAATGAATTACAATCAAGATTATTAAATAAATCTTGTTATAATGAAGGTTTTAAAAAACTGCTAGAAATTAAACATACTTTGTATCCTTATTTTCTTATGTATTTAGGAATACTAGAAAAAGAAGAACTTTTAAAAAGAAGTAAGTATGACGATATAAAATTTGATGTGAAAGTAATAGAAAATGGATTAGCAAAAGTTGATTTAAAAGAATTCATTACGTTTTGTGATGAAAACTATCAATATTTAATTCATTAACATGGAGGAATAATGTTAGACAATAAAAAAATATTTGAAGTTTTAAATATAGATAATGATAAATATATGGATGCTATAAAATTTACAAAAATTAAGCATAAAACTAAAGATAAGATTTTATTAGTTTATCTAACATCAAAGATAAGATTAGAAATAGATTTTTATCATAAATTAAAAGAAGGATTTAAATCTCTTTTTTTAGTTAATGAAGTAGAAATATTTTTAGAAGTAGATGATTATAAAGATGATTACTTTAAAGATTATTATGAAGAGTTAATAGAAGATTATAAAGATTTATCTATTTATAGATATTTAAGTAGTATTTATAAAAAAGATGGAGTTTATAAAATAGATGTAATTAATGAAGTTGAAAAAGAAAAAATAAAAGAAGTAGCAGAAAATTTAAGTGAAGAGTTAAAAAAACTTGGTTATTTATATGATATAGATGTTTATATTAATGAAGAGAAGAATAAACTTTTAGATAAAGAATTAGAAAAAGAAAGAGAAACTAGTTTAAATAGTGTTAGTTTTAGCGATAATAAACCTAGTTTTACACCATCTTCTCCTATAATGAGAACTAATTTAAGAGAGATGAAAAACGATTATGAAATAACACCGTTAAATAATTTAAGAGTAGATCCAAATGCTGATAATATCTACTGTGTTAGAGGTATTGTTTTTGAAGTTGAATTTCGTGAAACTAAAAAAGAAAACGATATATATATAGTTAAGATAAACGATGATACAAACTCTTTAGTAATTAAGACATTTGTTAAGAAGTCTGATAAAGAAATGCAAAGTTTTTTAGGAAAATTGTTAAAAGTTGGGAATAATATATGTGTGAGGGGAGTACTTTCACACGATCCATTTGATAACGGTGAACTTAGCTTAATGTTTAGAGAAATAAAACAAATTGAAATAGTAAAAGAAGATATAAAAGAAAAAAGAAAATCTAGAGTAGAACTTCATGCTCACTCTAAACTTTCTGTTTTAGATTCTTCAATTGATCCTAAAGATTTAGTTAAAAAGGCATATAAACTTGGACATAGAGGAGTTGCTATAACAGATCACGATGGAGTTTTAGCTTTTCCTGAAATTTTTAAAGAAGTAAAAGCAATCAATAAGACTTTAAGTGAAGATGAAAAATTTAAAGGATTATATGGTACAGAATTAGTACTTGTAGATGATTTTGTAGAAATAGTAATAAATCCTAAAAGATACATTAAAAATCAAGAATATGTAGTGTTTGATGTTGAAACAACAGGACTTGATGCTAAAGATAAAAATCAAATGATCGAAATAGGTGCTGTTAAGATAAAAGATGGAAAAATCATAGATAGATTTGATGAACTTATTTCTTGTCCTTATCCACTTGATGAAAAAATTGTTTCTTTAACTAATATAACTGATGAGATGTTAAAGGGTAAAAGAAGTGAAGAAGAAGTTGTTAAATCTTTCTTAGAATTTACTTCATCTAGTATTTTAGTTGCGCATAATGCTAGATTTGATATGTCGTTTTTAAATTATGCTATTGAAAAATATAATTTAAATCCAGTTAAAAATGATATTTTAGATACACTTATCTTATCTAGATATTTAACACCTAATGAAAGATATCATAATTTATCTACTATAACTAAAAGATATGAAGTAAACTTTAGTGAAGATAATCATCACAGAGCAGATTACGATGCAGAAGCTACTGCTTTAGTACTTTTAAAAATGTTTGAAAAGTTAGATGTTCACACTATAGAAGAATTAAAGAAGATAAAAGTTCAAGATAAAACTATTATTTTTAAAAATAAAATAGAGATGTTAAATGATACTTTTGTTGTATTTGATACTGAAACAACAGGTCTTAATGCAGTAAACGATAAACTTATTGAAATAGGTGCAGTTAAGATAAAAAATGGAGTTATTATAGATAGGTTTGATGAACTTATTGATCCAGGTATTCCAATACCACAAAAGATTACAGAAATTACTACTATTACTGATGAAATGGTAAAAGGTAAAAGAAGTGAAAAAGAAGTAATTAAAGACTTTATGGACTGGGTTAAAGATTATCCAATGGTTGCACATAATGCTCATTTTGATGTTTCTTTTATTAAAAATAGTTTAGCTAATAATAGTTATAAAACAATAGAAAATCCAGTAATTGATACACTAGTTTTATCAAGATTTTTGGATAATGAAGAAAAAAGACACTCATTATCTGCAATTACAAAAAGATATGAAATAGAATTTGATGAAGATAATCACCATAGAGCAGATTACGATGCAGAAGGTACAGCTTTAGTATTTCATAAGATGTTACAAAAAATAGCACCAAGAGATATTTTATATTTAGAAGATTTACCAAATATCGTATCAAAAGATGATATACATAAGTTTGGTAGAACTTATCATATTAATTTATTAGCTCAAAATAGAGAAGGGTTAAAGAACTTATTTAAGATAGTATCTTTTGCTAATACAAAATATTTTTATAAAGGTGAAGCTAGAATACTTAGAAGTGTTTTAGAATCTTTAAGAGAAAATATTTTATTATCTTCTGGATGTTATCAATCTGAAATATTCGTCGAATCTAGATATGTATCAGAAAACGAACTTGATACAATGATTGATTTTTATGATTATGTTGAGGTTCAACCTCCAGTTTGTTATTCACAGTTAATTGATTCTGGAGATTTTAACTCTATAGAAGAAATAGAAGCAAAAATTAAATATATTATCGAAAGAGTTAAAGCAAGAGGAAAAATAATCGTTGCAACTGGAGATGTACATACTTTAAATAAAGATGATGAAATATATAGAAAAATCTTAATTAATCAAAAAGTACCAGGTGGTGGAAGACATCCTTTAAATAGAAATAATATTAAAAATATACCTAATACTTACTTTAGAACTACAGAAGAGATGTTAGAAGAGTTTAGCTTTTTAGATGAGAAATTAAGAGAAGAAATAGTAGTTGATAATAGTTTAAAAATATTAGATTTATGTGAAAATATCGAAGTAATTATCGATACTAAAGGAATACCTTTTTCTCCTAAGATAAAAGATAGTGATAAAGAGACTAAGAGAATAGTTTATGAAAAAGCTCATGAACTTTATGGAGAAAATTTACCTGAGTATGTAGAAAATAGAATAGAAGAAGAACTAAAAGGTATAATAGGTGGAGGATTTGATGTTATTTATTTAATAGCACAAAAACTCGTTAAGAAAAGTAATGATGATGGTTATGTAGTTGGATCAAGAGGTAGTGTTGGATCTAGTTTTGTTGCAACTATGATGGGTATTACAGAAGTTAATCCTTTAAAAGCACATTATCTATGTCCAAATTGTAAACATTCAATCTTTGAAATAGATGGAAAAAGTATATCGGAAGATTATTCTTCAGGTTATGATTTACCAGAGAAAAAATGTCCTAAATGTGATACTTTAATGAAAGGTGAAGGTCAAGATATGCCCTTTGCTACATTCTTAGGATTTAATGCCGATAAAGTACCAGATATAGATTTAAACTTCTCAGGAGATTATCAATCTCATGCTCATGACTATACAAAAGTACTTTTTGGTGAAGATAAAGTATTTAGAGCAGGAACTGTTGGAACAGCAGCAGAAAAAACAGCATTTGGTTATGTAAAAGCATATCTTGAAGAAAAAGGTATAAGTAACTTTAGAAAAGCTGAGATAGAAAGAATTGCTAAGAAGTTAGTAGGTGTTAAAAGAACAACAGGTCAACACCCTGGAGGAATAGTCGTAGTACCTGATTATATGGATATCTTTGATTTTACTCCATATCAGTATCCAGCTAATGAAAAAGGTGAATGGTTTACAACTCACTTTGATTATCATGCAATTGATGAATGTCTATTAAAACTAGATATACTTGGACACGATGATCCTACGATGATAAAAATGTTAGAAGATTTATCCGGTCTTGATATAAAGAAAATTAATGTAGGAGATGAAAAAATACTATCTTTATTTTCATCTACTGAAGTAATGGGTGTTACACCAGAACAAATCGGTTGTAAAATAGGAACACTAGGTCTTCCTGAACTTGGAACTGACTTTGTAATAAATATGTTACTTGAAACTAAACCAAAAACATTTTCAGAACTTGTTAAAATATCAGGTTTATCTCATGGAACTGATGTATGGAATAACAATGCTCAAGATTTAGTTAAAGCTGGTATGGAATTTAAAAACGTTATTGGATGTAGAGATGACATAATGGTTAATCTTATAAGTTATGGAGTAGAACCTTTAAAAGCATTTAAGATAATGGAGTTTGTTAGAAAAGGTAAGCCAAGTAAAGAAAAAGAACAGTGGTTAGAATATGCAGAAGTTATGAAAGCACATAACGTACCAGAATGGTATATAGAATCTTGTCATAAAATTAAGTATATGTTTCCTAAAGCTCATGCTTGTGCTTATGTATTAAGTGCACTTAGAATTGCTTATTTTAAAGTTTATTATCCAATATATTACTATGCAGCATACTTTTCTATTAGAGAACATGACTTTGATGTTTATGCTATGATAAACGGATATGATAAGATAAACGAAACTATTTCTTTATTAGAAGAAAAAGGATATTCTAGATCAAATAAAGAAGATAGTGTATTAGGTTGCTTAAAAGTAGTAAGAGAAGCAAGTAGTAGAGGTATAAAATTCTTAGTACCAAGAGTTAATGAAAGTTATGCTAAGAAGTTTAAAGTAATAGATGATAAAACTTTATTACTTCCATTTATTGCAATGGATGGTCTTGGAGAAGTAGTAGCGGAAAATATCGTTAAAGAAAGAAATCTAAAAGAATATAGTAATATTGAAGAATTTGAAAAAAGAGGTAAAATATCAAGTACTCTTATTAAAGAGATGAGACTTTTAAATATGTTTGATGGAATGGATGAGTCTAGTCAACTTAGTTTATTTTAGGGTGAGGCATGGATAATATAATAGAAGAAGTAAGAAAGAAAACAGATATAGTAGATTTAATATCAGAATATATACCATTGATAAAAAAAGGTAAGAATTATTTTGGTGTTTGTCCTTTTCATGATGACTCTAATCCATCTATGTCAGTATCTAGAGAAAAACAAATATATAAATGTTTCTCTTGTGGAGCAAGTGGTAATATTTATAATTTTTTAATGGATTATGAACATATTGATTTTAAAGATGCTTTATCTAAATTATCTTCTAAACTTGGAATAAATGTAGAAACTACTAGTATTAAAGTAAATGATAAGTTTGATAAATTTTATGAAATATATGATTTAACTAGTAAAGTTTATCAAAATAACTTATTATCTGAAAAAGGTAGTAGTGCAAGAAACTATTTGAAATCTAGAAATATAGGTATAGAAGAGATAAAAAAATTTAATATAGGTTTATCTTTTTCTAATAATCAAATAGTTAAACAATTAGAAAAAAAATATAATTTAATAGATTTAGAAGATATTGGACTTATATCAGGAAATCATGATATATTTCAAAATCGTATTATGTTTCCTTTAATGAATTTAGAAAATAAGACAGTAGCATTTTCTGGAAGAATTTATGATAGTCTTAGTAAAGATTCTAAATATATAAATACTAAAGAGACGAAAATATTTAAAAAAGGTGAAATATTATATAACTATTATAAATCTAAAGAAGAAGTGAGAGTTAAGAAGTATCTAATCTTAGTTGAAGGTTTTATGGATGTTATAAGACTTGCTACAGTAGGTATTAATAACGTAGTAGCAACTATGGGTACTTCTCTTACGATAAATCAAATAAAATTATTAAAGAGATTATCAAATAATATATATTTATGTTTTGATGGAGATAATCCTGGTAAACTTGCTAATATAAATAATGGTGAAGAATTAATTAAAGCAGGTGTTGATATAAAAGTAATATCTTTAGATAATAATGAAGATCCTGATTCTTTTGTTTTAAAAAATGGAAAAGTTGAGTTTGAAAAATTAATTTTAGAAGCTAAAAGTTATCAAGAATATTACATGGATTATCAAAAAAATAATATTTCAACTAGCGATATTAAAGAAGTAACAGAATATATTAATAAAGTATTAGAAAAGCTTAAATATAATAATAACGAAATAGAAAAAGAGTTAGTTTTAAAAAAACTTGCAAAAGACTTTGATATATCGTATAATACCCTAGAAAATCGCTTAAAAGATTATAGTTTAGAAAAAAATACTAACTTAGAGATAAAAGTAGATAAAAAAGAAGAAACTAAAGCGGTAGTTAATAAATATTATGTTGCTAGTAGAGATTTAATAATGGGTATGTTATACGATAATAAAGTAATAGATATTTATAAAAACTATAATATACAGATGATAAACGATAAGTTTGATGCGGTTTTAAATGAAATATTATATAGATATGATGTTTATGGAAGTGTAGAAGTTGCTGAAATATTTGATGAACTTATATCAAATGATGAATTAAGAGAGTTTTTTAAAACATTAATTACTAATGAAGAAATATATAGTTATGATTACTATAAAGATTGTATTAAGAGTATTAATGAATGTGTAACTCTTCAAAAAATCAAATATTTGCAAAAGATGATTGAAGAAGAAAAAGATGTTGATAAGCAAATAGAATATCTAAATACTATGGGAATACTAAAAAATAATTTAGAGAAGGGGATTTAACATGTCTAAAGAATTAAAAACTTTTAAAGATAAAGAAGAATATTTAATAAAAAAAGGAAAAGAAGAGGGATTTATTACATATGAAGAAATAGCTAAGACTTTAAAAGGTTTAGATGTTGATTCTGATAATTTAGATGAACTATACAATAAATTAATTGCTAATAATATAGAAGTAATTTCTGAAGAAGAAAATAATGATGATACAGAAACAGAACTATTTACTGAAGATTTAGAAAGTACTAAAGATGTAAAAATAAATGATTCAGTAAAAATGTATTTAAAAGAAATTGGTAAGATAAAACTTTTATCTGCTGATGAAGAATTTGAATATGCTAAAAGAGCAGTAGAAGGGGATGAAGAAGCTAAGAAAAAGCTTAGTGAATCTAACTTAAGATTAGTTGTATCTATTGCAAAAAGATACTTAGGAAGAGGTTTAAGATTCTTAGACCTTATTCAAGAAGGAAATATTGGTTTAATGAAAGCAGTAGATAAGTTTGATCCAGATAAAGGGTTTAAATTTTCTACTTATGCTACATGGTGGATTAGACAAGCTATTACAAGAGCTATAGCAGATCAAGCAAGAACTATAAGAATACCAGTTCATATGGTTGAAACTATGAATAAGTTAAAAAGAGAAGAAAGACAATTACAACAAGAATTAAATAGAGAACCAACTGATGAAGAACTTGCTGAAAGAATGGGAATGCCAGTAGATAAGATAAGAGAAGTACATAAGATAGGACAAGATCCAGTATCTCTTGAAACACCAATTGGTGAAGAAAATGATTCACATTTAGGAGACTTTATTAAAGATGAAAGTTCTATGTCTCCAGAAAAATATGCTATTAGTGAAATGTTAAAAAGTGAACTAAATGATGTTTTAAAAACACTTACTGAAAGAGAAGAAAAAGTATTAAGACTTAGATTTGGAATAGATGATGGTCAAAGTTTAACTTTAGAAGAAGTAGGTAAGATATTTGGAGTTACGAGAGAAAGAATTAGACAAATAGAATCTAAAGCTTTAAGAAAATTAAAACATCCATCTCGTAGTAAAAAATTAAAAGATTTCTTAATAAATTAATAACAAGATTATATACTTGTTATTTTTTATTTAAGGTGTATATTAGAATTATAAATGA
Source organism: uncultured Eubacteriales bacterium (assembly GCA_963536495.1). Taxonomy (GTDB): domain Bacteria; phylum Bacillota_I; class Bacilli_A; order RF39; family UBA660; genus CAJPPJ01. The sequence continues at coordinate 77,796 of CAUTAF010000007.1, forward strand.
CTTTATATTTTAAATAGCTAAATTTGTTATTTGTATTTTAGGGGAAAATATGAGAAATTTAATAAAAATATTTTTAAGTGTTACTGTAATTATAATTTTAATTATATTTAGTGATAAAGTAAATGCTTTAGAAGTTATATCAAAAGAAATCTTTGAATATACTATAGAACAAACTGCTCCAGAAGATTTAGATTTATCTTTTAAAAATGGAACAATTTATAGTGATAAATATTTAAAAGAAATTGAAGAACTTAATGAAAGACATAAAAAATCAAATGATGAAAATAATAATAATTATCAAATTAATAAAAAAGAAATTTATTATGGTATTACTGATATAAATCAGATATACTACACAGTAGCAATGATTTTTTATTTAAGTACAATAACAAGAAAATAAATAATAATATTTATTTTCTTGTAAAAAATTAATTTAATTATATAATAAACTTATGTTGTCAAAGAGATTAAAATTTATTGCTGATAAAGTAAAAGCAAAAGAAAATGTAATGGATGTAGCATGTGATCATGGATTACTTGCAATTTATTTAGAAAAAGAAAAAAATTGTAGAGTAATAGCTAGTGATATAAAGAAAACTGCAATAGAAGGTGCTTTAGAAAATAAGAAAAAGTATAATTCTAATGTAGAATTTTTTGTTTCTGATGGACTTAGTAAGTTAAATGAAGATATAACTACAGTTATAATAGCAGGACTTGGAAGTCAAACAGCAATAGAAATATTAGATACCGATTTAAAAAATGTTAACACCTTAATTGTTTCAGTCCAAAAAGATTTAGAAGACTTTAGAAGATTTATTCATACTAAAGGATTTATTATAGAAGAATCTTTAGTATTTGATAAGAAATATTACAATGTATTTTATTTAACTAAAGGAAAAGAAAGATATTCTGATATAGAATATAAATATGGAAAAGATTTAATTGATAATAAAGATAATCTTGATTATTTTTTAGATTTAAAGACAAGATACGAAAACAAAGATGATAAAGATTTAGAAGTTATAATAGACAGATTAAAGAGGTTAAGTAAAAGTACTTGACTACAAAAAAATAAAATTATATAATTTATATATCTAAGGAGGAAAAAATGGCAGTTAAAATTAGATTAACTAGAATGGGTGCTAAAAAAAGACCTATATATAGAATAGTAGCTAGTGATTCTAGAAGACCAAGAGATGGACAATACCTAGAATTAATTGGAACATATAATCCTGGATTTGATAATAAAGAAAAAGAATTATCAGTAAATAAAGAAGTAGCATTAAAATGGTTAAATAGAGGTGCTATACCAACTGATACAGCAAGAAATTTATTATCAGAAACTGGAGTTATGAAAGAATTTGCTTTTTCAAAACAAAAAGGAAACAAGTAATATGTTAGTAAAAGTAACTGAAGATTTAGTAAAATTAGTTATAAAAAAGATAGATGAATTAGAAGTTAAAGAATTAGCTTCCAATGATGAAAATGAAGTTTTTATTAAAGTTATGGTAAATAGTGAAGATTATGATAATGTAATAAGTGTTATATCTTCAATTAAAACTTTAGTACAAGCTAAAAGTTATTTAGAAAATGATAAGAAGATAAAGATTGAAGTAGATAAATTCTAGTTTAATCTTTTTTTCTTTATTTCTTTAAGGTATAATTTTAGTAGGAGAGATAATATGAAAACAAGAATAATAAGTGCTTTAATTATGACACTCTTATTTGTGCCATTACTTTTTATAGGAGGAGAATACTTTAAGATAGTAGTTAGTTTACTTGGAGTATTTGCAACAAGAGAACTTCTTAATTCTAAGGGTAAGACTATATCTAATATATTTAAAATACTTGCATATGCTTTTACATTTATAATGATTTATTTTTCTAAGGGATTACTAGATTCTAGATTTATAATGTTATTTTTAGCAATTATATTAATGATTCCTTTATTTACAAAAGAAAAAGAATTTAATGTAGAAGACGCATTTTTTATAATATCATCAGTACTTTTAACATCACTTCCTTTGAGATATTTTTTAAATATTAGAACAGAAAGATTTGGACTTGCAATATATCTTGTACTTATTCCAATAATTACAGATTCATTTGCATATATAACAGGAAGTTTAATTGGAAGACATAAGTTAATTGAAAGAATTTCACCTAAGAAAACTATAGAAGGTGCAGTAGGTGGTTTTGTAGCTTCTAGTATATTTTGTACTATGTTTTATATGGTAGTTATTAATACTCGTGCAAATATGGTTGCTGTTTTATTAAGTACAATGTTTTTATCTATAATTTCTCAACTTGGAGATTTAGTATTTTCATCTATTAAAAGATATTTTAATATTAAAGATTTTTCTAAATTAATACCAGGTCATGGAGGAATACTAGATAGAATAGATTCATTAATATTTGTAATTATAGCTTACAGTATACTTATACTTGGAGGACTTATATGAATTTAATATATTTTTTAATTATTTTAGGAGTTATTGTACTAGTTCATGAATTTGGACATTTTATAATGGCGAAACTATTTAATGTATATGTATTTGAATTTGCAATAGGTATGGGACCTAAAATATTTGAAATAAAAGGTAAAGAAACAGTTTATAGTATTAGACTTTTACCACTTGGAGGATTCGTTTCTTTAGCAGGTGAAGAAGATCAAATAGAAAAATCTAAAGAGATAGCGGAAGATAGACTTTTAAATAATAAAAAAATCTATCAAAGATTTTTAATTATGGTATTTGGAGTAGTAAATAACTTCATCTTAGCATTTTTAATATTCTTTATGGTATTTTTATTTAATGGAAGTCCTAGTCAAAGTACTAAGATAGTAGATGTAGAAAAAGATACACCA
>CAUTAF010000008.1:0-78956 GCA_963536495.1 uncultured Eubacteriales bacterium
TTATGTTGTGGTTATACTAGCTTTAAGAGTTCCCAGCAATTCAGTTTCTTCGTTGTACGGTTTCACTCCGTATCTACATACAAGTTTCCCTATATGCTTACTAAAATATCGTACAATTCATCTCACGACTAGGCATTATCTCTCCTTAACAAGTTAAGGAGTTTAGCCAAGTATCGCAAGTGTTCTTGCACTATTTAATAAATCTTGTTATATCAAATTTAGCACCATATACAAGCCATAGTAAGTTAGTCTTATGTAAATACATAAGTATACTAGGTAAAAAGAATGAATGGGTTACTATACTTCTATGTCCTAATCCTTTTATTTTTAAATCTACATCAGGATATTTAAGTCCTATATAGTAAAAACTTATTAAAAATATAGTGGATATTGCTATAAAGCCAAATGTTACTCCCTCTGAAATAAAAGGTAGGTTTTTAAAAAACTTAAAGAAAAATCTATTAAGATTTATGAGTGTCTGTCCAAAATTCTCCATAACTACACCTCATTAATCTTCTACTTCTATTTCTAAAGACTTAAATGTATCATAAAAATCTTTTAATACTTTTATTTCTTCATCTTTACTTGAAATTACTTTCTGTAATTCTCTTAAATCTTCAATTATTTTTTCATTATTTTCTTTAACTGACTGATTTACTTTGAAAAAGTTCTTCATATCTTTAAGAAAATCCAACATATCAATAGATGAATTATATACTCCCTTTAATCTTGAAAGTTCTCTATCTTTTTCTTCTAATAATCTTTCATTACTTTTTATTAAAATTTTGTCTTTTTCATTTTCTAATTGTTTTACTTTATTATTTAAACCTATATTTTGTTTTTCTAATTCTTGGACTTTTTCAATTTGTAAAGCCAATTCTTTCTTTAATTTCATTTCTTCAGTTTCTTCAATTATTTCTTCAGTTTCATTATTTTCTACAAGTTTATTTTCTATAATTGTTTCATTATTTTCCCTATCATCATTTTCTTCATCTTCATTTTCTTTTCTAACATCTTCATTACTTTTTCTAAATATTGGTATACCTATTTTACCAAGTTTTTCTGCATTTCTTTCTTTTTTTACTTCGCCTATACTTTTATAATCTTCTATTCCTTTAAAAGTTATTTCTTGAGTATCTTTTCTAATTTCTTCTTCTTCTTCTTTAATTTCTTCAACCATATTTATTAATTTTTGTGCTTTTTCATCTAAGGTTGCATATTTAGAAGTGAACTCTTCTTCTTTATTAGTATCGTTTTCTCCTACCTTAGAAAATTTATCTATGATAGTTGTTACGCTTGTTTTCTCACTGTTATCTTTGTTTGCATTATAATAAAAACTCTCTACATTAAAATACAACTTATTTAATTCTTCAAATTTTTCACTTTTCATTTACTTTCTCCTTTTTATCATTGATTTTTTTTATGATAATTATATATTATAGTTATATTATACCATAAAAAATGAAAAAAAGTAGTGAAAGTAGTAAAAAAAATAGAAAAAAATAGGAAGATTTCAAAATGCTTATTCCAAAACATTATTTGAAAAAAATCCTATTTTTTGAGATATATTACTATAAATAAACAAGGACGGACATATTTAAAGAGTTGTTATAACTCCATTTCTCTATCAGACTTTTCATCAAGAGTTTTTTCAACCTTTTTAGGCTTTTCATTAGTCTTTTCAACTTCTTTAACTACTTCTTTAGTCTTATCTTTTCCTAAAACTTTATCAAAAGATTTCTTAGGTGTTTTGTCTATATAAGCGTCAACTTTTTCTCTAAAATCTTTTCTTTCTTCTTTTAACAATGTATTTATTTCGTCAAAATCAAGATTTTTGTCTTTAATATCTTTTTCTAATTTTTCATTTAATGTCTTTAGTTCTTCATTAATCTTTTTAGAAAAATCTTTTTTATCTTCTTTTTCAACAAAATTCATACAATAATCTATATTATATTTTTCAACATTAGCAACTATAAATTCAAAATCCTTTGCACTCTTTTCTATTGCTAACATATTTTCAGTTCCTGAAATCTTAACACAAGACATTTTCTTATTAACATCATTTAATTTGTCTTCTATTGTATCAAAATCTTTATTAGTTGTTACAAGACGACTTACAATAGCTTTAGCTTTCTTTTCTAATACTTCCATATATTCTTCTTCATATTTTTCGTATTCTTCCATAAACTTTTCATCATCATCTATTGATATTAATTCTTCATAATCTAAATCTATTTCTTTATCCATAGTTCTTATTTGATAATAGTTTGCTACATCTTCTTCTCTAACAACTAAAGTAGGAACATTTAATGCAAATTGTTTATTTGAAAAATCTCCAACAGTTTGTACCAAACATTCTATTGCATTTTCAGATAAATGTATATCTGTTGCACTTCTTTCTTTTTTATCAAGGACGAATTTTTTCTTTAAAAGACTTACATCAGCTTTTAATTCATAGTCTTCAACAGTATTTACGAAAGGTCTTTCACTATTTCTTTCTGTTTCTAAATCTTTAATTAGTAATGCCTTAGATAATTCTTTACTATCAACATTATCATCTATTACTTCCAAGTTGAAATTAGCGTTTTTCTTTATTAAGGCTCTAATATCTACTTGTTTTACTGTAAACTGTTCAACAACCTTTTCTTCTACCTCTTTAATCTTTTCATTTTCTTCTTTAGTTTCCTTAATAGGTTCTTTTTCAATTTCCTTAGCAACTTCTTCTTTATTAGAAGATTTTTCTTTTTCTCCAATTTCTTCTAAGAATTTTTCAAAAGGATATTCTTTTTCGTATTCTTTAACTCTTTCTACAAGAACATTACTTCTTTTAATACTTTCTTCAGAAAATCCCTCAAATATTTCTTTTATATTTTCTTTTCCTTTTAACTCATTACTCCAACCTTTAATATAATCTTTATTAGTACCAAAAATATTTTCTTCAGGATTATCACTCTTAGTATCAAGTCCAAGTCTTATCATAGTCATTCCAGCTGTAAGTTCAGCTTGTATTTCTTCCATAGCATAGGCTTGTTTTTGTGTTAAATCATATTTATCCATTGCTTTTGCTGTACTTCCAATTTCTCTTAAAGTATGGCTAGTTTCGTGCAATAAAGTCGCTAAATAATGTTTGTCATTTTTAAAATCTTCTATTGGGGGTATAGTTATTTTGTTATAAACATTTTTTTCAACATTTCCCTCTTCGTCAACATCAAATTTTGTGCCTCTACTAGCATACGCTCCACCAAATTCAAGTCCACTATTTTTAGTAGAATATGCTTTTTTTGTAACTATTTCTACATTTTCATTTGTTTCAGTAATACTTTTTATTAAATATGAAATATATTTATCTTTATTCATATCTTTATTAGTATTTTCTTCTTTTTCAGGAAGTGGAAAGGCTTTATCAAAGTTTTCTACTTGACTTCCATTAAAAACATTATGATAACCCTTAAACACTAAATTCACTCTACTAAGGCTAGTTTCATTTTTCTTAATAACTTTATCTAAAGCTGTTTCATATTTCTTTTTTTCATCTTCATTAGTGAGTGTCTTTATCTTTTTTTTGTAATAATCTTCGGCGTCCTGTACTCTAAAAAACTTTATAACAGTACCCTCTGAACCTTTTTTTATCTTTAAAAATTCATCAGTTTCTTTTTGCAATTTATCTTTTAAATGGTCTATTGTAAAAAATCTATTATCTTTCATATCTTCTTGAGCCATTTTAGTAGCTAAATACAAAACATTATATCCTTTATAATCTTTACCTGTAACCATAGACTTAGGTTCAAGCATTTCTTTAGTCCATCTTTCGTCAACAAAACTTCCTGTTTTTTCACTTTCGTCGAAAAAGTTTTCAATTATATTTTTACATCTTTCATTATTTTTTTCTTCATTTGCTTTTTTATCATATTTGGCTTTATCAAATTTTTTGTATGTTTGTTTTTTACCTACATCAGATAACATTCCCATTTTTCACACCTCTTTTTTTTACAATTTTCTTTAATTATAACATAAATTTTACTTATTCATAGGTATTTTAAGAAAGTGCTAAAATAATTTTAAGAAATCCTTAAAATTTATTTTTTTAAAAAATAAATAAAAAAAATAACCTACAAAAGTAGGTCATTTTAACCAAAAGAAAATTTAAACTTTTAAATTAAATTTTTAATCAGGAGTGCTGACTTTAAAAATATTTAATTTTATATTTTTATTATACCATATAGATTTCAATTTGTCAAGAATTTTAAAATGTTTTTTTAGATTTCATCTAACTTTTCTTTCAATTCTTTTTCAAATTTTTCTAAAACATCTAAATCTATTCCATATCTTCTAGCATTTTCTCTTGTATATTCGTTTAAAAGTTCATTTATATCGAATACCACTTCTTTGCTAAGATTTTTAATTAAGTTGAATATTTTAAGAAATTTTAATCTCCTATAAAAAAATCTTTCTAATCTTTCTATATTTTTTTTACATTCTCTAAATTGTTTCAAAGAAGTTTTTATATTAAATAAAAATATTAAAGAAAAAATCACACAAATTAGATTTAAAAATATATATAAGATATTGGTTTCTCTATTAATAAAAGAGTAAATTCCTATTAAGAGTTGTGCTGTAAATAGAATTAAATTTAATATAGTTGCTTTTGTTTCAGTTTCCTTTATTGTTTCATAACATTCTTTTTCTTTTTTATCTATAACATCAAATCCATTTGTAATAAAATTGAGATGTGTTATAGAATGATTATTAGTTATTCCAGTAAAAACTTCTAATTCTGCTTGAGAAAAACTTATTTCTATTTCTTTGTTATTTTTTATTATAACTCTATTTAATTTTTTATGAAATTTTACCATTAAAATAAAAACTATACAATACAAAATACTTAATCCTAAAAACATAAAACCTTTTATTCCTAAATTTATTCCTAAATTCTCTAAAACTATCCACATTCAAATCACCTCAATTTTTTGCCCCAATTTTTACCTAATCCATTATTTACTTAGTAAATATTCTAAGTTCTTTATATCTTTACACTCAACACTTGCTAAAATATCATTTATTTTCTTATTTATTTTATTTGTTATATCATCACAATGTATTTTTTTCTTATCAACTTCGATATATTGTTTTTTACCTTTTAAGGCTTGTTCAAATACATTTAATGTTAAGACTGTTAATACTGCTAAGAAAAAATAAAAATTCCCAACATCTTTATAAAATGCAAAATTTGTTAGCATTGCTATTGCATACATTAGAAATATATTTGTTTTATAGTCTTCAACTTTTTTTAACATTCCTAAATATTCAATACTTGCTTTAGAATGATGTTTAATCATTTCTTTACTTGCCATTCTATAATTAAAATTTATATAAGATAACATCACATCACTTTTAAGAAATTTCTCTTTTACTAAAACTATATCTAAATAATATTTAACTTGTGTCTTTTCAACTTCTTTATAAAATTCTTCTTCAATTTTAAATTTCTTTTTCTCTACTTTAGCTGAAAAATAAAATTGATACACCATATAAACTGTAATTGCTATTACAAAAAATATAAACCACATATTTATTTCCACTTTCCTTTCTTACTTTATATTTTTCTTATTTTTTCTATATTTAATGATTTTAAAGTGCTAATAACATCATTTTTATCTTTTTTTGTTAATCTATATATTTCTTCTAAACCATATCTATATTCATAAGAATTAAATTCTTCAAAAATTTCTTCTATTTTACTTGATTTTACAATTTCTTCTTGCTCTTTTTCATATATTTCTATATCTTGTTTTACAAAATCTAATATATCAGTCCATTTTAAAGGAATATCTTGAATTTCCAAAAATCTATTGATTAAAAGTTTTATAAAAAAATTAATCATTGTCGTTCTTATCTCTTCCATATTTGTATCTATATACTTTACATTAAAGTCGTTTTCTTCTGCTATTCTTAAAAGTTTAAAAGCCAAGTCTTTGTTAAGACTGTTTTTTATCCCATTAGTTTCACTGAAATTTATAATTGTACGATTTAAAAGTTCTTCATCTGTTTTATTAGGTTCTTTTTCTTTTAAATCCCAAAACCAATCAATAAATTTTTTATCTAACATTACATTAAATGTAGTATAGCCACTTATTCTTCCCTTATCAACCATTAAAAATGTTCTTGGAACAATTTGACTTTCAATATAAGTTGAGTATATAGCAATTACATCACCTATTAGTAAATTGTTTTTGTTTCTTTCGTAATTAAAATCTATTACACTAATATCTCCAGTTTCCCTATCATAATCTCCGTAAATGTAACCATTTACTTTATTTTCAAGAATTAAATAAAATATTCTATTTTTATCTTTTTCAATAATTTTCTTTAATTGTTTCAAAGAATAGTTTTTCCCAAATTCTGTATCTGTTATATGTTCTAATATTTCTTCAAACTTTTTGTTTGCTCCATTTACTATCTTTTTTATTTTTTCTTTAAAAACAACTTCTTCACAATTCGTATTAGTGATTTGTAAATTGTTTGAATTATTATCTGAATTAATTTCAAATAAAAAATCTCCAAAAAATCTACATAAATTCATTTTTTGGGTTAAATTTATATCAGAATTAATAAAATCAATTATATCTTTTTTATAAATTTCTTTTTTATTCAACATTTCATTTTCACCAATCCCTTTTTTGATAAGATAAAAAAATAATTTTATCTTTTGAGTATTTATATTATACCATATATTACAAAATATTACAATAAATTAAGTCTATCTTGCTTGTTTTTATTATATCGTTTTTAAATGTTTATTATTAATTATATCAATGATATATAAGAAAATAAAGTGCAAACAAATTCTTTTAACAAAATGCTAAAATTTTTTTAATATTTTTTTAAAAAAATAGAAAATTATTTCTATAAATGTTATGATATAGATAGGTAGAATAATTTTGGTAGAAATTGAAAAAAATATAGAAAAAAGGGTGTAAAAATTATGATTAGATTAAAGGAATTAGAAGTAGACAACGAAAATCTTCCTTATGGAGATAGTTATGATAGTTACGAATTTGAAAAAGATAATAAAAAATATATTTTAGATTTAAAATATTCCTATTCTGAGGGTGATGATGAACAAAGTCTTAAAACGAAAACTATCTATGAAATTTCAGAAAATACTAAAGAGAAAGAAAAAATATATGAATACATTGAAAATTCTTCTATTAAAGACTATGAAGAAAGTTGTTATCAAAATATTTTTAAAATTGATAAAGAAATTTTAGAAGATAGTGCTTTAAGATTACCAAGCGAAAAAGAAATCTTAGCCAAACATATAAATGAAAGTCATTACAATGAAGACTTTATAGCAAATCAAAAAGAACATTACTTTAACCAATTTAAAGATATATTTTCTGATTTAGTAGAAGAAAGAAAATTGCAAGATAAGTTGCCACCATTTCAAATTATTACTGAAAATGGAGTAGGACTTGACGAAAATAAAAATGTATCTGATGAACTCAAAAATCTAATATTAGATGTTAAAGATGAAGAATTTTGGGATAATCTAAATTTAAAAGATATAAGGAATTTTGAAGAATTTGCTGATTTAGGAGTTGTTAATATACTTGTTACTGATATAGAAAAAGACGGATTTAAAGAATATACTAACTATAATGATTATATTAGTCCAACTGTAAAAGAAGAACTAAGCAAAGATTTTAAAGATAAATTATCTAAAGGTAATATTGAAGAATTTGAAAACGAATTAAAAGATAAAGTTTTGACTAAAGTATCTTCTGATAAAACTATTAAAAGTGAAGATAAAGAATTTACAAAAGAATTTGAAAAAGTTTTTGCTGAAAACGATAGAGGAAAAGAGTTTTAGAAGACAAATTTAAAAATAATATAAATTGAAAGGAATGGTAATATGTCTAAATTAGAATTTATTGAATTTGATAAGAAAAAAGAAGTTGATAGATTTTTGTATTCAAACAATGGAGAAGAATATATAGTAGAAAAAGGTAAATATTATGATAGTGATTTACAAGAATATGGTGATTACGAACATTCTTCTAAAACTATTTTTAATAAAGATAAAACAGAAGAATTATATGATTTTTCGACTGTTATTAGTATTCATTCAGTTTATCAAAATTGTTATCAAGATATTTATAAATTAGATGATAGTGTCTTAAAGGATTTAGAATTTCCTACTCAAAGAGAAGTCTTAGCTACAAGCCTTATTGAATATAAAGGCGAAGAAGAAAGAATACAAGAGAACATAGATAATTATTTTAATCATTTTAAAGAGGCTTTTCCTGAAATTATAGAAAAGAAGAATTTACAAGATAAACTACCTGATTTCCAAATTTATTCAAATAATGGTATGGAATTTGATAGTGCAAATCCAAGTGAAATTAGTAATAATTTAAAAAAGGCTATCATAGAATTTGAAGATGAAGAATATCTTAATAATATGGACTTGAAAAATATAGAAGAATGGAGTATTCTTAAAGATAATGGTATAGTCAACATCATATATGATAGTAAAGATTTTTTAGGAAGAGATAGCAAAGAAGAATATACTACCTATGAGAAATATTGTGAAAATACAGTAAAAGAAGAACTTTGTAAAGAATTAGTTGAAAAATATGAAAAAGGTGAAGATTTAAAAGATTTTGAAAACGAATTAAAACAAATTACTCTTGAAAAAAGAGGTGAACTTCCTGAAAAAGTGGATAAGAACATTGAAAAAAAGTTTGAAATAGAAGATAAAGAAAAATCTTCTGAAAAATCTTCTGATGAAGTAGAGTTTTAAAATCTTCCTTGATATTTTATATAAAAAAAGCATATACTACTAAAAATAGTATGTGCTTTTTACTTTGTTATATAACCACATCATATAACTACAATTCTATCATTTTCTTTATCTATTTTTACTGAATAGAATAGAACTTCTTTATTCCTGTAAGTTAAACTTTTTTCTAATACTCTAGTTGTTTCGTCCTTTACTGTTTTAAAAACAGTGTAATCATCTAAATTTATCTTATTTTTTAAATGCTTGTTCAAAAAAGGAATTTCCATTCTGCTATGGTAAAGTTGAAAAACAAATTTATTGTTAGAACATAAATAATTAGTAAAATCCTTTTCTAATGGAATAAGTAAAGATAATAAATAACTATAATCAATAGCAAAAGTAATACATTCAACATTCTTTTCCTTTATTTTTCTAAAAATAAAATCCATAATTTCTATAAGTTTATCAACTAATTTTTTGTGCTTAATTTCATCAAGTTCTTTTTTTATTCTCTCACAATTAATGTAGATAGTGAATTTATCTTTATAAAACTCTCTTATATCATTTATATTAGTTTCTTCTGAAATTTTTATTAAATGTGGTATAAAACCTCTATTCAGTCTAAAATCTAATGTGTCGTTTGCAATGTAATGTTTGTTATCAAAAATTATCATATTTACATTATTTTTTACTATGTTTGGATAGACTATTTTTTCTTCATATCCTGTCTTAGTAGGTGCAAAAAATATTATGTTTTTGTTTTCTTTATATCTCACTTCTTTAGATAGAATTGTACTTTTACCTAAAATTAAGCCTTTCATTTTTATTTCCCCTTTATTTTTACTTGATAATTGTCTTCTCTTATATCACAAATCTTTGAAGTTTTATTAGAAGTTTCCCAAAATTCATCTTCATTGATTACATCATTGATTACATCTTTTTTTTTAATTCTATTTTAATAAAATCCAGTTCTTTATCTTTATAAACTAATTTATCTAACAAAACATTGTTTTCAACTAATTTTAAAGTAATACAATCACTTTCTTTTATTTGACATTCAACAGGTGTTCCAAATCTTTCTTGAACTTCTGATAGAAAATCTTCAGATTGTACTTGAAATACCATTTTATTATTTTTACATTGAAATTGTTTTAAGTTTATATTCCATTGAACTAATAGTTCAGGATTTTCAATAAGTGATAAACATTCAACATTCTTTTCTTTTATCTTAGCAAAAACCTTTTCAATTAAATCTTTTACTTTAGAAAGTAATTTCTTAGAATTTTCAATTATTTCTTCAGTTGCGTCTTCTCTTTTTGAAATATCATTACATAAATATGGTTTATGTAAGTTTATATATAGAGTGAATTTATCATCTAATTTATTCAAAATATCGTCTATATTTACTTCATCATAAAAATTTACATTTATTGTTTTATATCCTAGTTCTTCTCTTTTATCTTTACTTACTAAATAATGCCAACCTTTATAATCAAATACTATGATATTTGTTTTATTCAAAAATAGATTAGGTACAAATATTTTACTTTCATACCCACTTCTTGTCGGTGCAACTAATATCACATCTTTTTCTTCTTTTAAACTAACAGTTGTTGTTTGCCCTAAAATTTTTTCAGTTCCTAAAATTAAATTTGCCATTTTTTCTCCTTAATTTTCAATATTATTTTTTTTAAAAATCATTGTATTATAGGTATTACTATTCAAATTGTTGCTATTATCAGTAAAATTATATAGTTGATAACCTTTTAATTCGGCATATTCTAAAATTTCATCTCTATTTTTTTCTGAAACATTATCTAAAAAAACATATTTGCTATTTTCTTTAAATTTTTTTGTTTTTTCTTTAAAATCATTAAAGACAACATTTTTATTTAAAAACATCAAAGCTAGAATTACTCCAAAGGTAACACCTGTAATATTACCTATTACCATACCTAAAGCTATTTTTGTATCGACTTGTTTTTCCATTTTATCCCCTTTTTAAAACTTTAATTCTAATAATTTAGTTCTCTTAATATATCTTCATATTCTTTTTTTGTTACATAACATCTAATTAAAGTAACCCCTTTTATATTCTCTCGTAATTCTAAATAATTTCCATCATCTACCGATATTTTATATACAGTCGCTGATTGCTCACTATTACTCATAGTGTAAACAATATTTATCATATCATTATTTATAACAATACTTCTTATGTATCTTTGATTAAGAAAAATTGTTTCTTTTTCTAAAACTTGATTTTTTTCTAATCTTGATACTCTATTTATTTTTAAAAAATTCTTCATATCCATAATAATTTCTCCAATGTTGACAAATAAAAAGGGTAAAACCCCTTTTCATTTGTCTGTCTGTTTAAAAAATATATTAAAAATTTAATTAGGACTAAAATTTGAAACATTTATTTAGTTGCATTAATAGTGTCGTATATTCGCCACTTTCAATATATAAATTAATAACTTTAATACAATTTTTATCTGCTACATTACATTCCTTAACTATTTTATAATTTTCACCATTTTTCAAAGTTTTTTCTTCTTCTTTTAAAGAATATATGTTATATTCCGATAATTCGTTAGGCTTTTCTTCATATAATATTTTTACAGTATTTTTATCTAATTCTCCATTTTCGTCAATTACCATACTTCTTATGAAATTCTTATTGAAAAATATAACTTGCTCAATAAATTTCTTATCATCAGTTTTTTTATTAGTTACTTTAACTTTAATAAACATTTTTCACCTTTTCCTATTTTAATAATTCTTGCAACCTAAAAAATTCAATTTCTTCAACATAACAATTACTTCTTCCTAATATTTCCACATAATTACTTACTTCTTTTTTTTCAAGATTTTCTTTGAAAATTCTATACTCAGAACTTAAAGTAACAGGATTTTTAGTTCTAGTGTGAATTATTATCATATCATTATTTATATTGAAATTAGTGATATAATTAGGATTAATTCCTATTGTAATCATCTCTTTTTCATCATTTTCTTTATATTCTTTAATCGTTCTTATTTTAAAAAAATCGTTCATATTCATTTTTTTTCTCCTTTATTTATAATTAATTAACATCAAACAAATTTTTAGCTTGAAATAAATGACTAAATCTATTTCTCAACTTTTTATCATTAGCCATTATTTCTTTTAAAGACTTTTTAGAATAATTAAAATACCAATTCAAACCATTTTCTTCTCTGTTTTTATAGTTGAAACCTGCTTTTAACATAGCACCTTTAAATGCTCCATTACTTATATAAAATCCAATTTCGCTGTATTCAAAAATATGTTTTAAACCATAAGAACTTTTTCCTCTGTTTATGTTTTTTGTCTTAGAAATCTTACTACACCATTCAACTAAAGTTTTTTGTTCTTCTTTTGTAAGATTTTCAAAATCTTCAGGTAGATTATTAGCTGTTATTTCATTTCTTTTCATAATTTTTTCTCCCTAGAACAATTCATCTAAACTATTTGTTTCTAAAGGTTCTATTTCAAATTCTATATAACCTTTATAAATTTCTTCAGCCATTTCATCAAGTTTATCTAAATCAACCTTTTTAAACTCACTTATATTTTCTTTAAAATCTTTAAGTTCATTAAAGGTCATATCTTTATTTATAAACTCTAAATTGCAAGAATTTGTTCTTAAAGTTCCCTTTATTATTCTTCCTAAAATATTCTTTTCATCATATTTTATCCAAGACTTAACATTGTAAAGTCCATTATGTAAGTTTTCTACTCTTGTAAATAGAATGTAAATGGTTTTAGTTTCTCCGTCCATTCCACTTACTGTATCTTCATCTATCTTATATAAGAATTTTACATCTTCATTAGAACATTTACAAGAAAGATATTTTTTTAGTTCAGGTACTAATTTTTCTTTATTAGTAATATATTTTTCTAAAACTTCATTAGGTGCAACTTCAATTTCTTTTTGTCTAATAGCTAATAATATTGCCTCTTCTTCATTTGTTTGTTGTTTTTTATTGAAAATTTTGTCTTTAAAATTTTGAAAAGCTGTCTTATCAGTTTCAAAACTTATTTCCAATCTTTTTAATTTCTTTTCTTTGATTTGATTTAATGTGTATTTTTCCATATTTTTTCTCCTTTTGTGTTGTTTTTTAATATTTATATTATACCATAAAATTCTTTATTTTTCAAGGTAATTATTTAGAATTGTTTAAAAAGAATGTCCTAAAATTAATTTTTTTAGGACATCACTCTTTTGTTTAATTTCATTAATTTAATTTCATAACTTTTTCTTTTTCCATTTTAGCATTAAAATTATGAATTTCTTCTATATTCTTTTCTCTGTCAATTCTTGCTTTTTCTCTTAAATCTCTTATTTCTTTTATTCCTTTTTGTACAACTTCAAAGTTTTGTTTTAATGTTTCTATACTTATTGGCGAAGTGTTAGAAACTTTTGCTATATCTACTGCTGTTTTTGTTATATTTACAGCATTTCTTTTCATTAAATCTTCAGTTGCTTTATCTAAAGTTGTAAAAGTATTCTTTAGTAAAATTTGTTTCTTAGTTTGTAAAGCAAGTACAATAGCATTTTCAAATAATGGCAATGTTGTTATCAAAGATGATTGTAATTTTCTAGCAAGTCCTATGTTATTTCCTGCCATTATTTCTATCATAGGTAGTGTTTGTAAAGATACAGCTTTTACTGTTTCTAAATCATATTTTTTTTGACTTACCATATCTAACAATCCTTGAGTTCTTGCTATTTCTCTATTCTTATCATTTTCATCTACATTCACTGTATTTGTTATATCATCTAATTTTCTTTTAACTTCTTCTTCAGCAAGTTCAGTTGCTAATATGTAATCATTAATTTCAACTGAATGTTTGCTAACTACTTCATATAGTTTTTTTAAATCATCTTGGTCTTTTTCTAAACTTGCTTTATAGTTCATAAGTTCTTGAGTTATTACTTCAATTTCTTTATTCATATTTTCATATTTTTCTAAGAAATTTTTACCTCTATTAAATATCTTTGATAAAATCCCACCCTCTTTTCTAGGAGGCTTTTCAAAATCACTTATATCAACTTTTTCTATAATTTTTGATAAATTTTTTATAATTTTTGTTGCCTCAATGTTTTCCACATTTTTAGAACTTGATAATATTTCATTTGAAATTCTTGAAAGTTCTTCAGCTGGTTTTGAACCAAAATTCAAAATAGTTGCTGAATTGTTCACATCAATTTCTCTAACTAAGGCTTTTACTTCATCACTTTGTTTTCTTGTTATTTGATAATTTTCTTCTAAAATTGCTGGTTTTTCAAGATTAAGTAAGTTTTCTTCCTTTTTTTCTTCATTTTCATCAATTATTTCAACTACTTCTTCATTTTCTTTTTTTAAAATTTCTTTTTTCATATTTTTTCTCCTTATTCATTTCTGTTTTATATTTTTTTTATATTTTTTCTTTTTAATTATTTTCTTGTTGTTTTAGATAATCATTTACAACTGTTATGATAGTCGCAACTGTTTTTTCTTCTGTTTTTAATCCTGTTTGACTATCAATAACTTCTTTTCTATCAGTAATGTACCCTTTATTTTTTTCTTTCCATACCCAATCATTATCTTCTTTAATAAATTCTCCTACTAAAGCAACTGTTGATAAAGCATTACTTGTTGTCAAATCTATTAAAATTCTAGGAGTGCTTTCACCCATATCTGCTATTGTGAAAACCAAGTCTTTTAAACAACTAAAAGTTTTGAAATTTCTTTTCCCTATATCTTTTTTGTCTATATAAATTGACACTATAACAGCAATTTTATCCACATCTTTATCTAACCTACTTAAAAATATAACTTTTTTTTCTTTGTTTTTAAATCCATTAACTCCCAATTCATTCTTATAACTTTCACTTGTAAGCCAATCAATATCTTTTATATTTTCTGTATTGTAGTAAATTAAATCTCTAGTATCTGTAATTTTACCATTTCTAAATAATAATAAAGATATATTAACATCAGCATTTTTATATTTATCACTTGTTTCTAAAGCACTTACAACAAAACTTGAATTAGTTTTTTCTGAATTGACTTCATTAAGAATTTTAAGTAAGTTTTCCTTATCTTCTTCTACCATTTCCCAAAAAATTTTAAGGCTAGGAGTTTTAAAAACTATATTTTCATCTTTGCTTTTTTCTAAATTTATACTATCAAAATTAAAATCACTCATTTTTTGCTCCTTTACTTTTTCCATTTCAATATCATTGAGAAAAATCCCTCTTTTTCTTCTTTAATTTCAGTATTTAATATATCCGTTAAATCAATATCCTTAAATTCATCAAGTAATAAAGTTGTATAAGCATTTTGATTTATATATTTGTCTAGTCCACTCTTACCATTAGGCGACAAGATAATTATATCTATTCCTAACATACTAAGTATTGTTAAAACTTGACACATATTTTCTTTTAGTTCATCTTGATTATCTAAATATATTACTATTTTAGGTGCTGAATTGGTATAATCAAATCTTTCTAATAGTTTATATACTAATGGATTTACAAGTAACATCAAGAATAACAACTTAGTTTTTTCTAAAAAAGATAAATCTTTATTAAAGAAAACTAAAGGTGTACTAATAACTTCATTAAATACCTTGAATATATAGTTTACAGTTTTTTCTTTTAAATTTCTTAAATTGTAAAAACTTACTTTCTTTATATCTTCTAAATTATAAGTTTCATCTTTATTTACTGTAAAAGCAAGTTCTGAAAAATAAAACATTCTTCTAGTTATAATTTCATCATTTATCATAAATATATTTTTTTCTAAGAATATTTCTCCGTTCCTTTTACTTTCCTTTATGTTTTCATCTAATAAAACTTTATCATATTCCTTTTCGATAAAGAATATTGTATTTTTAGCTTTTAATAAATGTCTAACTAACTTTACATATTCTTCATAATCCTTTTGAACTCCTTGTACTTCTGTAAAAAAATGAGAAAAGAATACTGTTTTAGTTTCTTCATTTACTTTAAAACCCTCTCTAAATCTTACATCATTTACAAAAGTGTTATAAAAATCAGGGATTACCCCCTCAAATAATAAAGGTGCAACTTCATAATCTATGAATTGATTTGTATAATAAAGTTCCTTATTTTTAAATAAGTTATCATATACACTTTCTTGTACATAACTTGCTGTACTCTTTATTTTTCTAAGTTCTATTCCTTTTTTTGAAATATATTGTAAATTATATTTTTCAATATTATCAACTAATTTATCACTTTTCACTACTTTTGATAACATATCATAATCATATTTTTCAAAAACTTCTTCATATTTATCACTAGGACATATATAGATAACATCACACATCATTCTATATAATAAAATAAGAAAATAAACACTAATTCTATCTATTTTCCCAAAGTATATACATTTTATGTTTGAAACATAGTCGAATTTCTTTCTTAAAAGATATTGTCTTGAAAGACAAATAATAGTTGCTAATGTTTCATATTTTTCATAAGGTTTTAAATCTTCTTCAAAATCTAATATTTCAGAAATATAATCAAGTGATGATAAAAATACCTCATTTACCACTGTATCTTGAAAAATCTTAAAATTAGATTTTTTATAAAAGTTCATTCCATAAATCTCTTCTACTTTTTTTCTTGTTTCTTCAAAAAAATCAATATCTTGGTCTAAAGCTATTTCATTTTCAAAGAATAACCATTTGTTTTTTTCTTCAATAGATTGTATTTTTAAAGTTTTTATAGAACTTTCATAATCTTCAAATATACCTATATATCTAATGAATTGTGCTTTAAATTCATCTTTGAAATAGTCTTTTCGTTCAGAATTATTTTTTCTTAGAAAATAGCATTGTTCTTTTAAACTTTTAACATTTTCCATTTTTAAACCCCTTATCTTATTTTATTCTTCGATTATTTTCTTTAATTGTTCATATAGTTTTTCATTATCTATTTTATAATTTTTTATTTTGTTAGTTTTTATAGCTATGATTTTATTCGTTTCAAAATTCACATTCAAATATATCCATTTATAATTGTTACGAACTTTATCTAAAAACTCTTCTTTTAAAAAATTATATAAAAAGCCTTGTCCATTAATAAATTCTACTGTCTGTTCAAGTGGAAGATATTCTATTATCAATCGTTTCCCATTTTCAAAATAAAATTTTTTAACATATTCTCCTAAATCTTTTAAAATAGTATTTCCTAGTTTATTCATCATAGTTATTCACCTTTTTTTTTATTTTTTATATCTATATTATACCATATAGAATATGAAATGTCAATCAACTACTGCTAATCTCAATATAATTATTAACAATAAAAAATGAAGAATTTAAGGGAATATAATGGCATAATTCAAAAAAATTCTTCATCTTTTTTTATCTGTTTAAAAAAGTAAATATGATAAATAATATTTTGTGGTAAAAACATTATTATAATGTATTTATATTATAACATTTTTTTATAAAAAAGTTAAGTAAAAATTAAATATTCACTTATTTGTTCTTATTTTTATTTGGATTTTAAAAAATAATGCTTTAAAATGCTTTTTATTTTAAATTTTATTTGATTTTGTTTAAAATCGTATTTGTTTAATTCTTCATATAAAAGGAAAAAATCACTACTTAGGTAGTGATTTGAAAAAAAGAAATTTTTTTCTAAAAAATATAGAAAATTTTAGAACACACAAATTAATAAATTTTTGAAAAAATTTATTAATTATGATTGTGAAATTGAAAAAATATAAAAACATAAATTAATCTGTAAATTAATCTATATGAACGCCTTAATAATAACATATTTAAGCCATTTTGTCAAACAAAGAAAAAAAGAGATATTTTTGCAATATTTTGCTTTTACAATATCTCTCTTTTGGCAACCTAGAAATTATAGTTAATTTCCAATAGTCAAGTCATCATTTATTTTTTATTATATCATATTCAATTTTTACTTTCAACTGTTTTCCTCAACATCATCAACTGTTTTCATCTTCTTAATTTCTTCTTTTAATTCTTTTAAAATTTTGTGCATTTCTTCTTGTTCTTTAGTTCTTTCATTGTTTTTATTGCCTAAATTTTCATAATCTTCTTTAATTTTTTTTATGTCTTTTAATTTATTTCTTAAAGTTAAGGTAAAAAATAAATTCCAAACAAATATTCCAAACGCAATAAAGTGATAAGTTCTCAAAATCACCCATTCATTTTTTATATTTATATTTGCTAAAATATAAACAATACTTATCAGACATATTACTATTGCAATCATATTGAAATATTTTAAAAATTTTAATTTTATTATTAATTCACTTAGAAAATTTTTGATTAAAACTTCGTAATCATCAAGTTTTTCTTTTAATAAATTAGTTTCCATTTTTTCTTTAAATTTTAATGTTTGAAAAATCAAAGAAATTATTATTCCAACCATACATAAGAATAAAGCTATTCCAAATAACATCAAAAACATTTTATTCACTTCCTTTTTTTAAAATTATGTTTATATTATACCATAAAAACATAAAAATTTAAACAATTTATTTATATGGGAATAATTCTATATTTCCATTTGAAAAAATTTCTTTAAAATTTCCTAAACCTGATTTTTTAAAGGTATATTCTATCTTTTTATTGTCTATTTCTAACAAATCACTATTGATTGCTATTGTATCAATTAATTCATTCTTTCCGAAATAATTTTCGTTCACTACCCCCATAAATTTAATAGAATTTGATTGAAAATCTTTTACATATTTTCCTAAGAAATTCATCTTTTCATCAAATAATTCTTCTATCATTATAAGAGTGTTTTTCTTGTTCGTTCTTTTATCTTCTAAAGAAATATTTTTCTTATATTTTCCTTTGTTTGTGTATTCGTCAAATAATATAGTATAAAACATTCTTATGATAGGACTTAATTCAACTATATTTTCTTTATCTACTATGAAATATATGCTAGTAGGTGTTTCACTATTTTCTAGTTCAGATAAGTCTAATTCATTTTTTCTAGTATTAAATGATATTCTTTCATTACTAAAAATATATAAATCTCTCAAAATTTCATTTTTTATATTTTTTAATTCTTCATCTCCTAAATCTATAAGTTCTAAATTTTCTTTATAAAATTCAGGAATTTGTCCTTTTTTAATAAGTTCTTCATCATCATTTTTATTGATAAGTTTTATTTTTTCAAAATATGCTCTATCTGTTTCATTAAAATATTTATGAGAATTAGAAATTTTAAATTCAGTTGATATGCTTATCCCTTTGACTTTTCCAAAACTTCTAATATAATCTAAAATAGTTTTAAAATTAATATCCAAATCCAATTCTTTTATTCTTATTTCAAAATAAAATTGCTTTATTACAGCTGATAGAAATTTAACTTTATTTGTTCTTTCTGTTTCACCTAAACAATTCATTACTAAGACATCTGTAAAATCCTTTATATTTTCTAAATTCAAATAACTTAGAGGATTAAAGCATATACTATCAGTTTCATATAAGTCAATTTTTTTGACATTACTTTGGAAACATAATTTTCTATATTTCCCTGTATTTTTATATAGATTACCATTTACATCAAAGACTATTACATCTTCTAAATAATTTTTTAATACAGGATAGTAAAAATCATTGTATTTATCTCCGTTTTCTTTTATTTGCACTAATGTAGGTCTATCATTTCTCAAACAATTTTCATAAAAATCTTTTTTTTCTTTCATTCCTATCTCCTTTTCAAATCCTAACAAATTATTTGGTGTTGTATTTAAAATTTCAGAAATTTTTAATAACTTAGATAAAGGTACTTCAATTTCTCCACTTTCATATTTAAAATAAGTTATTTTCTTTACCTCTAACAAATCAGCCATTTCTTGTTGTGAATACCCTTTTACTTTTCTTAAACCTTTTATTTTTTGTCCTAACATTTTCAACTTCCTTTCTTTTTTTATTTATAATAATCAATTTCATAACTTATTATAGACAATTTTTTTGAAAATGTCAAATAAATTATATTTAAAATATTAATTTATTTAAGAGTTATATTTAAAATATAATTAATGAAGTAATTCTAGTAAAATAACATAAAAAAAAGGAAGTTTTTACTACTTCCTTTTTATTTAAAATATATTTATTTAAAAAATTTTATTTAAAAATCTCATTTATCTTTTTTTGAACCTCAACCTGTTTATTTTTTTCAGTTTCTAATATAATTTCTAATTCAAAATTGTGAAATGCAAAAATCTTTTTTTCTTTACCCTCATTTATTATACAAGACTTTTCTATATCGGTAAAATTAGCCATTAACTTTTCTCCGATATTTTTTGTGATAACTTTTTCAAAATATTCTATTTTATCTGAATTTACTCTTAATTTATATAATAACATTTCTTCTAGCAATCTATAATGCCATTCTCTTTCATTATAAATCAAACAGAAAATGTTACCTAAACTTCTAAGATTATGATTTTCTTTCTTTAAAAATTCAACTACACCTTTATCATAACATATTTCAACTAACATTTTAAACTGTTTTCCTGTTTCTTCTAAGTTATAGACTTTTGATAAGAACTTTTGTCTTTGCTCACTTCTCCACATTTGAAAGTATACTTCTCCGTTATTTGCAACAGTTTTCTTTTCTGTTCTTTTTAAAATAAGAGTTACTTCTCTTCTTAATTTTTTGAAAACATCATCTGCTAGTTCCATTCTAACTCTTAGAGTTTCCATTAAGTTAAAATATTCTTTTTTATCTAGTGCATATACACCATATAATGTTAGAAACAGTTCATCAAATTCTTTTTGTAATTCATCAGTATATTCTCCTAAGTCATCTTTGTGTACAAAAAACTTATTAAAAAGAGTTTCAATAGTATAAACTTTATATAAATCAGGAATAAATTTTATTTTAAGTATATCTCCTATTTTTTTAAGTTCTTCTATTTCTTTGAAATCAAAATCATTTTGCATTTTTTCTCCCATATTATAATTCTTTTGCAAATATATCCGTTCTAAAAGTTTCTATTTCCATTTCTTCTTTTCCAATATATTCAAATCTTTTATTATAGTCATCATCAACTATATCTAATTTTTCTATCTTTTTACCTAAATTCTTCATATATTTGTAAACGAAATATCTTTTTTCATTTCTTTCTTCAAACCCTATTTCTAAGACATCTACCTCACTTATTCCTAATTTCATTGCCATAGAAATAGCTTGAAATTTCATTAAAAATTGATTGTTGCCATTATCTAATATATAAGGATAGATATTCTTATTATATTCTAAAAAAGCACCACATTCATCAAATACAGTCAGACAATCTTTACCACTTTCTCTTACTTTATCAAGTAAAAAATCTACTATTCTTTTTTTAATACATAAATTAAACATTCTTATATCTTCTATATTTACATATATAATGAACTTATCTTTCTTTAAAGTTTCATCTATATCAGAATAATATAATCCTTTATTATCATCTGTAACATTATCTAAATCAAATTTATGTATATAATACCCTTGTTCTTTTTTATCTTCTTTAGTTTTATGATATGTTTCACTTTTTAAATCAATTACTATCAAATTTTTCTTATCTTCTGATATGATAGTAGGTATTGCTATCTTAGTGGTAAAACCCATTCTAGTACGAAAAGACGCTATCAAATTTGTTTTATCATTCTTTTCTACATAAACTTTTCCGTCCTCAACCTTTAAATTTTTGTAATCATTCTTATTTGTTCCTAAATTTCCTAATAATATTTTCATAAATTCCTCCTATTATTTTTAAAATTTAATTAATCCATTTCCTCTTTACCTTTTTCTGTTTCAACAGTTATTACAACATCAACATTTTTCAAAAGAAAAAAATTTTATAGTCTTTGCAATATTGTATAAGTTCTAATTTTTCACTTTTTTCTAAATTGTCAGCTATGTATTTTCTAAAATTATTTAAAATATTTTTTTCAAAATCATCTATTTTTTTTAATTCTTTTTCTCTGTTTTCTGTTATTATTTCACTTTTAAGTATATCTATTAAGTTTTTGTATTGATTAGGTCTTTCATCATTAATTAAACAAAAAATAGTCGCTATATTTCTCAAATCATTATTTTCTTCTTTTAAAATTTCTTCCACACGATTTTCAGAAAAAAAGTTTATAACTTTCTTTAAGTGTTCAATGGTATTCTCAACATTATAAGTTGTACTTAATAGTCCTATTCTAAAATTCTTTTCTAATTCTTCTTTTTGTTGTTCAGATTTTATAAGGTTTTTCAAGGTTTCTTCTATTTCATTTTTTAAGGTATCTCTAAATGAATTGAAATTATTATCGTCTAAATCAAGTCTTGTCTTCAATTCTGATATTACTTTATCATATTCGTCTTTTCTAACTGAATATAAACTCATAAGCAAACTAAACATTATATCAAATAGTCTTTGACTTTCATCATTAATTTCTTGTTTGTCGTTTAAAATGAATTTTTTAACAAACATTTCAATATCATCAATATAATAGTTTTCAGGAATAATTTTAACATTTAATTCTTTTAATTTTTCTAAATTGTTTTTCATTATATCTCCCTTACTGTATTTTTAAAATTTAATTAATCCATTAACAAGTGCCATTTCTTTTCTTCTTTCTATTTCATTTAATGTTACTCTTGCATAAGGTAGCCATTCTTCGTTACAGTTAAGTACAAGCATAGTTGCACTCTCTATAAGATTATCATATTTTTCTAAGCTATTTGCTTTTCCCATAAATTCTCTTAAAGTCTTTATTTCTAATTTATAGTCTATTTGATTTTCCTCAAAAGTCATTTCAATCACTTCCTCTTAATTACATCTTCCCTTTGAAGAAAAGATTACTTATATTGAAATCTTCAATAAATTTATTAAAATTATTATCTTCAACAGGAGTTGCTTTTTTATCCACAACAACGCTCACTTCACATTCATTGAATGTAAAAATTTCGTGTTTTTTTCCTAAATATACTAATTCCATTTTTTTATGTTCGTTATAAAAACTTAACATAGGGGGAGATACTCTTTTTAAAACATCTTCAAAATAATCTAATATTTTTTTCTCTACTTTCTTTTCTTTTTCAAGTATCTTTATAAGGTTTCTATAATGTAATGGTTTTTCGCCATACACAAGACAAGTTGCCATAAAGACTTCATTTAGTTTAATATTCTTTTTCTTTAAAAGAGTTTGTAAACTTCCTGAATAAAGCAATTTTATGATTTTATCTAAATAATCAATGTATTTATCTACATTATATATTTTTGATAGGACTTCTTTTCTCATATCCTTTTTGATTTTTGATAATTCTTTTTCATCAGGATATGCCTCATTCACTTTTAATTCTATCATATTATTAAAACTTTGTACAAATTCTTCATCTAATTTAAGATTTTCTTTTAGAACATTTAATAAGAAATCATATTCTGCTTTGAAAAGCAAGTATAACATTCCAAAAGAAAAAATAAAATCATTCATTTTTTTGTTGTTTTCTTTGACTGTTAAATCAATTTCTCCTAATATAAAAGTTTGAAAAAACTCTTCCATTTCTTGATATGAATAAACATCAGGGATAAAATTGATTTTTACTACTTGTCCTAATTTTTTTATTTCTTCAAAAGATAAGTTTTCATCTATTTTTTTATTGTTATCTGTCATAACATTTATCGGTACATCTTGCTTTAACATATCTTGTTCTGAAATGTTCTTATTGGAGTTTTCTTTGATAATACTATTTTTAACATTCTTAAACATCATCTTATTTTTCACATTTTTTCATCTCCTTATTCATTTAATTTTCTGTATAATTTTTCTTTGTTTAATCTTCGTTTTATACTTATATTATACCATATAGAATGTATAATTGTCAATTTGGAACTACCAATTATACAGCAAGATAATCACGAACCATATCTATTGTTAATAAAACATCTTTACTAAATATTTGATACTCATTTCTACCTTTTTTAGCAAGTTTATATCTTTGTATTTCATTTAATTTTTCTATTTCTTTATATCCTATGTTTTTTATGATATTTTCTTTGAAAAAGTCAACTTTTTCTTTATTTACTTCAGGTAATTCAAGTGAAAATAATTCAAGTAAATTATCAAAATGGAAAGGTCTTTCAAAAGAAATAAAACTAAACATATTTGTTAAGAATATAGTCTTTTCATCACTTTCTTTCACAAAATTATCTACACCTTTATCATAAGCTGTTTCTATAAGAGTTTTTAAATATCCAAAACAAGTATCTACATTGTAAGTTAAATCTAATAAATCTCTTAACATTTTCTTTTTTAATACTTCTAATTCTTTATCTGAACTAGCCATTTCATTTAGAGCATTTTTAATGGCTTTCTCTAATACAAAGTGAAGTTTTATCTTTTTTCTAATAGATATTCCTGCTATTTTTTTGATGATTTTGTCATATATTTCTTTTCTTGCAACATATAAACTCATTAATAAGCTAAACATTGCATTGAAAAATTCTTGGTCTTCACTTGTTAAATTATTTCTTTCTTTCAATATGAAATTATCTATAAAAATTCTTATTTCATTTATATCAAAACTTTCAGGAATACTAAAAAATAAATACCCTGATTTTTTTAATTCATCTATCTCTTTTAAGTGTTTTAAATCTTTTTCATTCATTTCTATAATGTCTTTCATAAAAATCACTCCTTATTTAAGTTAAAATGTTTTTTTTCTTTTGGTAGTTATATTATACCATAATATATATATTATGTCAATATAATAAAACAAAAAGGACAATAAAGTCCTTTTATTTTTTTAATCCTTTTCAAAAAAATAATTTTCAATTTCTATTTTAGTTTTTTCTTTTTCTTTAATCTTTTTTTCTTCTTTATCTTCTGCAACAACTTCTTTTAAAATTTCTTTTACATTACTTTTTAAAATCTTTTTCATATATTCTTCCTGTATTTCTTTTTGGACTTCCTTATTACTTAACATTTTTATATATAGTTTTCTAGGAGTTATGTTACCTGTTTTAATCCAATTTTTAAATGTTTCAAAATCTTTAGAATAGTGTTTCTCAAATATTTCCTTATAGATTTCTTTTGTTTTTTCTTTGAAAAAACCTTTTTTTTCAAAAAAATCAAGTATTTCTTGATTTTCAGAAAAACCACTTTTTCCCATTATTTCATTTAGTGTTTCTTCTATTATTTCTTTCATCTTCTCTTTTGGAAATACAAAATTAAGTATTTGTAAAAATAAATATGTAATTAAAACTATTCCTAAGAACAAAATACAAAGTATTAAAAGTGTAACTTCCATTTTTCCAACTTCTAATGGAAGTTTTTCAAAAGGAACTTCAACCAAAAGCTGGTGTGCTTTTCTTAATTGAAATAAAACAGCAAAAGCAATTAGTGAAAATTTAATAATTGGAATTATTGGGAATAAAGGAATAATTTTCCAGTATATTATTTCTCTTTTAAAATTTATCATTTTTTTCATATTTTTTCTCCTTTTATTTTAAGTTGTTTTTAGTAAAATAACTTTCTATCTTTTCTTTTATTTCACTTTTTATTTTTATTATTTCTTTGTTTTTTTCTTCTATTTCTTTTTCTTTTTTTATTTTTATTTGCTCCTCTATTTTTTCATCTTTAGATTTTTGAGAAATAACAACAATGCTTTTTTTAATTATCTTTTCAATTATATCTTTTTGTAATTCTTTATTTTCTAATAACTTTATATATAGTTCTTTTATAGTTATTTCTTGCCATTTTATCCATTGTTTGAAATCTTTTTCATCTTTTCTATAATATTTTTCAAAACATTCTTCAAATTCTTCTTTATATTCTTCAGGATAAAATATTTTTGAAAATGTATTTAAAACATCTTCTTCAACATCAAAGTCTTCTTTTAATTTTATATATATTTCTCTCAAATGTTTTGGATATATATAATTAACAGTTTTTAAACTGATATAAAGAAAAGATATATAACCTATAAGAAAATATAATAAATGTTTTGTATACACTATAAATTTAACATCTCTATCAAAATATATAATGCTAAAATTTACTATAAAAGGAATTAAAAAAAGAATAGCTATATTGAAATTCAATATATTTTGTAATATATGAAAGTTTTTTTTAAGTTCTTTTATTTCTTTTTCAAAGTCAAATATTTCTTTATTCATTTTCAATCAATCACCTTTTTTTAATTCTCTCCAAAATTCTGTCCAAAATATTCTTCCATCTCTTTTTTTATCTTATTTGTTTGGATTTCTAATTTTCTTTTTTTATTTTCTTCTTTTATCTCACTTATAACTTTTACTTCATTTTCTTTAGCAATTTTTAAAGTATTCTTTT
The DNA here is from genome assembly GCA_963536495.1 of uncultured Eubacteriales bacterium. GTDB lineage: Bacteria > Bacillota_I > Bacilli_A > RF39 > UBA660 > CAJPPJ01. Next base: position 26,157 of record CAUTAF010000008.1, read on the forward strand.
TTAAAATTTCTTCAAATATTTCTTTTTGTAAAGCCTTATTCCCTAATAATTTGGCATAAAGTTTTTTCCTTGTTATTTGCTTATGATAAATCCAATCTTCAAATTTTTCTTTATCTTTTTCATAAAATTTTTTAAAATATTTTCTAAACTCTTCTTTATAATCTTCAGGATATAAATATTGTTCAAAATAATTAAAAATACTCATATAATATCCATAAGTTTTAGAAGTTTTTTCAAATTTAGCAACCATTTTTTTACTATAAGAATTATGTACTAAAAAGTAAGAAAATAAAAAATAAATTAAATTTAATAAAACTATATAAAGAAAATTTTTAAAGTCTTGAGAAAAACTTGTTTCAGCTTTTAAATTAACTAGAAATAAACATATTCCAATAAAAAAGATTGCTATTTCAAAAATCCAGTTGTATTCTTTAAAAAAGATTAAAAACTTCTCAAAATAATTATTTTCTCTATTAAAGTATTTTATTTCTTTTTCAAAGTCAATTAAATCCTTTTTCAAAAAATCATCTCCATTCATTACCTATTCTCTTTATATTCTTTTTCCACTTTCTATAATAGCTTTCTAAAATTTGTTCTTCTGTATAACCATATAGGAATGTAAAATGTCCTAATAATCTCATTATGTATTGTATATCAAGTCTTCTTTTTGCGACTTCTTCTGTTAAATCTAAATATAAGTCTTTCTTATCATCTGTTAGTCCACAATCACCTATAAAGAACTCTTTATTCAATATTAGTAAGACATCTTTCTTTTCTTCTTTAGTCTTATTACTAAATATATCCAAGCCATTAGTATAAAGATAATTTATCATTTGTGAGAAGAAAAAATATACATCAGTCAATTCTTCTAACATCATTTTTTCATCTATTTCTTTTTCTTTCCAAGTCTTGTGGCTTTCAGGCGTTTCTTCGTCAAATTCAACAAGTTCTGCTAAAAGTGATTTTTTAATATCCCTTAAATCTCTTACTCTTACATTGTTTATATTATCATCTAAATAGGCTTGATAGAAAAGCATTTCTACAAAGTTTTCAGGTGCTTTATTAATATCTATATTATTTGTTAAAAAAGTAAAATTTCTCATTTATTTCTCCTTTGCTACGAATATTTTTTTTAAAATATTATTCTTCTTTTTAGTATTTATTGGAAATTCTTTAAAGTTATTTTCTAATAAAATTTGGACAAATTCATCTTTTGTTATTTCTTTTTTCTTTTCATTTTCTTTCATAGAATAGAATTTAATATCATATTCTAAATAATAGCCTAAATGTAATAAAAGTCCTGTATTTAATTTTTCTTTAAACTCATTATCTTCTATTGAAATTTCGATTAAATCATCTATTTCTATACTTTTTAAAAACACACATTTTTCTTTATAAAGAATATCATTTTTATTATCTCTTATATAAGGATTAGCTTTAAAGATTTCATCTATCTTTTCTGAATTTTCAATAGGAATTACCCCTAAGATTTCATTAGGGTGTTTTGAAACAAAAAGGATTTCTTTTAAACTATTCCTTTCAAATAGTTTTGTACTTACTTCAATTTCTAAAACTTTTTCCTGATTTGAATAGTATCTATTATATCCCAATCTATATAAACTCATTTTTTCCCCTTTCTGTCTGATTTACGACTGATTTTTCAAATAATTTTTAAAAGGTTTTCATCTGATTTTCAGTCGTAAATTATTATTTTAAATTATTATCTAAATCTTTTTAATGCTTTGTTTTCTCTTAAAATAGACATATATCTGGTGTTATAATCAGTAGTTTTAAGATATTCTTTTGTAATGTCTTTTTCTAAAACTTTCTTTATTTCATCTACTTCATTTTCATCTATTCTATAACATTCATATTTTGACAAACTTTTATCAAGTTCCATTCCATTTTTTATGCCATATAAATTAAATCTATGTTCATCACTTCCCAAATGATAAATTATTGGCATACAATCATTATTTAAAGACAAGTTTTTCTTATAGATTATTTTATCTCTGTCGTTCATTAATCTAAATGCAAAAATTTCCTCAACTAAAAATATTTTAAACATTTTCCCACCTTTTTTATATTAGAAATTCACTTAACATCTTTTTCATTTTTTTTCTTAGCAAATATCTTATTTTTTAAAAGCAAATCCATAACATTAGTGTTCTTATCAGATTTTTCTAAATATTTTCTTAAAATCTCACTTCTTTCTTTGAATAGATTTCTTAAAATTTTTTCTTGTTTTTTAGTTATATCCCAAATTTCATATCTACTTTCTTCTTCGACAATTCTTAATTCTTTATATTTAAGTATGTATTTTTCAGCATTTTGTTTTAGAATTGGCTTTAATATTTTATCATCTAAAAGCGATAAATTTTTCTTATAAACTATTTCATTTTCTTCATTCCTAAAAGCAAAAACTTCTTCTAATAAAATAGTCTTATTGTTTTTTCTACCTTTTTCAGTTGTCATTTTTTTCTACCCCTTTTAACAATTTCAACCAAAACCTTATTTAACAAAATAAACCACATTTTTCAGTACGCATTAGCGTCAAATTATCATCTTCCATAAAGTTATTATTTTTCAAAAGACTTTTAAATTCTTCCTCAGTTATTTGTTCATCTTCTGTTATTTTAGCCTTTGTATTCATAATTTCTTTTTCATCAACTATAATAGTTTTCATATATTCTGTTACTTCAAATTCAAATCTATATCCAAATCTTTTTAATTCTTCATTTTTTATATTAATTTTTATTTGCTTGTTTTTATATTCTCCTTTTATATAATCTGTTATAAAAAATACTTTTTCAACCTCAAAATCTGAATTTTCTAATTCATTATCTAACTTATCAAAATATCTCAAAACAGTTATAGTAGTTTTTTCTTTTTCCTTATTTCTAAAAACAATTTCTTTACCTGTTTTTTCATCAAAGATTTTTAAAATTACAAGAAAACTTACAGCTGGAATATCTCCAAATTTTAAATCTTTACTAAAAAATTGATTTATTTTATATCTAAGTCCTATTCTATGAAATTTTTCCATATTTTTCTCCTTTTTTTATAAATTAATAGTGCAACGCCCTAACAAAAGAGCGTTACACTTCAAATAAAACTAGCAACACATTTTTTTATAAAAATCTTTGTTTTCAAATTTATTTCCCATTATTTCACAAATCCCACTATCTAAATAATAAGAAATTTCTTCTTCTTTTTCTTCAATGTTATTCATAGGTAGCATTATAAAACATTCTTTATCAAGTTCTATTTCATATAGACTTTCATTCATTTTAACAATATCTCCGACAGCGATTTCTTTTCCTTTAGTATCTATGAAAGCACTATATTCGCATAAAGCTATATTACTAAATCTTTCTTTGATACTGTTAGATTGTTTGTCTAAATACTCTATAACACTTTCACCAAAATTTATGCTTTGTATTTCTATTAATCTAAAATCTTCTCCTTTTAAAAACGCCTTGAACTTTTTATCTAAAAACATAACTTTCGCTCCTTTAAGATTTTATTTGTATTTTTTTTAAGTTATGTTTTTAATTTAAGTTTTTTCAAAATTTTTTCGTTTTAATTTTTTCATATTTTTCATCTCCTTTTCACATTAATTTTCAAATGAGTTTTTTTGTATAATTTTAACCTTTTCCTTTTAAAATCAATGTTTTTATCACTTTGATTTATGTTTATATTATACCATATAAAGCATAAAAAATCAATGTTTTTTAAAGAAGATTAAGGAGTTTAAATTATATGTTTTATATATTTTATATTTATTTGATATATAATATTTTTTTAGTTTTTAATTTTTGGTTTCGATTTCTTAGAACTGTATTTCTTAAAAAATTGAACTATATTTTATAATTCTCTTGTACAAGTTTCAAAATATTCATTTTGAAATATAAATGGAGAATGTGTCATTGTAACTATAAGACTACATTTTCCACTTTTTACAATACTTGGTATTAATTCTTTTCGCCAATTTATATTCAGTGATATTTCAGGTTCATCTATTAGTAAAATTATATCTTTTTTGCCTTTAAAATATAGCTTTGAAAAGATAGAAAGTATTTCTTTTTCTCCTTTTGATAACTCATTATCTTTTATAAGACTATCTTTATCTAAAATTTCTATTTCTATTTTTTTAGAATTTAAAATTTTACTCATATATTTTTTAGTTTTTAAAGTCTTGTTATACAAGAAATTTTCGCATATTTTTATAAATTCTTCAACATCTTTTTCTATTTCTAAATCTTCAATTATAAAATCAAATTCAGGTTGACGACAATCAGATAAGAACAATACTTTTTCTTTAATTTTATATTTATTTAATAACTTCTTTAAATTAGAAATTCCATTATCTCTTCCTAAATCAGAATTAAAAAAATCTTCTTTTTTAATTATTACAACATCTTCATTTTTAAATTTAATATGAAGTTCTTTAAAATCTATATTATAGATAGATAGTAAGTTATCTGTAAATATTCCTTTTAGAATTTTAAGAGTAATTGTTTTTCCACAACCATTTTCTCCAACATAAATATTAACTAAATTCTTTAAATCAATCATTACATCTCTTTTGTTAAAAAGTCCTATTATATTTATATATTCAACATTTATTTTATTTTCCATTATCTACAATCACACCACCTTTATTTTTAGCAACACTTTTTATATCCTTAATTCCACAATCTTTTAAAATTTCTTTTAATTCATTCCTGTCTAATTCTTTTATGTCTTTTTTATATAATTTTTTCAATTTTCTTTTATTCATTATTTATTCCTTTCTTTTGATATTTTACATCTATATTATACCATAAATTTTATAAAATTTCAAGTAAAATAGACAATAATGTCTATAAATAAAAAAAGGACTTGCAAGTCCTTTTTGTTTTGTCCTTTTTGTTTTCGTCTTTTTTAATTACTATTCATCAAACATATTGTTAAAGAATAGTAGTACCTTTTCACTAGATATTTTCTCAAATTTCTTAAATACTTTTGAATTTTTTATAATAATGTTTTCAAATTCTTCTTTAGTTATTTTAACTTCTCTTGCACTATGTAATACTTCATTTCTATCCTTATCAATTAATACTACATTCTTTCCATAAGATAATATCTTATATCCTAATCTAAATCCTAACTTTTCTAATTCAACTTTATTTATCTTTACTTCTAACTTCTTATCAGCATTTATAAAACAGTTTGCATAATCTCTTATTTTTACATCTTCCAATACTGATACATTATTTTCTAAAGCCTTATGGCTATAATAACTAATTCTCTTTCCTATGTTTTCTCCATTAGGTTCATCAGTAGGGAAGAATAATTCTGTATCTCCTTGTATTAGATATAGTTTATATTGTATCGTTACAAATATATCTAGGAGTGTTTCACTATCATATTTAAAAAAATCATCAGGTTTAAAACTATCTACATATCCTAATCTGTAAAATTTTTCTGTATTTTCCATATTCTCTCCTTTTATTCTTCTTCTAATATTTCATCAAATTCTTTGTCCACTTCATTTTCAACAAAATCATTTATTTTAAATCTTAAATAACTCATAAGTTCTTTTGCTATCAGAGTTTCGTTTATTTTTTTACCATTTTCTATATTTTCATTCAATTTAAAATTTATAAAACTTATGATTTCTTTTGTAACTTTATTTTCATCTAAACATTTACTTTTTTTGTAAGACTTACTTACTTTTTTTATATATTTTTTTATTTGAGTTTCTAGTTTCATATCATCTAAATCAGAGTATTCTTCATCTTCGTCAATCTCTTCTATTTCATTTTTAAATATTTTGGCAATATCTAATCTCATTTTTTTTAAACATTCTTCTTTAAAATCATCTGTAAATTTTTCAGAATTTTCTTCAAAGACTTCTTCTAAAAGTTTTTCTGCTTTATTCTTAGAAATACCAAGAATATGTGCTGTTAAAAATAAAACAGAAAAAGGAATATTCAATGTACCTGTTTCATATTTTTTTACAGAAATCTCACTTCTCTCTATTTGTATAGCCAATTCTCTTTGACTAATTCCATAATTAGTTCTAATCTTTTTTAAAAACAATGCCTTAACATAATTTAGGAAATAATCAATGTTTTTTTCTTCCATATTTTCTCCTCTATACTTCTTCTAATATTTCTTCAAATGTTTCTTTTTCAATTACTTTTGAGTTTTCATCTTCTTCAATAAAATTGTTTATTTTAAACCTTAAATAATTTATAATTTCTTTTGCAAGTAGTTTTTCGTCAATTTTTCTTATAATGTTTTTATTATTTTTTTCATATTTCTTTATATATGCTTTTATTTGTTCTTTTAATCTAATTATGTCTAAAGGTTTATATTCACTTTCTTCATCAATTTCATCTAATACATTTTCAAGAGTTTTTTCAACGAAATCTCTTACATACATAAGTAGGAGATGAACTACTAAATATAATTTGTAAAATTATAAATTATATAGTATAATATACATAGAACATTAGCAACTGAATATATGAAGTTAAGGCTAGTAATCAGTAGCCTTGTAAAATATTCACTGTATAGATATATTGTTATATATCAAATGAATAACCATATTAAAAATAAATTATATCAGGGTAGGAACTATCCGAAGAGTTTGGTAAATATATATGGCTAGTAAAAGCATATACTTCCCAAAAAGCTCCCTCTTCTATAAGTGGGAGTAGTTCACCTCTAAGAATTAATAAAAATAAAGAACTTTTACTTCTAAAAATTAATAAAGCTATATCTTTATGGGTGAAATTATAAATCTTTCTAATTTTTTTAAAAACTTAACATCTTTTTCCATTTCTTTCATCTTTTTACTCCTTTATTCTTCTAATTCTTCGTCCTCTTCTTCAATATCAACAAAATTGTCTATTTTCCATTTTAAAAAACTCATAATTTCTTTTCCTATTAGAGTTTCATTTATTTTTTTACTGTTTTTACTATATTTTTTATGTTTTCTTACAAAAATTTTTATTTGTTTTTCTAATTGCATTTCATCTAATTCATTATTTTCTGTATCTTCTTCAATTTCTTCAATTATGTTTTCAAAAATTCTTTCAATTTCCAATTTCATTTTTTTAAAACTTTTTTCTTTTATTTCTATGGAAACATCTTCACTTTTTTCAATAATTTCATTCAAATAAGTTTCAATTTCTTTTCTTGAAATCTTTAATATATGAACAGTTAGAAATATTACTGAAAAAGGAATAGGAATAATTGCTGTTTCATATTTTCTAACTGAAACCTCACTTCTATCTATTAATGTAGCCATTTCTCTTTGAGTAAACCCATATTCAGTTCTCATCTTTTTTAAAAGTAATCCTTTTACAGAATTAACAAAATTTAAAATATTTTCTTTTGTATTTTCTTTCATAACATTCTCTCCTTTATTAATCCTCATCATCATAATCGTAATAATTTCTATTAGCTTTTTCTTTTTCTATTTGAATTTCTTTTTCTATATCTTTTTCAATATTAGCAAGTGATTTAATTTCATAAGGTTTTATAATACATTCATTTATTTCGTTTTTTAAATTGTCGTATATCTTTTTTGAAATCAAATCTATATTTTTTTCATTTAAAACCTTTAAATCATAATTCATCATCAATCTAACCAAACTTTTATAATTCGTTTTTATATCTTCAACAATTTCTAAGTCTATATTTTTACTTTGAATAGTTCCTATATTTTTATTAATTAAATTAGGAAGAACAGGAATTGAAAATAATCCATTTTTTAAATCTCTTACCTTTACAATTTCCAAGTAAAAGTAGGTTTTTGAACCATAATAAAATTCATAACCTTTATAGATGTATAATTTATAAAAGTATAGTACATCATATTTAGATTTATCATTAGCTTTTTCATTGTTACTTTCATTATTCTTTTTATCATTCTTTTGAATAACTTTTTCATAAGCTAAGGTATCTAAGAAATTTCTTTTAAAGGCTTTTTCATTAGTGTTAAGATATTTCAAGTTATTATTGTTTAAATCTTCTCCATCTATTTTATTTGTGAAAATTCTTAATCCAATAAAATTATTTTCAACAACAGGATTATTCTCAGCTTTATTTTCTTTATTTGTTTTGTGAAACACTTTTTCAAGTTGTATCGTATTTATTTTTTCATCTTCTAAATCTTCAATATTAAATTCTTTCATTTTTTTATCTTTCCTTTCATCTCAAAATTTTAATTATTGTTTTATTAATTTTCCTAAATCTTCTTCTAAAGTATTAAAGCCTTTTACTTCATAAGGTGTTATTTGATATTCTTCAAATCCTAATTCTTTAATTATATTAATTAATTCTTTTTTTATTTCGTCTTTTTTATCTATGCTGTACACCTTATACTTATTAGTTTTCAAAAATTCAAGTAATTTTTCATAATTAAATTCTTTTCCTAAATATGTTTCAGAGTTTAATTCGTAAAACTTTTCATCTATTTTTTTATTATCAATGTATGCTCCTATAAAATATAAACCATTTTTTAAATCTTTTACTTCTATCATTTGTAATTGGATACAATATATGTTTTTACCATTTATATCTTCGCTCTTTTTTATAATTATACGATATAGCTTTTTCCAATCTTCTTTATCTTCATTAAAAAGAGAATAAAGGTTATTATGATAAACTTCTTTATTCATATAATAATTTATTTTATTTTTTATTTTTTCAAAATTAGAAGTTAGATTTTTTAAATCATCATTGTTAAGAATTTGATTTATTTTTTTTATATTCACTTCAATTCCTTGTTTTACTTCTACTCTATCTGACATATCCTTATAAGTATAAGTTAGTGGACTGATTGTTACTCTTTGCAATTCTAAATTAACAACTTCTTTATCAGTTATTTTATAAGTTTTCATTTTCTGCTCCTTTTTCAAGTTCTTCTTTTCTTTCTTTCAAATCTTTTACTTCAAATCCATTATCACTTTCTTTTAAAAAATCATTTTTTGATTTAGGGTAAACTAAAATATTATATTTCTTTTTAGTTTTTTTTATTTTTAATAAGTTTTCTACTTCTTTTTGTTCTTTCTTTGATAAAGGTTTACTCATTATATAATCATAATCTATCATAATATTCACTCCCCATTCATTGATTTTTTATACAACAATATATGAAATCAAATTCATTTTCTTCTTCATCATCACTTTCTATTTGATATTTATAATTCATCTGAAAAGCTATCATTAGATAATTCACTTGATTTTCAATAATTTTCTTCTTTTCAACTATTAAAGGATTTTGTATTAATTTGTTTTTGAAGTTATTCTTAAAAACCTTTTTTATTTTTGAAATCGTCAAATCCCAATTTCCTATATCAAATACATCATACCAAATTTCGTTAGCATTTACATTATTCTCTGTCTTTATAACTACTGAAAAATTATCTATATTATCTTTTAAATAAGTTATATATCTTTTTATTTTCTTTTGAGTAGATATATGATAGTTATATTTTCTAATAAATTTATTATTTCTTTTCAATGTTATCTCCTGTATCATCATAAAAAGCTACTAATTCACAATTATATTCAAGAATTTGTTTGATAACTTCATCTAGGTTGTTCCCACTTTCTATATGATTTCTTTGTTGTTTTTTAGTCAATTTATCAAAAAAGGGATAATCTATTTCAAAATCATCAAGTTCTTTATTATAATAATAAATTTGATATAAAATATCTCCATTTTTATTTTTTATCTTATCTATTTGTACTTTTAACTTTTCCATATTATCCCCTTTCCTTATAAAATTAAGCCTTATCTTTTTAATTTTTCAACTTCTTCGTCCTCATCAAATTCTTCAAGAAAAATTTTATCTTTTTCATCTATAATTTCAGAATTTGTATTCTCTGATTTTTCAATTTTTTTATTTTTATCATTAGTAAAATTGTTATTAAGGTTTTCATCAATTTCTTTAATGGTAGTATAAAACAAAATATTTATTTTTTTTGGAAAATGATTTTTTGTTTCACTTTCTAATTGCTTTCGTTTTTCTTCTTGTAATTCACTACTCACAATATCATTCCAATCTTTCATAACTTAATCACTTTTTCCTTTGTAATAATTTTTCAATTTTTTCCATTTTCTTTTCACTTTCTTTTTTTAAAACTTTATCCACTTTCTTGGCATATTTACCTATAAAAGTTTCTAAATCTATATGAAACTGTTTCTTATCTTTTTCACTTAGTTTATCATATAAAGGACATAACAGTTCGATAATATGATTTTTCTTTTGTAATTCCTGTATGTGATTATAAACAAGCGTTGATTTGATATATTCTTCACTGAATAAATCTAAATTTCTTTCCATTTTTTTCTCCTTAATTTAATTTTTTTTCTATACTCTCTACTTTTTCTTTTTCAATATTTAATAGTTCTTGATTTTTTGTTTTATAAGAATATCCAAACATTATTACAAATATAAATATTATAAGAAAAATAACCCCATTTATTAGATTTTTTAGTTCTGGCTCATTTGAAAGTATTATTATTGATAATAATGTAATGATAAAAAATAACCCACCTACTGCCATAATGCAATAACCTATCATTATTTTACTTGATAAATCCATTTTTCCCCCTTTTAGAAAAGTGTTCCCTCAGTTGAAGTAGCTTTTAAAAACTCTTCTAAATATTTTTTCTTTTCTTCTACTCTCTTTTCCCAATGCTTTATACTACTTTTGTTTTCTTTTTTAGTATTTCTTGCAACCTGTTCTATACAATATTTTAAACTATCTTCTAAATTGTATATATCATCTTCAATTCTTCTAGTTGCCTCTCCAAAATTTCTATGCTTTCTAGCTTGATTTTTTATAAAGAATTTATGCTTTGTATTGACAGATATATTAGTGCCATTTACTTCATATATTCCATTATCATCTACAACACATTCTTTACAATAGAATTTATTATGTATTTCATAAAAATCTTCATTATCATTTATTATCCCTTTACAATGTTCACAAAATAACATTATTTATCATCTCCATTTCATCTATTTAACAAGGTATATATCACTACAAAAACTTTTCCCATTTTCATATAAAGTTAAATCAACATAATCATTTTCTTTAAAGTTGAAAATAAGTTCATCTTTAAAGTTTATTCCCCACTTTTGAGTTACAATTTCTTTTCCTTGTTTTATAATAAGTAAAGGTACTGTACAATAGTGGTTGACATCTATATAAGGACATTTTTTGCCAATATTTTCTTTATAGATAGTCCATAATTCATCTTTCGACATTCTTTTAAGTTCTTTTGTTTTAATAACTTTGGCACTTTTAGGTAATTTAATAGTTTCCATTATTCTTTTCCTCTTTCATTTTTTGTATATTTTTTAATCTTCTAATTTTTTAATAACTTCATTAAGAAAACTTTCATCTTTCTTTCCTACTGAATTTCCTTTATCAATCTTATCATAGATTTTCTTTAGTCTTTCATATTCATCAATAGTAATATGTTTTGAGTTCTTTCCTACAAATTTACAATTACTTGGTTTTCTATGCTTTCCAAAATCAGCTGGATTTATTTCACCATAAATATGTTTTACTACACCACCTAATTTTTCAAATTCTTGTCTTTTCTTATATAGTGCATATACTGTTTCTATATCGTATTCTGTCTTTAAACTTCCTAAACCTTTACTCCAATTTTGGATAACATCTTCATTATCTGAATATAAAACCTTAGCACCTGTTCTTATAGCAATTTCTAATCCAAAATACATAGCGATAGCCTCTGCATATTGAATTTCATTATCTTTTCCATAATTATTTAAAACTATACAATCATCTTCTTCTTTCCAATCTTTTTTTCTTAAAAAATATTGAAATACTTCATATTCACTTTTATCTTCCTTGAAAATATCAAATAAAAGTTTTCCTTTAGAATTTGTTACTTTTATCGCTTTATACAAAGAAATGTAATCTCCTGCGTCGCAATAAATAGCATTTTCATCTAAGTGTATTTTTAAATTCAAATAATTTTTAATTGCTTTAAATTCGTCAAGTGTTAGTCTATGTTCTTCACTAATTTCAGTTTCATCTTTATTAGTTAAGGCTAAATTAACTTTTATTTGTACTTTTTTCTTTAACTTATCTTGTTCTTGTTTGAAAAGTTCTTCAACTTTATCTTGTGATATATTTCCATAATGTTCTAAATATATTTGTGCTTTTCTTTCACAATCAAATATACTTTGACGACAAGGTACTTTTTTAAAACCCTTAAATTTTTCTTTTAGCATTTTTTTATTGCCTTTATGTATATATCCTTTATTTGTATTACCTAAAACATAAATAGCACGATATTTCTCATCACTCATTTTTAAACCCCCTTTCTTTTAGTTTTTTAATTTTTAAAATCTATTAAAGATAAATTGTCCATTGTCAACCAGTTTTTGTAAATTGCTTTTACAATTATCTTTCTTTTCATCTGAAATTTCTTCTGAAAAAACTTTTGCTACTTCTTCTTCTTTAACTTCTTCTTTAACTTCTTCTTCCTCTTCTACTTTATTTTGTTCTTCTGTTTTATCTTCTTCTTTTGCTAATTCTATTATTTTATCTTTTAAAGTCTTCGTTTTTTCAACTTTTTTTACTCTTTCTTCAACTGAAAACATATCTTTGTTTTTAATTCTCTTAATTTCTTTATCAAAAGCATTATTTAAAATACCTATCATTGCCATTACATTATCAAAAGTTGCTCCATTAAAATATTCATCTAGCTTTTCATAAAAATTTTCTTTTACTTCTAATTTTTCTTTGATACCTAAAACAATGTCTTTAGTATCTTCAAGACTTTCTAAAAAACTTTCAATTTCTTTAGTAGAAACTCCAAAAGGAATATTCGTAAATTCACTTCTAATTTCTATTAAATTCTTTTCTAATTTCTTGTAATCAATTTTTTTCTCTAACATAAATTTTACCTACCTTTCATCTAAATTTTATATCTATATTATACCATATAAGTTATAAAAAATCAAGTATTTTGGACAATGTTGTCCTTATAATATTATATTTATTATAAATGTTTTCTATTAATATATTATATGATAAAAGGCTAGTTATTTCTAACTAACCTTTACTTTTTATTTATATTTTTACTTTTTATCAATCTTTTTATCTAATTTTTCTTTTAAATTTAAAACTATTTCTTTTAATTTATCAAAATTAAGTGCTACCAAAATTCCTAAAATTAAAAGTCCTACAAAATTATCTACTAAAAGAAATAAAACTATTCCTAAAATAAATATCAAATAGTATACCAATACTTTTTTCATCTATATCATTCCTTTTCTTTGTTTTCTTTGTTTTCTTTGTATTCAAAATCATTAGTTTTAACTAATTCAATTAACTTATCCACAAATTGTACCGATAATAATTCTTCAATTTCTTTCCCTTGTGTATAAAAATCATCATCTATTCTTTCTATTTTTAAATCAGGATAATCTTTTTTGATTATTTCTTTTGTGATAGGAGAATGAAAACTACCTTTTGACATTTCATAATATAAAAAATATAAATATTTTGTTTCACCATAATAACTTTCAATTTTTTGTTTATGAATAAGTTTAGGTTTTAAAAATTTCTTTATAAGAAAATCTTTTTGATTATAATATTCATTCATTTTTTCAAAATATCCATAATAATATTTAGTCCAGCTGTATTGATTTTTTTTATCCCTACAATTTTTTGCTCTTTTATTTAAAGAAAAGATACTATCATATAGCATATCAGATGTTATTATTTTATTTTTTAAATTTTTAGAATATTCTTTATTAATTTTCATTTTTCATCTTACCCTTTATTTTATTTTTTAAATAGCATTTGAATTTCATTCTTTAGAATTTAATTTTCCTACATTAAGAAAGAAACTATAATCATTAGAAATAGAATAAAAACAATCAAAGTCCAAAAATACATCAGTAAATTCTTTAGCTTTATCAAATTCTTTTTCTATGTAATTCTTTGTATTGAATTTTTCAAATTCTTCAGGAAAATCTTTTTCAGTTGTTAAAAAAGCCAAGAAAGGACTTTCCGTATTCTTTTCATAAAATTCTACAAATTTTTTTTTATTCTCATTTCCTACAATATGGCAAACTAGGTATTCTTCCAATCTTCTAGTTTCTTTTTCTTTCTGAAATAAAGATATTAGATTATCATATATCTTTTTGTTTGTTTTTTCATCTTTCCCTAATACTAAAACACTTTTCTTAGCTTTTATTGTGTCCATAATTTCATTAATAATCATTCAATTCACTTTCCTTTCTTTGTTATATAATAATAGGTAGTTTCACTCAACTACCCATTACTATATTTTAATTTGTTCTTTTATTTTTTCATTTTTTATTATTGTTTATTAGTTTTTTGTTTCATTGTTGTTTTTATTATTTATTTTATCCATAACACCTTTAGTGAAATATCCAGCTATTACAGATTTTAAATCTATTCCTAAGCTATCTCCTACACCACTGTTTACCTTTTCTATCATTTTTGTAATGTCGCCTATCATCTTTTCTCCATTACCCTCACCATACATAGTGATTTTATCAACTTTTTCAAGTGGACTTGCAACATTTTTAGCAATTTCAGGAAGTGCTTTAAAGTACATTTCAAGTAATGCTCCCTCTCCATATTTTTTCATAGCCTCTGCCTTTTTATCTAATCCCTCTGCCTCTGCAAGTAAACTGTTCTTTTTACCCTCTGCCTCTGCATTAAGTTTAGCTTGAATTGATTTAGCTTGTGCTAATCCCTCTTGTTCTATTGCTTTAGCATTTGCCTCTGCTTTAATTCTAATTGCCTCAGCGTCTGCCTCTGCCTCTAATTTTTTTGCTAAGGCTTTAGTTTCTGCCTCTAATTTAATAGCCTCCATTTCTCTTTGCTTTTCTATAAGTTTTGCCTCAGCGTCTTTATTTCTTTTATATAGTTCAGCGTCTGCTTTAATTTCTTGTTCATTTTTTACTTCAGCCTCTAACTTAGCTTTTTGAGTTTTAATGTTGATTTCTTCTTTTTGGAAATCTGCCTCTCCTTTGGCTTGTTCTACTTCTTTTCTCTTTTTTTGTGTTTCAAGTTCATAAGTAACATCTGCCATAGCTTTTTTTGTATCAGATTGAACTTTTAAATCAGCTTTTTTAATATTAAGTTCATTTTCTTTTATAGAAATTTCTGTTTCTGTTTGTACTTTAACATCTATTGCCTCTTTTGTTGCCTTAGCTTTTTCAATATTTACATCTCTTTCAGCTTTGGCTCTAGCAATTAAAGCCTCTTTTGTAATCTTTGCCTCATTTTCTGCTCCTAAATTTTCAATAATTCCTCTTTCTTCTTGGAAGTTTTGAATAGTAAACGAAATTATCTTTAATCCCATTTCTCTTAAATCAGGAGAAACATTTTCTTGAACCTTATTGTTAAATTCTTTTCTGTTTTGTACTATTTCTTCAATTTTTAATTGTCCTATAATTTCTCTTAGATTACCCTCTAAAACATCTTTAATTTCATCAGCTATTGTTGAACTTGGCTTATTTAAAAAGTTTTTACTAGCTTTATCAAGAACTTCTTCATCTATTTGCACTTTTGCAATAGCGTCTGCCTTGATATTTATATAATCGTTAGTAGGTACATCTTCACTTGTATTGACATCTACTGAAAAAGCCTTTAAATCAAGATAGTCAACTCTTTCAAACCAACGAAGATAAAAAGCTATTTTCCCTGTAACTCTTCTTTTTCTAAACCCACTTATAAAACATACCTTATCATCAGGTACTTTAACATAACCAAACATACCTATGATAAATACCAATACACTTGCAATTCCTACCAATTTTAAAATTCCTAATATTGTCATTTTTTTCCTCCTAATTAAATTTTTTTATATTTTTAAAATAGACTTGTAAGTCCATTTTGTTTACCTTATTTATTTTTTAGCACAAAAAAATCATTAATTTTAATAATTAATTTTCCCTTTTTTTATTTTCTTTTTTTTATTTACTTTTTATTTTTAGATTTTAATAATCCAATATAATATTGCTGAAATTATTATTCCTAAAAATATATAGCAAAAACTCCATTTATTTTCTTTTTTTGTTAAAAACCAATATGTTATTGACATAGACATTACTACCATAATTGCAATATATATATTTAATGGACTTTCAAAATTTCCAAACGCTAACATCATAATAAATCACCTATTTTTTCAATTCTTATTTTTTAAGAAAATAATATGTTGTTATCAAAACTATTATTCCAAAAATTATAAAACAAGCACTCAATTTATTTTCATCTTTATCTGAAAACTTATTAGATAACTTCATCATAATTCCTGTAAGTAATAGCATTATTAAACTAAACAGACTTATTTCTACTATCATAAACTACCTCAACTTCTTCATTTCTAAAAACTAATATTTCATATCTCATTTTGGTATTATCTTCTCTTCCTGAAAAGATTTTAGAGAAATATTTTTTAAATCTATCATTTTCTCTTAAATATGATAAATTCAATTCTAAATCTTTATGTCTTTTGACAAAAGTTAGATTTTTAGTTTTTAAATATTTTATAAATTCCTTTTCTGTTTGACTATCTATAAGTTCTTTGAAAATCTCACAACTAAATATTTCTCTATTATCTTCAATCTTTATTCTATTATTTTTTAAATTATCTTTATATTCTTCAATTAAATCAAGTATATATTTTATTTGTACTTTTGTTTCATCACGCAATTCCATAAAATCTACTCTCTTCCATTTAAAATCCAATTTATTATTGTTATCAACATTCCTAAAATTAAACCTAATCCAACTAGAGATAATACTACAAGATTTAATCCAACATCACCAAGAACATCTTCAAAAAGAATGAGTTCAATTTTTCTAAAAAAACCTGCTTTTTGAAATTCTTCTATATCTTTAGCTTTTTTTATGTTTCTTTTTTTTATATTTTCTCTTTCGATTGGAATTTCTTTTTTAAAAAAATCTCTTGCTTTTTCATAGTTTTCCAAACTATAATTTTCGTTCAAAAGTTCCTTTTCATCTATTGTTAAAATGTTATTAAGTTCTGCAAAGTCTTCTTTATCTTGATAAAGTTCTGTAAATTTTTCTTCAATTTTTCTTTCTTTATTTCTTTTTACATTTGCTAATGTTGTAACTGTATTAGCATTAATTATTGTACTTGGATAAGCATAGACTACATTTTCTATATTAATAAAACAAAACATCATTATTAGTATCATTATTTTTTTCATAATCCACTCTTCTTTCTAATGCTATTTAACTAAACAAAACTTTTAACCTTTCTATCTTTCATTGTTTGTATTTTCTTCATTATTTCAACTTCGTTTCTGAATAACACACTTTCAGAAAATGGTACTTGTTGTAAATCATTTATATTTTTAGTTCTAACTACAACTTTTGCTTTCTTTACACCATCTACATTTCTATCTAAGACTTCATTTACAAGTCCTACATATATCATAGTTATTTGAGATAAGATTTCTATTGGTAAGAATACAAAGAAGTTATCATATACTTCTAAATATTGTTTGTAAGCGTCTTTTGAAGTTGTTCCTTTTTCTTCAGCAACTATTCTTTCATATTCTATTTTTGCTTGTAAAGTTAGTTCTGTCAATTCATCAAAGTGATTTAAAAATATATACTTTCTCATTACTTCTTTTAAGATAGTATACACATTTATTATAAAAAATGTTTCATCATAGTTTTCGTTTCTTTTCTTTAATAAAACATTCATTAAAGTCTTTTCAAATCTATCTTTGTCAAATTTTCTTAATTCTAATTTTATATCTTTTTCCATTAATGTTTGTGTTAATTTATAAGTTGTTTCTAACTCATAATCACTATTCATTTGTTCTACTATAAATTCATTTACTTGTTGTCTATCATCTAAATTCATCATTTTCATTCACTCCTTTATTACTTACCAAACAGCATATAACTCTCTATGATTAATTTGTACTGTCGGTATTCTCATAATTGCTTTTTTTAAGAGATTACTTTTTCTTTCAAACTCAAATAAATCGTTTACATAATCATATCCTATATATTTAACATCTAATATATTGTTGTTCTTGTATTTAATTTTTACTTTTGTACCATTATATAAAGTTCTACCATTAGCTTTTAGAACACCTTTAAATGCCTCTATTCTATTATTCATTGCAATCTCCTTTTAAGGGTTTATATTGTCTACTTCTGCTACTAAAAATGTATTAAAATATATTTAATACACTAGAATATTACTACTTCATTGAGTATATTTTCAATACAATGTATCTACTCATAGTTCCTTGTACTCTCCATAGTCGTAAATTCCTGACTAGCCATCAGTACATTTCTTTTTATTTTTTAAAATATCTATGCTATTACTTTATATATTTTTGCTTTTTCAAGATTTATACTTGCATTGTAATCTCTATCTATTTCTAAGCCACAATTACTACATCTATAAATCCTATCGTTAAGTTTTAAATCTTTTTTGATTTCTCCACAACAAGAGCAAGTCTTAGAACTTGGATAGAATGTATCTACTAACCTTAACTCAATATTTCTCTCCTTGCACTTGTTTATAAGTTTAGTTCTTATGTTATAAAAATTCTGTTCTTGTATTGCTTTAGATAGATGTCTGTTCTTCATCATATTAGATACTTTTAAATCTTCAATAGTAATATATTTTAACTTGGTTCTTGTTATTTCATCTACCATCTTATTGTTATAATCATATCTAATACAACTCAATCTATAAAACAATCTTTGTACTTTTAACTTTTTTTTATTAAAATTTTTTAGTTCTTTCAACTTTATTTTTTTAGATTTAGAATATTCTATACTCCTTGACATCTTTCTTTGTTCTCTTTTTAGTTTCTTTTCAATTTTCTTTACTTTCTTAGTTTTATTGATATTCTTAAATACTCTACCATCAGAACATATAGCTGTATCTTTTATACCTAAATCCACTCCTAATCCTTTTGTATTTGTATTTTCAGTTTTAACTATATCATCTACTTCCATAACAAGTGATAGGAAATATCTATCTGCTATTTTGGATATAGTACCACTTTTTATATTAGCATTTTTAGGTATATATCCATATTCTTTTACCCTTACAAATTTTAAAGTAGGTATTTTTATTTTATGCCTATAAAATTCAAAATCTGTTTTGTGATTTCTAACAAAATATGCACCAAGTTCATTCTTACCTTTCTTCTTAAAAACAGGAAAACCACTTAATTCCTTAAAAAAGTTTTTAAAAGCCTTTTCTCCATAAATCATTGCTTGTTTAACTGATTTTGAAGATACCTCTTTAATCCATTTTTTATCAGGATTATTAGGAAGATATACATTATTGATGTACTTAGAAAATTCAAAAGCACTAACAAATTTATTTCCTAGTTCATATTGTTCCTGATTATATTTAATATACTCATTATATATAAATCTTTCAACTCCGATAGTTTTATTTACTTGTATCTTCTGTTCATTTGTTAGTTTTAATTCTATCTTTATCGCTTTATACATCTTCCACCTACCTTTCTATATGTTTTTGATAACTGTTTTTGTTCTCCTTTGTGGCTATATTATACCACATACAAAGTAAAATGTCAAGCATTTAGGACAATGTTGTCTTAAATAGACTTATAAGTCTATTTAAAGTTATCAAAAAAAATTATTTTTTTATTTTTTTAAAAAGTGATATAATGTAAAATAATGTATAATAAATTAAAATATATAATAAATAATTAAAATTATAATAATCTAAATTATAATAAAAAAAGGGGTACTAAAATGTTTCTTTACAATAATAAATTAAAAAATATCTTAACAAAGTTTCAAAAGAAAAGATATGAAAATTATGTTAAAATAAATGAATATTACAATAGTTTATCTGAAGAAGAATTAAAATGTGAATATATTAATCTAAAAGCTAGTTATAAATTTAAGAAGATTTCTTTCTTTTTAACTGCTCCATTATTTCTATTTGCTCTTTATAAAATTATAGGAATAATGTTTATTTATTCTCATTTCTTTCCTAAAATAGATATTATAGAAATCACTCCTGATATGATAAAGTTAGCAATATTTTCTTCTTTATGTCTTATCATATCTTCTTCTCTTGTTATATTTTTGATTATAAAAGTAATATTAAATATTTTTAGGTGCTACTATCAGAACATACTTATCTTAGAGAATATCATCAAAGAAAAAAAGGCTAGTTAATTTCTAGCCTTTTCTTTTCTTTTCTTTTTAAATTAATACCCTGTTTCTTCAATGTCGTTAAAATAGTTTTTTTCTTCTTCTTTGTTATCTGTTGTTTCAGTTTCTTCGATTTCAACTGTTTTAGAATTTTCTTCCTTTTCAGAATTTTCATCTTCAACTTCTTCTTCAAGTTCTTCGTCTTCAAATTCTTCAAGTTCAGCTAATTCTTCTTCTTCTTTTAGTTTCATCATTTCTTTGTAATCATATCCCATTAATTCATAAATTTTCTTTTCATTATCTTCTTCTGAATTAATTAGTTCATTTATTTTTACAAATTTACCTTTAACTTCTTCGTTTTGTGCAACAGCAAAGTCTATTATTTTATTTAGTAAAAAAGTATCATCTGTCATTTTTGAAATATCTTTAAGAACTTTTTTATAATCTAAACTTTCAACGACTTTTATCATATCGTTTATTGTTTTCTTATCATCTTTATAGATTTCTTTCTTTAAAGCCTCCATTTCAGCTTTCATTTTTTCAAGTCTTATTTGCTTAGGACTTTTCTTTTTCTTTTGATTAATTAAATTCTTTTTTACTATGTCTATTTTATTTCCTATTTTCTTTGCTACCTTTTCTTTTAAATCTTCTTTCATACTCTTTTACCCCTTTCTAGTAAAATTATTTTTATTTTTTTCTACCGATTTTATATAGCAACAGATAACAGTTACCTTAATAAGATAACTTAGTTATCCATTACCATATTTTTATTTAATGATTATATCTAGCAAATGCCTATCCGACATTATCTAGCATTTCCTTTCTTAGTTGAGTGTCTTCTTTTGCTTTTTCCCATTCAACTAAGCTACTTCTTACATCTTTTTGTAATGCGTTCCAAGTTGCATTATTATTTCTTAAATATTTTATTAAATTTCTTAAAATAGCATTTGCCATTTTTTGCTTATCTAAATCCTTGTCTTCGTTTTCTTTTGCTTTTCCTATATCAACAACTTTCATTTTAATAGGTACATAGATTTTATGTTCTATTACTCTTTCAGTTTGTGGGTCAATTACTTCAAATTTAGAAAGTATCATTACATAAGTTTCTCTAGTAATTTTCTTAGCTAAATAACTTACAAAATCATCATAATGGTTATTTATGAAATCTGCATACTTTTCATCATCTAATTTACTTGTATAATTAATCCAATATCTTCTTACTAAATCATAATCAACACTTGGGTTTCCTAATACTTTTTGTTCTTTAAATTCTTCTTTAAATTCTTCAACAACTTGTTCTCTGTTGTTTCCGTCTTCATCTTTTACAGTAACAGTTTTCAATTCAAATTTAGAGTATTTTTCCTTACCATTTTTCAAAGAAAACTCTAAATTCTTATTGTTTTCTAAAGCTAATTTAATTTCCTTTATTCTTTCTTCAAAGATTATTTGTAATGAATTTACTCCACCATTGTCATTCTTAACTTTTAAGAATGGACTTTTTGTTCCATAATATTTAGAGAAATATTGTTCCCAATCATCTGTATTTACAGTAGATTTTTCTCCTTTTTCTTTATCTTCTTTCAAGAAATTATAGAAATTTTCATAACTTGTTAGAATAAGTTCTTCTGTATTATTAGGATTAATAATTTCTTCACTTAAACTATCTTCACCTTTACTGTTGTCATCTTTAATATTTGTACCACCATTAACTTTTAAAATTGTTTCAAGTAATCCGTCATATAAAGACGCTCCATAGAATACCATTTCTGCTCTGTCTTTATCTGTTTCTTCAAGGTCTAATATCAAAGTAGAGTTTATAGGTAAGAATAAATTAGAAAATTCTTCTCCTTTATTCATAGAAATACTTCTATTTAAAACAGCTAAATCATCTATCATACTTTGATTATCTAAGTCAAATAAATGTTCTAAATTCTTTCCAGTAGCTTTCTTGTACTCTTTATCAGCAAATCTTCCCTCACCAGCAATACTTTCTTTATAGTAAGTCTTTAAATCTGTATTAGTTACCTTAGCAATAACTCCACTTAAAATATCTTCTTGATGTTTAATAAGTCCTGTTCTTGCTCTTGATAAAACTATTCCTTTATTTTTACCATTATAGTCAAAGTTATTTAATAAATCTCCAACAAATCCTTTTGCAACAACAGTTGTTTTTCCATTTTCTACAATCGTTTCATATCTTGCAAATATTAATGGTTGTTTCATATATCCTAATACATAACATACTTTATAATATCTATAAAATGTACTTTCAACTCCATATACTTCATTCTTTGGTTCATAGAACACTTCATATCTATTTAATATATCATCATTATTAGGATTTGTTAATTTATATGATAAATCATTTTCAATATTCTTGTTGTCTTCTATCTTGTCTAATCCCTCACTTATAACATAAGGTATTTTTGTTCTACCTTTATATTCAGGTACTTTAAAGTATTGTATCTTTTCAGTTAAGATAGGAGGTTTACCACTGACTGATATAAGAATTTTATCAGACGGAAGATTTCTTACCTCACTTACTGATAACAAGTTTCTTGATTGTCTTGTTTCAGATTTCGTACCACTACTAAATGCTTTCATTCCACTTTTGTTTTCATATTCTATCGTTTCACTTCCGAATGTTTCACTTACATATTTAGCTGTTTGGTTTTCATTGGCTGTATAGAATATTTGGACAGCACAATTTGACATAAATCCATTCTTTTCTCCATAAATATTAAATAATTGGTCTAAAGATTGTAGGATTATCATTAATTTCATTCCATACCCTGCAACATATCCTATACCTTTTTCCAATACTTCCATCTTACCTAAAGCTGGGAACTCATCTAGTACAAACAGTAATCTCCATTTATGTCCTTTACCACTAATGTAATCCATTTCAGAAGTTAATCCGTTTACTATTTGAATTAATACTATTCTTGCAAATGGCGACATTGTAACTAAGTCTTTTGGTTCTATAACTAGGTATAATGATACAGGTGTCTTGTAGTTCATTAAATCCCATATTCTAAAATCAGATGAACTTGTGTTATATCTAACAATAGGAGTAGAGAACATCTTTAATTTTGTTTCTCCAACAGCTTTTACTGAACCAAACATATTTTCTGACATTGTACAAATCTTAGAGAATAATTTTTGTATACTTGGGTGTATTCCTTTATCAATTATTCCTGTATTTGTAGGATATGAATTTTGTAAAACTCCCATAAGTTTAGCATTGTTTTCTGTATCAGTAGGGTCAAAGTGTTTGATAAAGTTTTCAGGAGCTGGTTGTTTAAAACCTTTCTTTCCATCTTCACTCTCTACTGTTTCAACAGCTGGAACTCCATAAAGTGGTTTACCATTTTTATTCTTATTAGGAGAAAGTCCTGCTAAGAAACTCAAATAGTCTTTCAATTCCATATCATTATCAGGGTTTACTAAAACATCATTTATATCTGAAAATCCTGCTCTACGATTTGCCTCTAATGTTTCAGCGTCTGTTAAATCTCTTCCCTCAACTTCTTTTATTCTTTTCTTCATTGCTAATCCCTCTTGTCTTACTTTATATAAGGCAAAAGTCATTAATCCTTGAATAAAGATACTACCATTTTCGTCCCAAAATGGGTCTGGTTTTTCACTTTGTGATAATAGAGTTGCTATGTTATCTATTTGTTCACTTTCTTTAAGTCCACCCTCAAATGCAACATCAATTTCATTCATAGGGTTGTACTTACAACTTTCAGTAGACATAGGTGCAAGTCTTATTATCTTATTATTAAATCTTTCTTTTCTAAATCCACTTGTCAACTGATAGTTTTCACCTTTAATATCTAGTACGAATACACTTTCGTTCCAACTATCTATTAGGGTAGGTATGATAAGTGATACCCCTTTCCCTGTTCTTGTGGGTGCACCCACAAGAATATGAGTTTTACTATTATCTCTTAAAGTATGTCCATTATATTTACCCATAACAACACCTTTAGGAACAAGTAAATCAGTTGCGAATGGTTTTTGACTATCTTTTCCTAATAATAAGTTTTCCATTTCAGCCCACTTAGAACTTCCGTGTGTAGTCAAAATCTTCTTTTTATTTAAGAAATTTCTAGCAACATATCCTGCAATTAATAAGAACCATATAGATACATTGAACCACCAAACAATAAAACTTATGATAAAACTACCATTACCTTTGTTTTCTGCATATTCATTTAATAAAACAGCGTATTTATCATCTAATAATGTAAGCCCCATTTTATAATCGTTTAAAGCATTAAAAGTTGCTTGTTCATTTGCATAAAATTCTTGCATAGCTTTTAATTTTTGCTTATCTTTCTTACTTAAATCATTACCTTTGTTTTCAAGTTCAATTATCTTAGCATAGATATTATTTATTTCAGCTAAATATTTTTCATTATATTTATCTTGAATTTTTACAGCCTCTTCTAAACCAACTGCCCACTTCATATCTTTATCTTCAAAAGATTTATTGAATACTTTGAAGAAACTGTTTTCTTTGTGATGTTCTAATTTAATTCCAAATTGTTTTATATCTTCATCAGTAGGATATTTATGTTTATATTCTTTTAATTTACCTAATGTTTCATCAAATTTTATAAACATCTCTCCTGTAAATTTTTTACCATTTACTTCAATTACAGAATTTTTTAGTATGATTTCTTTGTCAGTAAGACGATTAGTATAACTTCTATAAGCTACTATTGATACTGTTATCCAAACAACTAATAATAAACTTCCTAAAACAATTCCTATTATTTTTAACATTCCGTCTTTATTAGTTTTTGCAAATTGCTCATCATAACTAGGTATTCCTGTTTTACCCATTTCTTTAATTTTTTCATCTTCTTTTTTAAGAATATCTTTTATTCTTACACTGTCTTTTGCATATTTTTCTTTTGTTGATTTTTCTTTCTTTTCAACTTCTTTTAATTTTTCTTCATAATATTTAACATCATCATCTTCATCAGGATTTTTGTCAGTAATTTCCAATCTTTTATATTCTTCCTTAACTTTTTCTTTAGTTTGTTTTAATTTATTTTTGATTTCTTCCTTTTCTTCAGCTAATTTTTGAAAAATACCCTCATATTTTTTCTCAAAATTGTTGCTTTTTTTAGAAGATTGTTTGCCTAAATAAATGTAAGGAAAAGCATATAAACTTAGTGCTGTAATTCCTGCTAAGATATAAGCAATGTCTACATTAAAATATATTAGTCCTATAACTACCACAAGAAATAGTCCTAAAGCAATCATAAGTTTCTTTAACTTTTCTTTTTCTTTTTTTGGTAATGCCATTCTTACCCCCTTAAATAAAATGAAATAGGTGTCCTACCCTTAGAGATAAAACACCTACTTTTTTAAAAATTATTTGTTAGTTCTTACTCTTTCAAATTTAGGTAATCTTATATCTACATTGACTAAAATATTAGTTTTTGTTCCACTCTTAACCTTAACAGTATTAGGTCTTGTTACTACTTTTTGAACTTCTCCATCAACTATTTGAGTTAAAGATTGTCCTATTCTTTCTCCTACTTGTCCACCACTTTCTGAATATACTACTCCATCTCTTGTATCATATTTTCTAAGTAATATTTCAGGTAATGTTGACGCAATTCCAAGTGTTCCCTCAAATATTGAAGAGGCTACGATTGACGCAATCTTTTTAAAGTATCTTTTATTAACTTTTCCCTCAATTCCGTCTATTCCTGATAAATCTAAGCCTTTAAAGTTATCCATAAAGATATTATCTCCATTTGTTAAAATAATTCTATCCCAAACAGTTGCAACTCTTTCAAGTCCTCCGTTTGTCTTTAAAGGTATCATCTCACCCATAACCTTACTTCCTTTAGGTATCAATAAGAAATTACCTGTTAAACTATCATAAACATCTTCTCTTACAATAGCTGTTACCCTACCTGGATAATCTGAATTTATTTCATTCATTATTACAGCTGGAATTATAGTTCCCTCTAATATATCATATTTACCCTCTTCTTTTTCATAAGCATAGTAAGGAGTTTTATTGGCTCTTGCACTGTTGTTAGCACTTCCACCAATATTTCCACTAAATTTAACTCCGTCCGTAGGTTGTCTTCCCATTAAATCAGCAACTGCTTTATCAACTTCGTTAGCTTGGTAGTCTATATTTACTCCACCACTTATACCACCATTTGCTCCACTACCTATTCCACTTCCATTTCTTTTCTTAGTAGATACTCCCATTTGGTTCAATGCACTTTCTTTTTGTTGTTTTGCACTAACATATTGTATTCTATCGTCCATTCCACCTTTAAATACTGCTATATTACTTTCTGCTCCCTCTAATTTAATCATATTTCTATTTTTTCTAGGTTTTTCTACAACTTCTTTTTCTATATCGGCTCTAGTATCATCTGTATCATAACTATCGCTTTTAGCTTGTCTTTCCATTTCTTCTAAGGCTTTTAAACTTTCTTGCTCTCTTGCGTCTATTTCGTCCATTTGTTGTTGATTAGGGTCAACTCCATTAATGTTTCCATTTCCATTTCCAATGTTTTCATTTTCAGGATTTCCCTCACCTTGCATTTGGTTTTGTTGAGCCAAGTTTATATTATCATAGACAGAATTTCCTTGTTCTAATTGTTGTGAAAAAGAACTTTCTTGTCCATTGATAGAAGTATTAGACTTTAATTGGTTTAAATCATCTGTTGAAAGTGTTTCTTCTTTAGCAATATCTTCAATTTTAGGTTGTTCTAAAGTTTCTTCTTTACTACCAAACATTGCATTAAATAATAACAATAATAATGTTACTCCAAATATTCCACTTATGATATAAACGATTTTTCTATATTTAGGGTTTAAGATACTTTTTCTTTTACCCTTATCTATTTCAGGTGCATTTATATCTATATCTTCTTCTGCTTTAGGATTAAATTCAGCACCTGCCATTCTTTGATATTCTTTCTTTGCGTGTTCAACACTTTTTCTCTTTTCTTCTTTTGCTTTATTTTCTCTTTCTCTATTAAGTTCTTCTTCAGCAAAAGGTGTTTTGGCTGTTGAATTTACATCAGAATTAGAAGAATAATTATTAGAGTTTTCATAACCTTTTTCTCTATTTATTTCATCTCTGTCTTCTAAATTTGTTTCTAAATCATCTATATGTGTTTCATTTGAATTATCAAAAGTTGAATTATTTCTTCTATCTCTATCATTTATAAAATCGTTATCTTTACCTAAGTTTGCATTATCATCAAACATCTTTTTATACCCCCTTTCACTATATTAATAAAATTATTTCTTAATTCTAATTCTATTAAATCTAGCTGTTGTATTTCCTAATTTAGTTTGTCCTTGTTCAAATATCTTATCTACTATAAAGAACTTATGTCCATCTTTTTCTTCAATTCTTTGGTTTACATTTTCAGGTTTACCTGTTTCATCTAAAACTTCTAAGATTGGCATTTCTTGAATACCTTTTTTCATTCTAACATAAGTTTTTATTCCATCATTGTAAACTAAATCAGGACTTATAATGTTTGTGTCTTTTATTTCATAGTTTAAATCTCTTATTTCATTAGTAGGAATATTAGCAACTTCTGACATCATCTTATCAGTTGTTATAGGCATTGTTAGTTTAGATACACTTGCCTCATTTGTATATGCTATAATTTCACTTTCTAATGGATATGTAAATTTAACCATTGGATTGAATATTGTTTTTGAAGTCTTTACATCAAAATAATATACTCTCTTATCAGTTGTTATGATAATGTTTGTGTCTAAGTCTTCAAATAAAGGTTTTATATATACTAAACTACTTCCATCTTTTCCCCCTCTAGTTTGGTCTAGCATAAATCCCTCTGTATTCCCACCTGCTATATAAAGTACATCTTCATTAGCCTCTAATTTGATAACTGTTATGAAATCTTCTTTAACAAAAATTTGATATGAGTTATCTTCAGCATAAGGGAAAATTGCACTAATTTTTTTGATTGCCTCTTTCTTTCCACTTATATAAGTAGGGTTTGTCGAATTGTTGTAAACTACTTTCTTTGCAAGAACTTTATCATTTGCTAAAACTTCAGTTCCTATTCCACCAACTAATAATCCTAATGCTATTATCTTTGCTATTCTCATTTTCCGTTCTCCTTTACTATTTATTTATATTTTTTTAATTTACTGTTCTAAAATTTCCTACATTTTTAACATATTACTTTAATTCTTTCAATGATTTTATTTCCTAAAATTCTAATTTTTGTTCTCAATTTTTTCTATTTTTTCTATTTTATCAAACATAAAATCAAAATCTTCTTTAAATTCATCTTTATATTTCCCAAAATACTTAATTATGTTTCTTATAAACTCTTTCTCCCCATTTTCATCTAATTTAAGTATTTTTCTTAATGATTTACTATCTACATACTCTACATTTATTACATTATTGATATAAAGTATATTGATAATCTGTAAGTAAATAAACTCAACTAATTTCGATAAGAATAAATAATCATAATTATTATTTATTATCTTTTCAACTTCTTTAAATGTCTTTGAAGTCTTCTCACTTACTCTTTTGTTTATTTCAAATTTTTCCCTTAAATTATATCTACTATAATAAAAATAATTTATATATTTCAACATCTTCATTCTTACTGTATCAACATTTATGTCCTTTAAATTTCTTATAAATTCCTTAAAGTCATTTATACTACTTTCTTTTTCTTTAACTAATATAAATAGACATTGCATATATATATATAAATATATTTGTAATAGATATTTCCCTAAACTACTTTCAAATTTTCCTGCAATCTCAACATTTACAGGATTAACTAAAACTGATTTTACCATATCAGTTATAAGTGTTTTATCACTTTCAAATCTTAAATTTGTTTTTTCTAATAAACCACTTTTCTTTATATTATCTATATAAGAAGAAAATAATACAAAATATTCACTTTTATTTATTGTAAGTATTTTAAAACTTATATTTTGTTTTTGAGCCTGAAAAAATTCTAAGTTTTGTAACCTTTTTTCAACAATTCTTTTTTCACTATATTGAAATATCAATCTATCACTTCTTGAAAAAACTTTTACTACTAACTCAAGTTCCAATTTTATTTCCAAATCTATTTTAGGAAGTCTTATATAAACTATATTATTCATTCCACTTTCGTGTTTATCATCTTCTTTTGCTTTAACTCCTATAACCTTTATATTCTTTAGAATATTTTTCTTTGAGTTATCTATCAAGTTCTTTTCTAATAGTTGACATACAATAGCATATTTAATTTTTTCAATCTCTTCTGTCTTGATATGCTTTTCAACTTCTTCTTTTATATCATCACTTATTTCAAAATTAACATTTATTATATCCATTGATTTCAATTTATCAAAATATTCAAAATTAAAATTTTGTTCTAAATTCTCAATAGGATATTCATTTGTTAAAAATCTTATTCTTTTTGTATCAATTTCTTCAATACAATCATAGAATATTTGTCTTGCTTTTTTTTCAAGTTCATCTTCTGTATCTTTAAGTACAATAATCTTGTTCTTTTCATCAAAACCTGTATACAGAATTTCATCTATACTTAATAATTGTAAATCTATAAGTAAATTATAAAACTTTAAATTCAAATCATTAAACATAAATCTTTTATATATTTCATCTTTAACAAATTTTACATTGGCTACGAAATTTCCCTCATTATATATAGGATTTTCTTTTTTTAAATCCAATATTTCTACTTCAAGCAATGATGAAAAAGTTTCATTCATTTCTTTTGATGTCATTTTCCCACTTTTTATAATGTAATAATTTATACTAAGTATTAACTTATACAATTTTTTAAATAAAAGTTCAAATTCTTCAAGTGATATAACCTTTTCTCCACTTATTAAATTAGTATTTTTTATAAATTTATACAATTCTTCATTATCTTCTTCTTTTAAAACTTTCTTTGTGTTTTCCAAAAACTTTTTTAAATGTTCGTGGATTTTCCTTATTCTAGTTTTATAATTATTATAATGCAAATCGCTATGTTCAACTCTATTTTCATACTCATATTTTATGTTGTATAAATTCCTATCTTCTGTTTCTATACTAGGAAATTTTGTCAACTCATTCAGTATGAAGATAGGTGTGAAAACAGTCGTATCTCTATGTATATTTTCCTTGTTATTTTTAGAAAAATATAATCTATTTTTTAAGTCAAATATAGAATTTGAAAATATTTTTGTTTCTCTAAATTTATCAACCATTTTCACACCTCATTTATTTTTATCCCCTTACTCCATTTAAAATGAATATATTTTTAAAAAAACCTACTCTTCTATTTCCCCTACATTTAATTCGCTTGTTACAACAGCGTTTACTGGAATTTCTGTTCCACTGATTTTATCAACAATTTTGTAAACAGCAAATGAAATTATAATTGCTAATACGAATACAACAACATATTGAGTGATTTGTGATAATTCAGGGTTAGCAAAGAATTTGAATAGTCCAATTAAGAAATAAACTGTTCCTGCAACTGCTATTATAACTATGATAACTGTTCTGAATGTAATTAAGAAATCAATTACATCACCGAAGTCTTGAACTTGGATACCACTACCTGAACCTGAACCTCCTCCCCCTGTTCCTATAACTGCTGAGAAACTGTTTGTACTTCTAGCGTTTTGAGCCTCTCTTGCAAAACTCACCACTGTTGTCATTAAAAACATAACTGCCATTAACATAAAACTTTTGATTTTTTTAAACATACTTATCTCTTCTCCTTTTTTAATCTGAATATGCTTTGTTAAAATTTATATTACTAAGTTCCAATAAATTATTATCCCCTTTTTCCTTTATTGAAACTATATCCACTTCTTTTCCATCTAATGATGTTCTAGCTTTTCTTATTGAAAATCCATTAAATGCAAGTGCAACTGATACAAATAGAATTGATACTACTATATGTCTTACATAACTTGATAAATCATTATTAGCTAAGTAATTCATTGTAGAAAGTAAAAATGTTACAGTTGCTAAAACTCCAAAAATTATTATTGTAATGATATTTATAGTCGTTATGAAATTCGATATAAATTGAAATCCACTTGTTGACATAAGTTCATTTTTAAAAGGTTCTGCACTTGTATAACCACTTCCAACAGATACTCCATTAAATGTAATTCCTTTTATAGCATTTATTACCATTCTTGGTAAATGAATTACTAATATCATTACCATTATATGTCCTAAGAATGTTGTTACCAAATTTGTCATATCAGGATTGCTTAGCATTTCTAAAGCCTTTAGTATAATATTTATTGCTAAAGTATATACTATAAGACATTGTAAGATTAAAATAAATCCTGCTAAATATCCATTTAATTTTCCAAAGGCTTTTAAACTTTCAAACATAAATTCACTTGCTTGAGCCTCTTTTGGTACAAATACAAAGAACATCATCAACATAATTAAAAAACTTTTCTTTTTCACTGAACTCACCTCTATATTTCATTTCTTGAAGTTGTCATATCTTCGATAAAAATTCCAACAGGGTTTGTTCTTAATTCTTCTTTTGTAGTAGGTGTCTTTACAGATACACTAACAGTTGATTGGAAGAAATTTCTTTCTATTATTGTTCCATTAGGGTCAATAGTAATCTCTTGCCATCTTACATCAAAAGCTGGTTGATTAGGTATCTTAACAATAACAATTTTATCTGTAAATCTTCTAGCACCTGTTCTTAAAAGATTTTCTCTTGCTTGTTTATCTATGTTCCATAATCTTGTTAAAACAGGTTTAGTCATAAAGTGGCTTACATCTTGTAACTGTACTTGGAATTGCTCTTCAGTAGCTGGTACTTCTCTTAAATCTCTAATAACTTTTGCTAAAAAATAAGAAATTTGTGCGTCAGTAGGTTTAATATCATTACCATATTCTACTTCACCTAAATCAAGAACTTCTCCATTTGCTGTTACTGTAACTAAATATGGCACAAGTGGTTTTCTTTTAAAAATATAAAAGTTTATCAAGATACTTATTGCCAATATAAACAGTAACACTTTACTTACTCTTTCCCAAAACAATAAATTTTTTACTATCATAGTCATTTGATTATAAGGAGTATTTAATTTTGAAATATCTGTATTTCTAAAATCCTTTTTAAATTCACTAGGATAGCTTTCTTGTTTCTTATCGGTCATCTTTTTTTTAACCCCCTTTTTCTTTTACTGAAATGTAGTGTCTTCAATTAAATTATATTTGCTTTTTGAATATAGTCAGGTAGTCCATAGTAAAAATCTAATAAACTTACTTCAAGATATTCGTCTTTTCTCATATCTTCTCTAACTTTTTCAAAATTGCTTTTAAATAATTTAACTAAATTTTCTTTAAATTCTACTCTTGAAAATTTATTTTGTGATATATATTCTTTCTTTAAATTTTCATTAGTTCCCCTCATAACTTCTTCTCCTAACTTTTCTTTAAAAAAAGAATTTTTTATGTAAAAGTAAAAAATTATTTGTCTTAACTTGTAAAAGTTTACAGTCGCAACAGGTAAATTTTTGTTCTCATACAAAAAATCTTTTATGCCTTTCAAAAACAAATAGAATACAAAGAAAATTATCCCTATTAAAAGCACTAGAAATAAAAAAGTCCACATCTTACACTAACACCTCTCTTTACTCTATGATTTTTCTAACATATCATTCACGAAATTAATGGTTATCATTAATAATATGAATTTTACAATTTTATTATATCACATTTTTTAGAAAAATAAATATCTTTTTTTGGTATAATATACTTTTTTAAAAATATTTTTTTAATAAAAAAACAAAGTCTAAAAAAAGACTTTTTTCTAATTGTACTATACACCATATATTTTATTCAAATACATCTATTTTTTCTGTAAATGCTTTCTATTCTTTTCATTAAATTAAATTAAACTTAATTTACAAAAAAGTTTTTTAATAATTGAATAAAAACATTTTATATTTTTAATAAAATTTTAAAATGATTTTAAATAAAACTTAAAATTATATTTTTTAAAAAAATAATAAATAAAAAAGCAAGGATAATCTCTTACCCTTGCCTTTTACCACTAATTTATTTTAACTTGTAAAAAGAGAAACATAAAGCAAAATTTAAAATTGCTTTTTTATGAAATATGTAGACTTTAATTATTTATAACATTTTTAAAATTAAAAGTCAACAAATAATTCTTTATAATATTTTACTCTATCACAAATATTCTATGAAAATGAGGCAACTCTTGATTTAAGTGTAAAACATAATATTCAAACTTTGACTTAGGTACTGTTGCTTTCTTCTCAAGTTCCCTTATAGCGTTTTTTAAAACTTCATAACATTCCATTAAGCTATCTATATCTTTCTTTTCAGTATTGAAATAAAATAGTTGCTGTTTACATTTCTTATAATTTTCCTTTGATAACATTTCACTCAATTTCTTATGTTCAACTGTTCTTTCATCAAAACCTCTTAAAGAAATTCCGTCAAAATATAAATTGAATTTAGTATCTTCATTAAAATATTTATCACTTGTATTGAATAAATAATTTAAACTATTCTTTATATGCTGATTGTTATTATAGTCAACTTCAAAGCTATAAAGAATTATATTTCCATTCTCATTTAATATTTTCTCAAATTCTTCTTCATCTGATGTTATCATAAAATTTTTCTTCATACTTTACCCCTTTTTATTTTTTTGTTTTACATCATTTTCATTAACATTTTCATTAACATTTTCATTAACATTCACAATAACATTAACAATATATCTTTCTTTGTCTAACATTTCAAGCAGACAATCTTCCAAATCTGTTTCACAATTCCATCTAGGATTAGTGTTATAAATATTTCCTTGTAAATCTATAACATATCTATTATCAACATCATCTTTTAAATAGCATTGATTTTCTTTATCCCAAATGCTTATTGCTTTTATCATATAAATCTCACCCTTTCTTTTGTTTTAATTACTACTTTTCTAAAAATTCTTTCATCATTTTTATATTTTTTAAATTTTCTTCTTCTTTATTTAATTTTAAGAGTTTACTCTTTTCATCTTTTTTTATTTTTTCTATTTTTTTTAAAACTTTTTTTGCTAGTCTAAATTTTTCATTTTTCTTTTCAAATCTTAATTCACAAAAATAAATAACTATATTTATAATGAAAAAACCTGAAATAGTTAATATAAAAATTTCACTTATTGTTTTGAAATTTAATTCAGTATATCCTTTTACATTTACATATATCAAACCTGTTATAAGTATTATTAATAATCCAGCATAAACAATTTTATCAGAGATTTCTTCAGAAAATTCTCCCACAATTTTTTCAGCTATTTCTTTTACTTTAATCATTTCTCTGATTTCTTTCATTTCACTTTTTATTTCTTCATCAGTGTATTCCATTTCTCTACCTCAATTCAACTTGACTTTTTTATTTCTATTCATTTTTTTAAATATTCTTTCATCATCTTTACTTCTTGTGATTTTTCCTTATTTTCTTCTAATGTTTTTTTTATTTTTTCTTTATTTTTTTCTTCCATTTCTTTTGTTTTGATTTTTTCTTCTTTTTCTTTTTTGAAATTTTTATATTTTTCTATTACTTCCTTAGCAAGTTTCATTCTTTCTCTTTCAGGAGAAAAATCTTTATTAAATTTCATATAATAAAAATTTGCGACAAAAAATATTCCAGTGGCTACAAGTGTAAGTATTGACATTGTTTTTCCATCAAATTTTATATCTTTTTTAAAAAATGCAAGTAAAACAATTAAAATTATTATTGAAATAAATGTAATTATTGAAGTTTTAACCATAACTTTTTCATTATATTCCGAAATAATTTTTCTTGCTTTTTTAATTAAAAGTTTATCGTTATATTCTTCATATTCCGAAATAATTTTTCTTGTTCTTTTAATTAAAAGTTCATCATCATATTCTTCTTTATTGTCATTCTCTTCAAAATAGATTGTTATTTTAGTTTCTTTAGTTTCTTCCAAATTGAACACCCCATTTTTTTTATTACTCAATCATTTATTTAAAAATTCTTTCATCAACTTTATTTCTTGTGATTTTTCTTTGTTTTTTTTTAATGTTTCTTCTATTTTTTCTTTATTTTTTTCTAGTTTTTCTTTCAATTCAGCTTTTATTTTTCTTCTTTTTTCTAAGTCTTTATATTTCTTTTCTATTTCTTTTGCAAGTTTTAAATCTTCATTTTCATTAATAAGTTTTTTTTCATATAGTATGTAAAATATAATTGATGTAAAAAATACCATAGCTATTAAGAATACAGCTAAGAGTAATATTTTATATACTATTCCAATAACAAGTTTTTCTTCAAAAATAACAATCATAGTTACTGTTGATATAAAACTTAAACAAACAACAGATAGAATTTTCTCAAAAATTCTTTCATCATATTCATCTATAATTTTTTCAGAAACTTTTCTTAATTTTTCTTCTTCACTTTTTTCGTTCTCTTCAAAATAGATTGTCATTTTAGTTTCTTTAGTTTCTTCCATACCAAACACCTCATTTTTTTATCTCTTAATTATTATTTATTCAAAAATTCTTTCATCATCTTTATATTTTTTGAATTTTCTTTATTTTTTTCTAATGTTTCTTTTATTTTTTCTTTATTTTTTTCTTCTTTTTCTAAATCTGTATATCTTTTTATTATTTCTCTAGCAAGTTTAAAATCTTCATTTTCTTTAACAAGTTTTTTTTCATATAATATATAAAATATAGCTGGTACAAAAATCATTATAATTATTAGAACTACAATTATCGACAATATGTTAGATATTATTCCAATAAGAAATTTATTTTTTGAAATAAAAATTATAGATATTACTGTTATATAGATTAAAAAAGCTAAAACAACAGCAAAAAAACATTTTACAGAAATCTCTTTATCATATTCATATATAATTTCTTCAGAAACTTCTCTTAATTTTTCTTCTTCCATTTCTTCTACGCTTTCTTTATCATCTTCATCTTCATTGTATTCAGAAATTAATTCTTCTTTTTCTTTTTCTAAATTCTCTATTTGCTCTTTCAAATTCTTTTTATTTTCTTCAGCATTTTCTTCAATATTTTCTTCAATATTTTCTGTATCTTTATTTTCTTCAATTTTTTCGATTTCATCTTCTAATTTTTTTATTGTTTTATCTAATTCATTTAATCTTTTAGCTTTTTCTAATTCTTGTTCCTTTTCTTTTATTTCTCTTAACTTGTCGATTTCATCTTCTAAAATATCAACTTCATCTTCTAATTCTTCAATTTTATTTTCTAATTTTTCAACTTTTCTTTCTAATCTTCTTTCTTTCCTTTCTTCATCAAAATCTAATTCAGAAATTTCTTCTTCTAGTTCTTCAACTTTTTCTTCTAAATTTGCTATTTCTTCTTCTAGTTCTTCAATTCTTTTTTCTTTTTCTTCTATCTTTTCATTTATTTTTTCCAATTCCATATTCATATCCATATTCATACCTCAATTCATTCATTCATTTATTTTTTTTCTAAATATTCATTTCTTTCTAAATATTCTTTCATAACTTTAACTTGTTGTGATTTTTCTTTACTTTCTTCTAATGTATTACTTATTGAAATTCTTTTTTTTAAGTCTTTACTTCTTTCTTTAATTGTTTTTGAAAGAATTTTAAAAGTTTTCTTAGCAATTTTTAAATCTTCGTTTTTAAAATTACAATAAAAACCATAAATTAAACCGAATAAGCAATAACTTAAAACAAATGCAATCCACCCTGTAATTATAGGAATAAAAACTTCGTTCATTATAATGGCTGTTGTTACTGCTGAAATAAGCATTATAAAAATCCCAAAACAAAAACTTTTAATTGTACTATCATTTAAGTTTTCATTTAAAACTTGAAAAACTACTTCTAATGTTTTTCTTTCTTCATTTGTCCATAATTCATTCTCATAATCTGTAAAGCTGTTCCAATCATAAAACTTTATATCTATTAATTTTTCTTCATTTTTTTCCATATTTTTCTCCTAATAACTAAAGTAATTTTTTTTATATTTTTTGAATAAAATATCTTATATCTTTATTTATACAAAACATTTTCTTAATAAAACTTTTGTACATAAATTCCTTTTCTATTACTTTATAGCCTTTTTCTTTGAAATATTTGAAGATTTCAACTTCTTCTTTTTTGTTAAAAATTAAAGCTACTGTATCAGGCTTATTTTTTGGAAATACTTTAAATCTTTCTATATCATCAGGATTAAATTTTTCTATAACTAATATCTTCCCATTTTTATATTCTTCATCTAAGGTATTATCACTAATTTTCCTTATTTGATAGTCTATTTTATATAGTTCTTTATATTTTTTATATCTTAGTTTATATATTAAGAAATATATACCTAAATATAGAAATGCTACAATAGGATATAATAAAATTGCTCCTATCCAAGACATACTTCCCATATAGTCATTCATCTTAAATATATATATAAGACAAGTATAAAATGATAACCTTGAGATTAAATCAAAGTGTTGCTTTGTTTTAAATTTAAAAATTTCTCTTTCTAAAAGTTCCATATTTTTTTCTCCTCAATTCCCTTTTTTGTTATAAGTAAAATAATGTAAATAATTAATGCAAATAATTTTCAAAATCTTTTATATTATTAGATTTTTCTTGTTCCTCTTCAAAAATCTCTTTTAATTTTCTTTCTTTTTCTTTTAGTTTTTTCTTTTCTTCATATTTTTTTATTATTTCTTTAGCTAAAATATATTCTTTGTCTTTTCTATATTTTAATAAATATATTATTTCACTAGCTATTTTTTTAGAAAATTTAACCCAGTAATAACCACAAATAAGAAATAAAGGTATTAATATAAATTGAATTATATAAGGGTTGACTATGTTTGCTAAAATATAAGCAAACATAGATATATATAGAAAAAGTATTATCACCTGTATAAAATCATATAAAATTCCTTTTTCCTTTTCGTATACAACATTTTTTGCTCTTCTTTCTACACCATTCATATCCATTGACATTTTATCACTCCAATCTTTATATTTTTTCAAAAACATTCAACCAAATCCTATCTTATTCTAACTTTCTAACACTGTTAGAAAATGTTAAAACTTTTATATAGATTTTTTATCTAACATAAGATATTCAATTACAGTCAAATCTTTTTTTAATATCTTGCAAGTTCTTCCATAATCATAACAACCTACAATTAGACAAACTATAACTGTTACAAAAAATATTTTATATTGATTTTTAACGAAAAAATCATATAAATCTTCTTCATCATTTCTCTTTTTTGACATTTAACTACCCTCACTTCTAAATAAAATTCAATAAAAACAGCACTATCCTGTTCCACTGTTGAATTTTTTCAACTCGTGAGATAGTGCCTTTATTACACTATCATTATATCAAATTTTATATAAAATGTAAAGGTTTTCTATGTAAAGGTTTTGCAAGTTTCCCTTTTATTTTTCAATCATTCCAAAATATTCTCTTGTTTCTTTAATATGTTGTGAATGTTCAATCATTTCTTTTAAAAAAATTTTTCTTTCCATTTTTTCTGTTAAAAATTTTTCTCTATTTTTATATATATTAACCATTTTTTTTGCAAATTTATATTCTTCATCTGCTAATTCTAAACAAATATCTGAAACAATGGTACTTAAAATTAAAAATATAAATGGAACAATGCAATTAATAGAAATTATTGTGAATAGTATTTCTGAAGTGAAATAATTGCTTTTTTCACCATAATAAACAATACTTGAAATTATAGATAAAAACCATAAACACATAGAGATATATAAAGATAACTCCCCTTTCTTTTTATCTATTATTTTTAAAAATTTTTCCTTACCTAATTTACTTTGTTTTAGTAAAAGTTCTTCTTTTTCTATTTCTAAATCATCAATACTTTCCATTTTTAATTCAACTCCAATTTAATTTTCCAATTTAATTTTCCAATTTAGTTTTTATATTATTCTTCCAAATCCAGCAAAAGTCTTTTTATAAAAACCTTTTAATTTTGTTATCACAACTTTTCCATATCCACTTGAGGCGTGTATAAATAAATTATCTCCTAAATATATCCCAATATGAGTTATTTCATCTACATCTGTTGTTTTAAAGAAAATTAAATCTCCTATCATAGCCTCATTATTTCTGATAAATTTACTATCTTTAGCCTGTAATCTTGACACTCTTCTAGTATTTATATTACATTTAGATAAAGAATTATGTACAAGTCCAC
The DNA here is from genome assembly GCA_963536495.1 of uncultured Eubacteriales bacterium. Lineage (GTDB taxonomy): Bacteria > Bacillota_I > Bacilli_A > RF39 > UBA660 > CAJPPJ01. The sequence goes on from CAUTAF010000008.1 coordinate 65,686, forward strand.
TACAATCTACACCTTGTCTTTTAGTATTTCCACCCCAAGTATATTTCACTCCTAAATAACCATAAGCCTCTCTAACAGTCTTTAGAATTTTTTCTCTTCTAGTTTTGTCAAGTATAGTAGTGTTTATTTTCTTTTCTAAATCTTCTAACTTTAAACTTACATTATATTCATTTAAAATCTTACCAGCTAATTTATATCTAACATTAGGAACTTCAGCAACCTTTACTTTACCCTGTTCGTCTATTTCTAAATCTAAATCTCCTACCTCATAATTTCCTAAAAAATTAATATTAGACTTTCTATCAAGTGCATTTAAACCACTTCCTAAAGATAGACTACTTATTATCACTAACATCAATATTATTATTCTTTTCATCAGTAAAATCCTTTCTTTTTTTCATTTCTAAAGTTATTATTTTATATCTTTTCTAAAATTTTATTTTGTATATTTTCATCTTCAATTATTTTATAATATATATCTTCTAATCCAAGACTTTTATCTTCTAAATATGTCTTTAACTTTTCTTTTGAAAACTCATTTTCTATAACTTCTTTAAAAACTTTCTTATATTTCTTAGGATAAAAAAACAATTCAAGACTTGAAAGTAAATCTTCAACAGTAACTTCATTTTCTTTTTTGTAAAAATTGACAAGCAATCTTCTTTTGCTATAAAAGTAAAAATTATAAAAAATTATAAAACTTATTCCTAACAATGCTATCCAATTTAATTTTAAAAATTTTATTTTTTCTGATATAGTTGCACTTGAAAATAAATTCATAAGATTAATAACGATAGTAAAACCTATAACTGTTTTCATTTCAGTCAATATTTGATAGACATTTCCATATATTTTATAAACTCTGTTTCCAAAAATCTTATCCCATATAGTTAATTTGTTGAAAATCTTATTTTTATTTATTTCTTTCCCTTTCATTAGTTCCCCTTTTTTTCATTTTTTAAATATCTTTCTAGTTCACATATTCGTTCTTGTTTTTCTTTTTCTTTATAAATAATATTTAAACATTTGTTTCGTTTCATTTCTTCATCTTTTTTCTTTTCATAATTCAACATAACTTCTTTCGCTAATTGGTATTCTCTATCTTTAAATAAAATAAAAAAATTCAATATTTTTAGAAAAACGAAAACTATAAAACAAGAAACAAATCCTAAAAGTATAGAAATCATCATTCCTAAAAGTATTGCTGGAAAAACAAATTCTAATTCAATATTTCTTAAAAACATTCCAAAAATTATACTCAAAATCATAAAAAAACCAAAACTAATAATGTATGTTATTTCAAAATCTAATTTAACTTTCTTTTTCTCTTCTACAAGTTCATAAGACATTTTCTCATATTTATTCATTTCTAGTTCTTTTTCATTATCTACTCTCATAATTATTTCCTTTTTTAATTATCTTCTTTTAAATATTTTTCCTTTTATTCTTCATTTTTTTCTTACATTTCTTAAATAATTCTCTAATTTAAATATTCTTTTTGATTTCTCAACTTCTTTATCTAGGACTTCTTTACAATTCTTTCTTTTGTTTTCAAAAAATTTCTTTTTATTAAATTCAAAAACCTTTTTTTCGTAATTTCTTACAACTTCTTTTGCTAAATGATATTCTCTATCATTTTTTAAATTGATTTTTCTCTTTAATTTAAGTAAAAATTCAACAACAAAAGCGAATATCAAAGCTAAGGACAAAGAAAGGAAAACCCCAAAAATTGCAAATGCTAATAAATGTTCAACCAATATTTTTTTAGCAATAAAAATAAAAATTATTAACCCAGTAAATAAAATTGTTATAACAAGAAAACTACTGAAAACCCAATTATCAAAATCAAATTTTACTTTCTCTTTTTCCTCTATAAGTTCATAAGACATTTTCTCATATTCATTCATTTCTAAACTTTCTTCCATAATTACCACCTTTTCTATTTTCTTTTTCCTTAATATTTTTATTATTTAATTAATTTTCTTTTTTACATTCTCTCCTGCTCTCCTGATAGATAATATCTATTAATTTTTTCTTCATATAATATTTTTTTATAATTTTTTTAGCCAAACGATATTCTTTATTAAAATTCAATTTTATTTTTTTAAAAATTTTAGGAATATATGGTAAAATTATTGCTAAAATAATAACACATATAATTATGAAAAGTATATTTTTCTTAAAAAATGAAATAGATATTATAAAAATAAAAATCAATGATATTATTGATAATAGGCAATAAATTAAATATCTACCTAATTCTGTATCTAAATTGTTAAGAGTTTCTTTTTCCTCAATTAACTTAACAGCTTGTCTTTCTGTTTCATTCATTTTAAATTCATTTCTTTCCATTTTCTTTATCCTTTTTATATTTTTATATAATTGTTTTCATCAAAAACCATATAAAACAAATAACTCCATAAATACTTAGTCCAAACAATATAATTATGAAAAACATTAAGATTTTGACAAGTATATTCATAACCTTATTATTCGATAGTATTCTATAAATCTCTATAAAAATATTATAATCAGAATTTTCATAATCAACCGATATATTATTATAGTCATTATTTACAGTTTTCTTTAAGGCTTGTTCTAAGAATAAATTATTCCCATTTTCTATATTTTCACTTTCTTTAAATAAATTCAATTTTTGAAATTCTATATATAAAAGATTTCTCATTCTATTGCCCTTATTTATCCTTTTTTTTAATTTCTTCAACTAACCAATCTAAAATTTCTATTTGACTTTTTTTCTTATTTAAGTCTTCTTTATCTGTAAAACTTGAACTATATTCTAATTCTACTTGTTTATTTTCTATCATCAATAATAATTCTTCAATATCTATCATATTTATTCACCTTATTTATTAATTTTTTATTATTTTTCATTATCTTCATTCAAAAATTTTTTAAATTCCTTGATTTTATCAGATTTTCTTTGCTCTTCTTCAAAAGTTTCTTTTAATTCTATCTTCAAATTTTCTTTTTTTACTTTTTCTTTATATTTTTTTAAAATCTGCTTTGCCAGTTGATATTCTTCATCATTTTTCAAAGTATAAATTTTAATTTTCTTACAAATATATGGTAAACAACATAAAATAATGATAACAAAACCCCCAATTTTCCGTTGAAATTCATTAATTTCTTCTGTTAAGATTAATACTACTAATATTACTGTACTTACAACGCAAATAGAAAAATAGAATTGTAAAATTTCAAATTCAAAACTTCCAAGACTTTCTTTTTCATAAACAAGGTTGTAAGCCTTTTCTTCTGTTGTGTTCATTTTCATTTTTTCTCCTTTTCAAATATCATAGTAGCAACCTTTAAATCAAAATAATTTCTTCCTTGTGAAATATTAATTAATTTATATCCATTTCTTTCAGCAATTCTTATGATTTTCCTTTGATTTTTTATATTGCTTTCTTCTATAAGAACAGTATTTTCACCACTTTTAAAGTACCCATTATACTTCATTTCTAAATTCTTTTCTTCTTGTTTTTGCATTTCTAAAATTTCTTCTTCGGCTCTTTTTAATCTATCTTCTTCATACTGTCTTTCATTATCATATATGAAATAACTAAGAAAAAAACTATTAAAATAAAAACGATAACTCTTTTAATTATTTTAATTTCTTTCATTATCACTTCACTTGAAAAATTTTCTTCAAAGAACTTATTTATTCCTTTACAAAAAATCTTCAATATTATTAAAAGCATTAGAACTGCAATTATTTTAAGTAAATATATATGCCAAAAGTCTTTAAACATAATCATTATTACCACCTAAAATAATCTATTTTCTTCAACAATTTTCTTCATCAAATTTTCAGAAATAGCATAATAATTCTTTTCTAAAAAAGTCTTAGTTTTGAATTTTGCGTGTAATTCTTTAGTTCTTTCATCTTCTCTATATAAAAACTTACTTAATTCTATTTCTAATTTAAAGTTTAAATATACAACTTTTACAAGTGTTTCTTGTGAGTGATAAGTTCCTGTTTCTAACTCTTTTATAAGTCTTGACATCACTTCTAATAATTCTTTTATTTCAACTTCTTCTTTTAATATTTTAACTCTTTTTAACAAAGTTTCTACATAAAATTTATTAAAATCAATTTTATCTTTTATAAAAATTTCAGCATTTTCTGTATAAGTTCTCTTTTCTATATCATACATTTCAAGTTCTTTTACTGAATATTTGACATCTATTCCTTTTACATCAACTTTAGTTTTAGTTAAGCCAAATTCATCAGCCTTTTCATAAAGATATTGGCTCTTTCTTTCATTAGAATACCATTTATTATCTAAGAAAAAACTTAAATCTACATCTAATAAAAAATATAAAGTATGAATATTTACCTTATCTTCTTTATAGTTCTTTTCGATAAAATCTTTTCTAACCTTTAAAACATTTGCTATTATGTCTTTCTTTGTATCTTCCCAAGTTTCTTTTTGTTCTCTTTCTTTTTGCATTTCAATCATTTTAAAAATACTTTCCATAAATTTTTCACCCTCTCAATTATCTATTAAAATATATTATAAAAAAATAAAAAAACTCTCATTATCTTAGAAAAAGTTTTATGTTTAATATTTTCGTGTGCTTATATTATACCATAAAATTGCATAAATTTCTAGTCTTTTTCCTCTAATAACAAGAGTTTATTAATATATATTATATATTGTTTTCAATATATTTTGTCAATGTTTTTTATAAATAATTTTTTTAAACTTATATAGTTGTCTTTTAATGATATTTGTTCAAGGTCATCAGCATTTAAAAACTAATATAGTTATTTTTTGATTAATTTCCAACACTTTCTAAAGAAGTTTTTAAAAACATATATTGTTACTTTTTAATTTTTATTTTTTAGAGGTAACCATATTTAAAAACTTATATAGTTATTCTTTTAAATTTTACCTAAAGGCATTTTTTTATTTAAAAACTTATTTAGTTGTTTTTTCTCCATTAGTTTTCATTATAATATCAGGTTTAGCTGTAAACTCTTTTTCAATATTTTCTTTAATTTTATCAAAATTCATTTCTTGAATTTCCCATTGTTCTTTAATGTTTTTACTCATTTTCTTGTTATATTCAAGTGTTTCTGTTATTAATTTTTTTGCTTTTTCATAATCTTCATCATTTTTTGTTTCTCTTTTGATTTTTTCATTCAATCTCATTATATCCATCTGTACTTTTACCATAACTTCGCTCAAAACATTAAGCATTTCTTTGTTTGAAATTTCATTATCAATCTTTTTCTCAACAGTTTTAGTTTCATTTCCAAAAACTATTGTAGATATTATAAGTCCTATCATTAATATTTTTTTCATTTTAAACACTTCCTTTTTTCATTTTTTATTATATTATACTGTATAATAAATAGTTTAATTTTAATATTTCTACCGTAGTCTTTCCTCTTCCGTTTTTTTAAAACTTATATAGTTACTTTTTAACTTAATGAAAGAATAGGAAAAGATATAAAAGAACAATATTTAAAAACTTATATAGTTACACTTTAAATTTTGATAAATAATTTGCTATCAAATTCTTTTTCTCTTTAAAAACATATTTTTAAAAAAGTAAGAAAACCTATCTGTCTATAATGAAATCATAAATCAGTTCATTTTTCTTTGATTGAGGTAGACAATTTTTATTTTTCTAATCCCTTATATTTATATTATACCATTTAGGATAAGTAAAAGCAATTATTTTTATATTTTTTTATTGGTGTTCCACTGAAATAGTTAAATTTTAACTTTGATAAGTGGGGAATATTTTTTTAAAAACTTATACAGTTATTCTTTAATAAAAAATTCAGGATATTATTTTTTTAAAAACTTATATAGTTACTCTTTAATAGTGCCTAATTCCATAAGTCTTTTATTGGTATAGTCAAATTTAAAAACTAATATAGTTACTCTTTAATTTTTATTTATAATTAAAAAAAACTTAGACAAAGTAAATTTAAAAACATATATTGTTATTTAAAATTATATCTTTTCATTAGATAAATTATTTATCTTTTTAAATTTTATTTTTTGTTTTTCTTGAATAAATGTATTCAACCTCTCAACTTTTTCTTTCATATATCCATAGTTTTTTAAATTAGTTTCGACAAAATTTTTAAATTCATCATCACTAATTTCATTGTTTTGCAAAAGTTGTTTGAACTCTTTTGATTTTATAAAATTAATAAAATCATTCTCTGCACCAATCTTTTCAATTAATGCACTATTATTTTGAAAAATATTTTCTAAATTAACACCCATTTCTTCAAGTTCTTCTTTTGTAAAATTAGAAAAAATTTTCAAAAGTTGTTTAGTATTACTAATTAAATAAACAGATGAATATGGTGAATATGAATTTGTTGAAAAATAACAACATTCTATTTTATTTTCTTCTTCTATTTTAAAATAAAATCTTTTAATTTTCAAAACACTCTTGCACGATAAAGAAATTACAAAAATCAAAATAATTACTACAAAAATAAATGCCAAATTTCTTAAAATTTCCATTTTAACACCTCTTTCTTTTTTTTAAAATACATATTGTTAAATTATTCAAAAACTTATATAGTTATTCTTTTATTTTTTTAATATAATTAAAAATCCACCAGTTCTTTTTAAAAACTTATACAGTTACTCTTTAATTATCAATTCTTTCACTTCCAATATTTAAAAACAAATCCTGTTACACTTTAACTTACACTAAAAATGGTATAACATACTAATTTGAAAACATATATTGTTACTCTTTAATTAGAAAAAACAGGAATGGAAAATGATGACAGAACAGAATTTAAAAACAAATATTGTTACTCTTTAATCTAAATATGAAATAACCTTTTTTAGCTCTTTTCTTATTTAAAAACATATATTGTTACTCTTTAATGATGAAAGTTGAAAAGATTTTATCAACTAGAAAAAAAATTTAAAAACTAATATAGTTACACTTTAACATTCGCACTTTAGTATATAACTTTTAACTTAGTAAATTTAAAAACTAATATAGTTACACTTTAACAGTTCACCAATAAACTTGCTGTAATCCCATTCTTTTATTTAAAAACAAATCCTGTTACACTTTAATTCTAAGTAGCTTAGTCTTACATAGTTATCTTTCTTATTTAAAAACAAATCCTGTTACACTTTAATCTAGGACTAGATAGAGATAATAACATAATATTTATAATTTAAAAACAAATACAATTACACTTTAATGGATACCCCTTTTGAAATGAGTTTAAACGCTATCTCATTTAAAAACAAATACAATTACACTTTAATTATAGAAAATAAGAGCCATCATATTATTTGTTTCGTATTTAAAAACAAATACAATTACACTTTAATTTGAAAAAGAAAATTCAATACGATAGAGAAACAACTATTTAAAAACAAATACAATTACACTTTAATCAAAGTTCCATTTTTAAAAGTTAAAGATAAAAAACCCTTATTTAAAAACAAATACAATTACACTTTAATAGGTAGACATTCGCTATTTGCTAAATGCCTACCTTATATTTTCTTAACAAAATCAATCACTTTCAATTTTATTGTCTACCTATTTTAGAAAAAGCATTAAAACCTACCTGTATATGATAAAATCATAATTTAGTTCATTTTTCTTTGATTGAGGTAGACAATTTTATTTTTTTAATAGAACACTACATTTACTCCATTTACATTATAGGCTTTATTTTTTTTCATTACTAATGTATCGTTAGTTAAGACAAAATCTTCTTTTTTGTAAACATTACTTTTAGGACTTAGTAAAGTAGGTAGTATATAATCATAGAAATATAAATCTTCATTTTGAAATGTGCTTGAATTAACAAAAACACTTTCTCCACTTTTTCTAGCTGATAAGATTTTTTCGATTTTAGCTTTTACAACTTCTTCATCTTTTACAAGAGAATTGATTATAACATCTTTTTCAGTAATTTCTTTAGCCTCTAGTATTCCAATATCACTTATATTAGCAAAATGATTATTTGCACCTAAATATAAACTGTAAACTGATTTATAATTTAGAACGCTATCTTCTATCTTTTTGCTTTCATCATTGTCTATTACTAAATATATATCCCAACTAGGATTTTCTAACCAAAATTGTTGTACTATTAAATTTGAACCTACTTTATTTTCGGTTTTTTCTCCCTTAACCTTTTCGGCTTTTTCTTCATTTTCTTCAACATCTTCTTTTTTTACTTTAGGTTTCATTACAGTTACTCTATTAAACATAGCTGTTGTATTAGTAAATGTTTCTAATACTTTTGTGAAACTTTGCTCTTTAGGTACTATTGCAATCTTTAAATCTTTTAATTTTTCATAATATTCAGGAAAATCTATTTCTTTTTTTCCAAATACTTTTTGTGTTTGTGCATAACCATTATAACCTAACATAGCACCAAATAATCCTAGTAAACTAGGTTTATGTATATGTGGGTAAGTATCATACATATCGTTCATAACCTCATTTTTGAAAAATGCAAATTTTCCACTCAAATTAAATTTTAATACTTTCATATTTTTTCTCCTTTTATTTTTATCTTTTTTTATAATTTTGCATAAACTTATATAGTTGTTTTTTAATCAGCTGGAACTCCCAAAGGGAAATGCGTATTTAAAAACTTAAATAGTTATTCTTTATATATTACTATTACTTATTTTTTAAGTAAGATATTGTATCTAGCTACCCCCTGATGTCTAAATGTGCTAAGTTCTACTATTTCTATTTCATTATATTTATTTTTTTTATTGTAATGTTCTAATATACGATTTTTAAATTTTTTTAGAAAAATTTCCAATTCATCATCATCTAAAGTACATTCACTTCTTATAATCAAAGTTAAATTCACAAGATTTTCGGTTTTGCTATTTTCATAAACTTCATATCTATATCTGTTATAACCACCATTTAATACTTTCATTATTACCCCCTCTTATTTTTTTTAACTTATATAGTTGTTTTTTTAATTTTTTTGAAAAATGGTATATTAATAATTTAAAAACATATACTGTTACACTTTAATCAAAAGAAATGCTTACGAAATGTACTTGCTGATTTAAAAACATATCCTGTTAAATTTTAATTTTCTATTTTTAATGCCACCAAGATACCCAGTCAAGATTTAAAAACTTATACAGTTATTCTTTAATTTAATCATTTAATTTATTATATTTAGATTTCAAATATTTCTACTTTTACTCCAGCTTTTTCTAAGTCTGTAACAAAGTTTATTTTATCTTTTAATAAGTAAACTTCTACTTTTTTAATTTGTCCTTTTACATTTTCTAGGACATTTCCTAAATTAAATGTTACAGTTCCTTTATCATTTTCATCTTTTTCATAAGAAACAAATATATCCATTGGAGGTAAACTTGTATTAATATCTGTTTCTATGAATAATGCAAATTCATTATAACAACCAAATTTACTTGCACTATTTAAACTTGTAACAGATTTTAAAGAAGTTTCTTTAAATTTCTTATAATCTTCTTCTGTATATCCATCTGTTGCTCCTAACTTTTCATATTCTCTATATGCGTTAGGATTAATATTAAATGGATATAAATAATGTGCCTCATCTGTCATTATCATCTTACCGATAGAAGAGTTATCAGCTGTTTCATTACTAGAGTTTTTAAATGGACTTAATACTTCTTGAGTATTAATTGTGTTCTTAAAGTAGTTAAATCCTTGTCCTATTTGTACAGCACCTAATATAGATAAGTTACCAAACTTTTTACTTGGGAATGTTGCTCCAAATTGTTTTACATCTACTATTCCAAATAAATTTTTTAATACTTCTAAATCCTTACTACCTTTTTTCTCTTTTTTGTTTTCTGAACCAAATATTAATTCAAATCTTTCATCAAGTTCTCTAGGTTGTAAGTTTTCTTTATAAGATTTAAAGTATAATACATCTTCTCCGTTAGTATCCCAAAGATTTCTAAAAGAATATTTAAGTGCTTTATCACTTCCATAAATTTTACCATTTAATGTCATCTTAGGATTTCCTGTAAAATCAGAGTTCCAATTTCCCATAAGACTTGCTACACCAATTAATCCATAAATTTGTTTTTTCATTTTCATATTTTTTTCTCCTTTATATTCTTAATTTTTAATTTATTTTGATTACTGTTTTAATCATTTAATTATATTACCAATACTAATTGCCATTTTATTACTTTGAATTTATTTTTTTGACTTTTTTTCTTTTTTCTTTTCAGTTGAATTTTCATCATCTACATCTTCATTTACATCAACTTCAGTTTCTTCAACTTCACTTTCTTCACTATCTACATCAGCAAACAGTTCACAATTAGTTGTTGCTCCTAATAATAATAAGTTATATTGTAATTTTGCAAATTTCTTTTCTTCTAAATAAGCCATTAAACTTGCTAATACCCATTTTGATTTGTTAGAAAGTGTTTCGTAACATTTGTTCATAAAACTTCTGCTGATTTTATTTACTAACATTTCTAAGTCTTTTACATCAATTTGAAAATATGGTCTTAAAAACTCAAATGTAAATTTGTCTTTACCTTTAACTTTTGTGTTAAGATAATATAAAAGTTGTCCTAAGTTAAAAGCAAATTCCTTATCATCTTTAATAACCCAATCTGTTTCTGTTTCTAAATTCTTTACCAATCTTTCTTTTAATTCCATTTTATCCCCCTTATAATCTACTGATTTTAAATTTTGTTGTATGTTAAAACATAAATTAATTATTTTCTTAACTTTATATCTTTTTTCATCATTGTTTAAAGCACTTCTAAATCTTTCAACTAACATTCTATCTATAACTGTATCTATTTCATTGTGTCCTAAGAAAAACCAATTATAGAATAAGTCTTTATATTTCATTGTGAAGTCTTTTATATTATCTCTTTTTACTTCTACTCCATTAAAATATAATTCTAATCTATTATTGAAAATATTCTTGTTTATCAATTCTTTTGCTTTTTCTAAATCAGCTGTTCCTACAAAATAATCTTCAATTTGTTTTTCTTTTTCACTAAATTCAACTATTTCATCTATTTCTAAATTGAAATTGTGTTTTTTTAAATATTCAATCTTTTCAAATATAATTTTTCCATTACTATCTTTACTAAGTTGAATTAAATTATTGTGTAAATTATTTTCAATCAATTTATTACTAGGGAATATATCAAAGGAATTGAAATATATGAATTTATTTCCTTTATTATATTCTTTTAAAAGATATAATCTTAATTTATCTCTTAATACAACTTCTTCTGAACTTAAAAGAATAGGTAATTGATTTGCTTTTCCTTTATTAACTAAAGTAGGTTTATCTACATTAGTTGTATACCAAGTATTAGGAACTCCTAAAACTTCTCCACTATCATCTATTATGCAACAATCAGTTCTTACAAAAACATTTGGTGCTAGATACCTAGTTAAGTTATTTTTAAAATCTACATAACTTTCTTCTATCTCATCTAATGTTTCCAAATCACTTTTTACAAAATAGATATTTACAGGTTTAGCTTTTTCATCATAATATTCATAGATATTATTAATCAGCCATTTTTTTATAAGTTCTATACTTCCACAATCAATATTCTTTATATCATCACTTAAATTGTCATATAGTTTAAGTTTTATCTTATCTTTTGTTAAATCATCTCTGTAATTTTCTAATTTGTTATAATAATAATCTAAACTCTTTTCAAATACTTCTTTTTCTAAATTATTACTCTTAATCTTTATTGCATAAATTTGATTAGAGTGAATTTTCTTAAATTTTGTATCTATTGCTTTATTCATTTCAAGTATTTCTGAATAGCTGAAATATCTAACAATATTTTCATAAAATGGATTGTCTTCGCATTTGTTATCTTTACTTACTTCAAATTCAGTTAAAACTTTTCCTGTATTAAAGTTTACTAATACATATATTCCATTTCCAAGTTTATAATCATCAAGTAAAAGGTTATCCCCCTCATTCTTATAAACTCTTTTAAATGCTTTTTGTAAAAGTTCTATCATATTTTAACACCTACTTTTTTATTTTATTTTTTTAAATATTAATACATCTTCATTTTTATCTATGTAAGTATATCCTTTCAATTTTCCTATTCTAACAACTTCTTCTTGCAAATCATTTTTTAGTTTATAAATTTCAGGAATAATACCTACTTTTTCTTTGTTTTGATTGAAAACTTCAAGACATCTTATTTGAACTTCTTTTTTCTCATTTTCTTCGTTCACTTTTTTTGAATAACTTAACATAGCCGAAAACGATTTTGTAAACATATATATTACAGTTCCTATCATAGTAATAGTTGTAATTAATGTTAAAATTCCAAATGTCTTATCATTCATTTTTCAATCACTCCACTTTTATTAATTTTCCTTATTTTTCTTCTTTATTTCTTTTATAATATCTAGGAACAACAAAACCTAACCCTCTACTGTTATTTTGAAGTATACCTACTCCTAATAACATATATGCTATTTCTTGTGAAAGTTCATCAGTTTTAACCTTTAATTCAAATTTATCTGTAAATAGTGTTTTAGATTTATATTCAATTCTTACACCATTCTTCTTGAACTTTATTCCCTCAAAAAATTTTACTTCTTTTTGTTTTTCCCAAAATTCAGTAGGCAATTTATTAAAGAATTGATATTTTCTTATAGCATTTATATTTATAAAATTTTGAAATTCTTTTATGTTCATACCCGATATTAACCAATATCCAGCTTTATCACTTCTATTTCCTTTTGTTTGTTTAAATAATGCTGGTGTTAGAGTGTAAAGTTTTTCAATCATTTTCTTTTCTAATACTCTATAAGTTGTTTTTAAAACTTTTAGATATTCGTTCTCAAAATCTTCTAATTTAAAGAAAATATCACAAAGGTCTTTACTTATAGTTCTTATCCTGAAAATATAATTTTTACCTTTTTTATATATACCATCTTCTTCAAATCTTATAAAGTTATCAAATGTATATTCTTTAAAATCTTTTGAATTATGATAACCTTTTCCCAATTTTTCACAAATCTTATCATCTATAATCTTTGTAACAACATCTGAAGTTTTATCAAATGCTATATCTTGATTTAACTTAATGATAAGACTTAGTTCATAAACCTTAATTTTGTCTTTCATATTTTTTCTCCTTTACAAATTTTGTTAGAATTTCATAAGACATTGTTGTCTTTAATAAGTTCTTAATTTTAAATACTAATTTTAAATACTAATTTTAAATACTAATTTTAAATACTAA
>CAUTAF010000009.1:0-59108 GCA_963536495.1 uncultured Eubacteriales bacterium
TATTATGTTTTTATCTGTTTTATTTTTATTATTAGACCTTTCTTCTAATATAAAGATATTTATTATGTTAATAGTCTATGTACTTGCTAATACTAATTTTATTTTTATATCAAAAATAGAGGTTAATGATAGTGAATTTAATTAATTTATTAATAGATTATATTATTTTTATTAATATAATCTTATTTATTTTTCTTTTAATTTTCAATAAAGGATTAAAAAAAGATATAAAAGAAAGTATTTTTAATTTATTTTGTGTAATAGGAGGGATTTTTTCTTTAATATTTTTATCGATAAAACCTAAAAATAAATTACTATATGTAATATCTTTTTTATATTGGTTTATTTTTGGTTTGATACTTATTAAAATTAAACGAAGTTAAATAAATTTATGATATAATATCAAAGAAAGAGAAGGTCAAATATATGAAAAATTTTGATGAACTAAAAAGAAGAGGATACATATATCAAAGTAATAATATAAAAAAATTAGAAGAACTAATTAATGATAGTTCTATTACTTTTTATTTAGGTGTTGATCCTACAGCTGACTCTATTCATATAGGTCACTTATTTCCAATAACTTTAGCTAGAAGATTACAAAAGATGGGACATAAACCTATAATTGTCATTGGAGGAGCTACAGGTATAGTTGGAGATCCTACAGGAAGAAAAGTAGAAAGAGTAGCACTTACTTTTGAACAAGTTAATAAAAATAAAGAAAATTTAAAGAAAACACTTATGCCTTTTTTAAGTTTTGAAGGAGAAAATAAGTGTCAAATTTTAGATAACTCAGATTGGTTACTTAATTTAAAATTTATGGAATTTATGAGAGATGTTGGTTCTAAATTTAATGTTAATCAAATGCTTTCATCAGATTCTAATAAAACTCGTTTAGAAGCAGGTGGTTTAACTTTCTTAGAAATGGGATATTCTTTACTTCAAGCATATGACTTTTATCACTTATATAAAAATTTTGATTGTAAAGTACAAATTGGTGGATCAGATCAGTGGTCTAATATTTTAGCAGGTACTGAGTTAATCAAAAAATTTGATTTAGGAGAAGCTTATTCTTTTACATCACCACTTTTAGTAGATTCTCAAGGTAAAAAGATGGGTAAAAGTGCAGGTAATGCTTTATGGGTAGATAAAAATAAAATATCTGCATATGATTTTTATCAACAATTAATTAATATGGATGATAAAGATGTTAAAAAATTATTTTATTTCTTTACTGATTTAGAATGTGATTATATAGATGAAATATGTGAAAAAGATATAGTTAAAGCTAAAAAAGAAATGGCTTATGAAGTAACTAAATTTATAAGAGGAGAAGAAGATGCTAAAGAAGCTGAAAAAATATCAGAAGAAGTATTTTCTAAAGGGGACTCTTCTAATATGCCTAGTATAAATTTAAATAAGGGTATATATAATATCTTAGATTTGCTTGTAGAAACAAAACTTTTACCATCAAAAGCTGAAGCTAGAAGAAATGTAGTTCAAGGTGGAATAATGATTAATGATGAAAAGATATTAGATCCTAACTATGAAGTTAATTTAGAAGATGAAATAATTATTAAAAAAGGTAAGAAAACATTTTTAAAGGTAGTAGCAGAATGAAAAAAGTAATAGTTGGAATAAGCGGAGGAGTAGATTCATCGGTTTGTGCATTATTACTTCAAAAACAAGGTTATGAAGTCGAAGGTCTTTTTATGAGAAATTGGGATTCTTCTCTTAATAATGATATTAAGGGAAATCCTGATTTATTAAATCATGATATATGTCCTCAAGAAGAAGATTATAACGATGCTTTAAAAGTATGTGAAAAATTAGGTATTAAACTTCATAGAATAGATTTTGTTAAGGAATATTGGGATGATGTCTTTACTTACTTTTTAAATGAATTAAAAAAAGGAAGAACACCTAATCCTGATGTTATGTGTAATAAATATATTAAATTTGATCTATTTAAAAAAGAAGCATTTAAATTAGGAGCTGATTATATTGCAACAGGTCACTATGCTAAAATGGAAGATTCTTACTTAAAGAAGGCAAAAGATAAAAATAAAGATCAAAGTTATTTTTTATGTAAATTATCTAAAGAACAACTTGAAAATGTAATGTTTCCATTAGCAGATTTAGAAAAAACTGAAGTAAGAGCTATAGCTTTAGAAAACGATTTAATAACTGCTAAAAAGAAAGATTCTACTGGAATATGTTTTATTGGAGAAAGAAACTTTAAGAACTTTTTAAATAACTATTTTCCTAATAAAAAAGGTGATGTAATAGATATTGCTACTAATAAAAAAGTAGGAACTCATAATGGTTTGATGTATTATACAATTGGTCAAAGAAGAGGTCTTGATATAGGTGGAGCTGAAAATAGAATGTTTGTTGTAGGTAAAAACTTAGAAAAGAATATTTTATATATTACCTATAGTGAAGATTCTAAATATTTATATTCTAATTCTTGTTTAGTAGAAGATGTTAGTTTTACATCTGATTTAAGACCAACAGAAGTTGCTTGTAAATTTAGATATAGACAAGAAGATATAAAAGCAGAAATTACATATTTAGAAGATGATAAAATACTTATTAGATATAATAACGCAAAAGCAGTATGTCCAGGACAAGTATGTGCTATATATAAAGATGATATATGTATAGGGGGAGGAATTATTTCTAAACTTTATCAAGATGATAAAGAAATGACTTATGTTATATAGAAGTAATTCTTTTTTATATGGAGGAATAATGAATTTTAAATTAATAAAAAAAGAAGAACTTAAAGATATTAAAAGTATTGGATATTATTATCAACATGAAAAAACTAAAGCTAAAGTTATAATACTTAAAAACAATGATAAAAATTTAGTTTTTAAAATAAACTTTTTAACACTTTTAGAAAATTCTACTGGTATAGCTCATATTTTAGAGCATTCCGTATTTTCTGGTAGTAAAAAATATCCATCTAAAAATATCTTAACTGATTTAAAAACAACTGGTATATTATCTTTATTAAATGCATCTACTTATAGAACTTTTACTAATTTTTATTTTTCTACATATTATTCTACTAAATTTATAGAAGTAATGGATATTTATTTAGACATGGTATTTAATCCACTTATTTATAAAAATGATTATACATTTAAAAGAGAAGGTATAAGACTTGATTTTGATAAAGATGATAAGTTGATTTTTAATGGAATAGTTTTTAATGAAATGAAGGGGACATTAAATAAAGGAAGAATTATTTATAACGAAATATATAAAAATTTATTTCCTAATAGTGTTTATAAACATGATTCAGGTGGAGATGTAGAAGAAATGTTTAACTTAAATAATGATAAGTTAAAAGAATTTCACAAAAAAAATTATCATCCATCTAATTCTATAACTTATTTATATGGAGATATAAATATAGAAGAGAGCTTAAATAAGTTAGATGAGTATTTTAGTAATTATGAAGAGAAGAATATCGATAATAATTATGGTAAATTTGAAAAAATTAAAGAAAAGAATATTACAGTAGAAGTACCTAAAGAAAAAGAAAATAAAATAGATTTAGTACTTGCTTTACATATTGAAAAATTTAAATTTAAAACTATTTTACCTCATTTTTTTAGTTATTTAACTGATAAAACATCTCTTTTACATAAAAGGTTAATAGCTAGTTCTTTAGTAAATAATATTGACTGTGGTGGAAGAGAAGACCATTTAAATTATTTAATGTTTGGTTTTTATGGGATTGAGGAAAAAAATATAGATAAAGTATTAGATATATTTAGAAAAACACTAAAAGAAGTTAGTAAAAAAGGTCTTGATAAAGAAAAACTTGATGCTTATATAAAAAGAATTATCTTTAACGATAAAAAAGAAGTGTTAGAACTTAATCCATATAAAGGTTTAGCTTTAGGTGATTTAGTTTTATCAAGAGTATTGCTTAATAAAGATGATATATTTAAATATTTAAGATATGAAGAAGATATAAAAATAAAAAGAACTGTAACTGATAAAGATTTTAGTGATTTTATAGAAAATTCTATATTAAATAATAAAGATTATATAGTATTAAAATGTATTCCTAAAGATAATTTATCTAAAGTTACAGAAGAAAAATTAGAAGAAAATTTAAGAAAAATAGAATCTAAAATAACAGAAGAAGAAAAGATAAAAATAAGAAAATTAAATGAAGAATTAAAACAAGAAAATAATTCTATAGTTAATTTTCCTAAGTTATCACTTGATGATATTACTAAAACAATTCCAGTAGAACAAGTTAAAGTAGAAAAAATAAATAATAAAAAATATTTATTTTATGAAGCTGATACTTTAAGAATAAATCAAGTATCTTTAATGTTTGATATAAAACATCTAGATAAAGATTTATTTATGTACTTAATTTTATATACTAAATTATTAAAATCAATTGCTACTAATAATTATTCATTAAAAGAATTATTAGATAAAATAAATTCTTTGTTAGGTAGTTTTAATGTTGGATTTGATTTATATAATAACTATAAAAATGATAAAGAATATAAGCACTATTTAAATTTTAAATCTGAATATTTAGAAGGAAATGTTAATAATTTTATAGAAATATTTGATGAATTAATATTTAATCAAGATTTTCAAGATATTAAAAATATCAAAAATGTTATAAAAAAATTAAAATTAAGTATAGAAAATTTATATAAAGATCCACAGTTTTTAATTAATAATTTTACTTCATATAAACTTAATTATTCTAATAGAATATTAAAAACTATTACCTTTCAAGAAAGATATGAGTTTTTTAAAGATTTACTTGATAATTTTAATGATAAATATGAAAAATTTATTAAAAATATGAATGAAATTAAAGAAAAAGTATTTAATAAAGAGAATATGATTATAACTTTTATTGGAAATAAAGAAGATTATCAATCTTTTAAAGAATCTATAGATAAATATTTAACTAAATTAAATAATAAACATTATGAAGAAATAGTAATTGAAAAGAAAGAAAATATAAAAAGAAAAGCTTTTATTATCGATCAAAAGGTTAATTATATAGAAGAGGGATTTAAATTAATAACTAAAGTAGAAGATTCTCTTTTATGTAATATAATAACTAATAAATATTTAACGAAAAAAATAAGAATAAATAATGGTGCTTATGGAGCTTGGGCTTCTAATATGGAAAATTATATTACTTTAAATACTTATAGAGATCCAAAATTAAAAGAAACTTTATCTATATTTAAAGAATTACCTAATTTTATTAAAAATTTAGATTTAACAGAAGAAGAACTTAATAATTATAAAATTTTAACTAATAATTTAGATAATCCTAAATCTATATTTGTTAGAGGAAATATAGCTATTAATAATTATTTATCTTATGTAGATATAAAAGAACTTCAAGAAGATTTAGATATTATGTTTAGTATGAGTCTTAAAGATTTAAGAAAGAAAAGTGAAGTTTATGAAAAAGGATTAAAAGAAAGTATTTTAGGAGTAGCTTCATCTAAAGAAACAGTTAAAGAAAATGAAGAATTATTTGAAGAAGTAGAAGATTTTATAAATGAATAAGATTTTACACTTGACACTGTAAAGCAAAATGAAGTATTATTTTATTGATAAGATGGAGGTATGGTAAATGATTAATTACTTTAATGAAGTGTTAACAGGACTTGGTATATCTAAAGTAAAACTTGCAAAATATTTAGGAGTATCTAGACAAATGTTATACAACTATTTATCTTTAGAAAGCTTAGAAGATTGGCCAGAAGATAAGAAAATTAAAATAAAAACACTTTTAGGTATTGAAGAAGGTGTTGAGTTATCTGATATAACTATATCTACTAAATATATTAATGAAGTAGAAAGTAGACTTAATGAAGATATAAAGACGTGTAAAGATTCTGAAATATTTAATAAAATAAGAAGTTATAATAGAGAACAACAAGAATTAGTAATAGATTTATTTACTAAGCTAAAATCAGGTCTTACAATAAATAAAGATGATAAAGTTGTTAGTACTTTAGAATATTTAAGAGATTTTATAGACTTATTAAATATTTATCCAGAATTAAAATATACTTTGGCATATTTTTCAAAGTTTTATAAAAATAGAGATCCAAATGAATTTGTATATGATAAAGAAGATCAATTTGTGTTTGAATCAATAATGTATTATGGACTTACTATGTATCATAATAAGAGTGATTCTAAAACAAGACTTTCAAGTGTAAAATTAAAAGAAAGTCACGATAGATTTATTAATGAAATAAATATGAGAAATAGAGAACAAATTGGAAGAACTGAAGAATTAAATACTGCTAAGATTAAAGCTTTAAAAGAACTTGGTTATGCAGAAATAAATGAAAAAAATGCTAAAGAAGTATTAGAAAAAATTGCTGAAATTGAAAGGAGACCTAAGAGATAATGAAAAATAAAAGAACAAATATATTTTTAGGACTAGTATTTTTATTAATTGGAGTATTTTCTTTACTAGGATCTTTAAATATAGTTTCATTTAATATCTTTTTTCCAGGATGGTGGACATTATTTATAATTATTCCAAGTATTATTTGTATGTTAGAAGAAAAAATTAATTTTGCTAATGTATTTTCTTTAACATTAGGAATAATATTACTTTTAAGTGTAAATAATATAATAAGTTTTTCACTTGTAATTAAAATTATTATACCAGTATTTTTAATTATATTTGGTATGTATATCATATTATTAGCAAGTCTTAAAAATGCTAAATCATATGTTTTTTCAACTAAAAGTTTTGAAATAGAAGAAAATTCTGAAATAAATACATTGTTTTCTACAGTACATTTAAAATTTAATAAACTAAAGGGAAAAGAAAATAGCATTAATATACATTCTGTTTTTAGTGAAGTTATTCTTTATGTACCAAAAGGTACTAGAGTAATAGTAGAAGGATCAAAAGTATTTTCAGATGTAATAGATCATAGAGAAGAAAAAGAAGAAAATTATACTTCTACATTATATCTAAAAATGAATAATTTATTTTCAGATATAGTTATAAGATAAGACATTAAGAGTCAAAATTGACATTTTAATGTCTTTTTGTTATAATAACGGCATATTTTAAGGGGTTATTATGAGAAATATAGAAGTTAAGAATTATAGAGTTCCTGGTAAAACAAAAACAGATATTACTTTAATAGGAGATTTACATTATACAAAGAATATGTCAGAATCTTTTTTATCTGGATTATTAAAAGAAATAAATAAAGATGATAA
Source organism: uncultured Eubacteriales bacterium (assembly GCA_963536495.1). Classification (GTDB taxonomy): domain Bacteria; phylum Bacillota_I; class Bacilli_A; order RF39; family UBA660; genus CAJPPJ01. Next base: position 7,270 of record CAUTAF010000009.1, read on the forward strand.
TACTGTTTGTTTTGTAGGAGATATTCTTCATGAAGCTTCTATCATTACTGATGAAGAAGCAAAAAATAAACTTGAAAATTTTCTTAAAGCATTAGGTGAAAAACATAATGTTAAGATTATCTTAGGTAATCACGATATTATGAGTAAAAAAGATAATGTTTGGAAAAGTGATTTAAGAGCAGTAGAATTTTTTAAAGATTTAGAAAAAGATAGTCAAATAACATTTTTAAATAATACTATTAATGTAGAATTAAATACTAATAATAGTTATTATGGAATAAATCCAGGATTTGAATTCTATGAAAATAAAATAAAAAAAGAAGATAAATTAAGTTTATTAAAAAAATTAAGAGATTTAAGATATATGAGAGAAACTTTAGAAGAAGAACTTCTTTCAAGTTATAAGCAAAGTAAAATATTGTTAATGCATTCACCATATTTAGTAGATGATAAAGTAATCAAAGAAGAATTAAAAGAATATGATTTAGTCTTAGCAGGACATATGCATAATGGATTAGTACCAAGTTTTTTAGATGATGAAAAAAATAGTGGCATTGTTTCTCCATATAAAGAGATGTTTTGTGATAATGCTAGAGGTTATAAAGTATTATCAGATAATAGTCATTTAATAATTACAGGTGGATTAACCAAAATATCAGGAGATAGTAATTTACAAAAATTTTTAAATAATATTTATCCAGTATCTATAGATAAAATAGCAATAAGAAAAGATGCTAAAAAATTAACTTTATGTAAAAATTAAAAAGTCAAACTAAATGTTTGATTTTTTTGTTATAATATGAAAAAGAGAAATTTATATGAAAAATAGAATAGATAAAGAAATGGTAGATAGAAATTTAGTACCATCTAGAGCAAAAGCTCAAGAGTTAATTAATGCTAGTGTAGTTTTTTGTAATAATAAAAAAGTACTAAAAACATCTTTCTTAGTAAGTAATGAAGATAATATCTTTATTAAAGAAAATAATATATTAAAATATGTATCTAGAGGTGGGTTAAAACTTGAAAAAGCATTAGAGTTATTTTCAATTAATGTAGAAGATAAAACTGCTTTAGATATAGGTTCTAGTACTGGTGGATTTTGTGATTGCTTAATAAAAAATGGTATAAAGAAAATTATAGCAATAGATGTTGGTACTAATTTACTTCATGAAAGTTTAAAAAATAATAAAATAATAGAGCTATATGAACAAACTAACTTTAAAGACTTAGATAGTAAATATTTTAAGAATTTAGATATTATTACATGCGATGTATCTTTTATATCTTTAAAATCTATTATAGAAAAAATAGCAAAAGAAAATATTAAAATAGAAGGAGTATTTTTAATAAAACCTCAGTTTGAATGTGGTAAAGATATAGCGAATAAATATAAAGGAATAATCTTAAATAAAAAGATACATGTAGATATAATTAAAGAACTATTAAAATATTTTAATAGTTTAGGTTTTTTTATAAAAAACTTAAGTTTTTCTCCAATATCTGGAGGAGATGGAAATATAGAATACTTAGTATATTTATCTAATAAGATAAATGATAATAATAAAATTAATATAGAAGAAATAGTAGAGAAAGGATTTAAAGAAGCAAATGGTAAAGGTAAGTGAAATAAAAACAGTAGAACCAGAAAAATATGAAAATGAAATACAAAAATTAGCATATAAAGTATTAAAAGAATTAGATATTAAGTATGAAAGAGTAGATAATACTCCTGCTATTACTATGGAAGACTGTATAGAAATTGATAAAAAATTAAATATGAAAACTGTTAAGACATTGTTTTTAAATAATAGACAAGAAACAGTTTTTTATATGTTTATAACACCAGGAGATAAAAAATTTGAATGTAAAAATTTTGGTAAAGCTTTAAATATATCTAGAGTATCTTTTGCTAAAGAAGAAACAGTATTTGATATGTTAGGTACTAAAATAGGCGCTACTACAATATTTAGTATATTAAATGATTTAGATTTAAAAATTAATTTAGTTATTGATTCTGATATATTAAAAGAAGAATATTATGGATGTAGTGATGGAACTTTAACTTCTTATATGAAATTTAAGACTAAAGATTTAGTAGAAAAACTTATTCCTTATTCTAAGCATGAAATGAAAGTAATTAGTATTTAGATGATAATAAAAGAAATAAAAGTAAAAAATTATTTAACTAAATCTAATTTACCTGGAATTGATTTTACAATTAATCCTTATATCGGTTGTAGCCATAAATGTCGTTATTGTTATGCATCATTTATGAAAAAGATAACTAATCATAGTGAGAATTGGGGGGAGTTTATCGATATAAAATTAACAGAAGAAGAAATAGATTTAAAGAAAATTCAAAATAAAACTATCTTTTTGTCTTCTGTAACAGATCCTTATTTATCATTTGAAAAAGAATATTTAATTACTAGAAGTATTTTAGAAGAGATAAAGAATAGTAATTGTAAGTTAATTATAACTACTAAATCTAGTTTAATATTAAGAGATTTAGATATTTTAAAACAAATAAAAAACTTAACTGTATGTATTTCTATTAATACGATAGATGAAAGATTTAAAAATGATATGGATAAAGCTAGTAGTATAAAAGAAAGGATAAATACTTTAAAAATATTACATGAAAATAATATTTCTACAGTAGCATTTATCTCGCCAATATTTCCTTATATTACTGATATAAAAGATATAATTGAAAGTGTTAAAGATTATGTTGATTTTTGTTGGTTTGAAAATCTTAAATTAAGAGCTAATTATAAGAAAGATATTTTAAATTACATTAAAGATAATTATAAAGAATTATATCCTAAGTATTTAGATATATATTTTAATGAAAATATGAGTTATTTTAAAAATTTAAGTTTAGTAATAAAAGATATTTGTAGTAAATATAATATAAAATATGAAATATTTTGGGATAAAAAAGAAGAAAAAATTTAAAACAAGAAAGTTTTAATTTTTTTTAAGTGTTATAATAAAAAAAGAGAGGAATAAACTATGAAATTAAAAGAATTACAAAAGAAAATATATCAAAATAAAGTTAATAAGGGATTTAATACTACTGATATAGCAAAAGAATTTTGTTTACTTTATGGAGAAGTAGGAGAAGCTTATGAAGCATATAGAAAAAAGAAACCTGATTTAAATGAAGAACTTGCAGATATTGCAATATATTTACTTGGAATATCAGAAATATTAGGTTTTGATTTAGAAAAAGAAATAGAAAACAAAGTTGCAATAAATGAAAAAAGAGTTTATAAAAAAATAAATGGAGTAACAGTTAAGGTTAGTGATAGATAGCATTATTTTTATATTGTGTTAAAATATAATTAGGAGGAAATGTTATGGGTTTAACAGAATTAAAGAGAAAAAGAAAATTATTAAAGTTATATAAAATTTATTTATCTCAAGGATATGATAATTCAAAAATATTTTTTTATCATGATGATAGTGGAGGTCATCCTGATTATCATGTTGATCAACATGATAATTATCCTAGATTAGAAAATATATCAATTAATCATAATAATAGAGTAAAATGTCTAAAATAAAAACAATAAATACACTTATAAAAACGACTCATTCTTGTAATATGAGATGCAAATATTGTTTTTCTGATAAATATGGCTATGATGATAAAATTTTAGAAATTGATAAATTAAAAAAATATATAGATTTATTATCAGAAAAATATAATTATATAAATTGGATTTGGTATGGAGGAGAGCCTTTAATAACACCATTAGATTATTATCAAGAAATATATGATTATTGTAAGAAAAAACATTCAAAGTTTCTTTATTCTTTACAAACTAATGGAACATTATTATCGGAAAACAATATTAAATTTTTTAAAAATAATAATACTAATATTGGGTTATCATTTGATGGATTAAATAATAATAAAACAAGACAGAACACTAATAAAATATTGCAAGGAATTGATTTATTACATCAACAAGATGTATATCCAGGTGCAATTATGGTAGTTAATCAATATAACGTTAAAAATTTAGAGAATGAATATAAATATTTTAAGTCTTTAAATTTAGGTTTAAAATTAAATCCAATGTTTAATGATGGTGCTGCTAAAAAAAATAATTATTCACTTAATTCAGATGAATATATTTATAATTTTACAAAATTTTTTCAATTATGGGCATATGACAGAAATTGTAATATTAATGTATCTACTTGTTTAGAATTGGTAGACTTAGTTGTTAATGAGCGTTCTAATGTTTGTACGTATAATTCTTGTCTTGGAAAATGGTTGTGTTTTGATGTTAATGGTCATATTTATCCTTGTGATAGATTATGCATAGAAGAATATGATTTAGGAAATATAGATAATATTAATAATATAGATGAAGCATTTGAAAATGATAATTTTTTAAAATTATTAAAAAATAGTATAAAAAATAGAAATGAATGTACAAAAAGTTGTGAATATTATAAAAATTGTTATGCAGGATGCAATGCTAATTTAATATTATCGAAAGAAAATAGTAACAATGATTATTGTTATATACATAAAAATATTTTAAAAAATATTAAAGGTTTTTTGTTAGAATTAAAAAATGTAAAAGAAGAAGATTATGAAAAATATAATCCAACTTTAATTAAAAAAATTAAAAAAGTAAAGGAAAATGGAAAATAAAAATGAAATATGTATATCATGGAAGTAATACTCCTAATTTAGAAATAATAAATTGTAATAAAAGTACACATTTAAAAAAATGGGTTTATGCTACTTATTCAGAAGCAATTGCAACTATATTTTTGTCACCATATCATAGTGATTATTATTATCATTTATCAGGAGATGGAATTAAATATCCAATTGAATTAGTTGAAAGAAAAAAAGGAATGTTTAAAAAAATTTTTAATTGTTCAGGATATATTTATACATTAAATGATAAAAACTTTAAAAAAAATATGACTAATTGGTCAGCTGAAGTAATAAGTGAAAAAGATGAAAAAGTTGTATCATGTAAATATATAGATAATGTTTATGATGAAATAATAAATTTAGCAAAAAAGAAAAAATTAAAATTATATTTGTATCCTGATAGACCTAAACATGTTCCAATAGATAATAGTGATTTGATAAAAAAAGTTATAAATTGGAAAGAAAAAGGTATAAATATAGATAATTTTTTTAGATTATATCCAGAACTATTAAATAAGTATCAAGAAGAAGTAGATAAATAATTTTATGTATAAAAAGCAAATGTTTTTACTTAAATATTTGTTTTTTACTTATTTCTACAATAAAATCTAAAAAAGAAGAAAAGAGTTTATAAAAAAATAAATGGAGTAACAATTAAGGTTAGTGAATAATTATGGTTGGAAAATATAAAGTAATTACATTATGTGGATCTACTAAATTTAAAGATGAATTTATGAAAGCTCAAAAAGATTTAACATTAAAGGGAAACATTGTTATTTCCGTAGGTTTATTTGGGCATAAAGGAGACTCTGAAGTATGGGAAAATATGGATGAAGGAACTTTAACTAAAACTAAAGAAATGCTAGATGATATGCATAAAAGAAAAATAGATATGGCTGATGAGATATTTGTTATTAATGTAAATAATTATATAGGAGAAAGTACTAAGTCAGAAATAGAATATGCTATTAAAACTGGTAAAAAAGTAAATTATTTAGAGGAATGTAAATGAAAGAGGTAGTATATCACGGAAGTCCAAGAGGAAATTTGGATTTTATAAAATCAAGTAAAAGTACTCATCAAAAAGAATGTATATATGGATCTAAATTACTTGTAGTAGCAATGCTTTTTATAGGTAAAGGACTTGGAGATTTAGATACTAAAATAAGTACTTTAGATAAAAATAAAGTAGAATTGATTGAAAGAAGAGAAGGGATTTTAGATTCTTTATATAATAAAGAAGGTTATATTTATGAATTAGATGGAAGTACTTTTAATCATTATGATTATTTATGGAGTTTAGAAGTTGTATCTTTTGAAAAAGAAATCAAACCATTAAAAAAGATATATTACAAAAATATTTTAAAAGCTTTAGAAGAAGAAGAGACAAAAGGAAATATAACAATATATAGATATCCGAGTAGACCTAAAGATGTTCCAATGGATAATAGTGATTTAATAGAAAAATTTATTAGATTTGAAAAAAATGGGATTAAGGGAGCAGTGGATAGATTACTTAGAGTTTATCCTGAATTTAAAGAAAAGATTAAAAAAGAAAATAGTAAAGATTAAAAATATATGATTTTAAATATAAGTGGAAATATTATTGTAGTAAATGTAAAAAAATTATTATAAAAACTTAAAAGATTATATCTAGGTATAATTTTTTTATTTGGAACATGCTATAATTGGTTTAATAAATAAGAATATGGAGGATATATGATATTAAATTTAGTGTTTTTAATAGTAGGTTTTATTATTTTAATTAAAGGTGCTGATATTTTTGTAGATGGTGCTAGTGCAGTAGCAGGTAATTTTAAAGTACCAAAGATGTTAATAGGGCTTACAATAGTAGCTTTTGGTACTAGTGCTCCTGAATTAGCAGTTAGTATAAAATCATTACTTTCTGGAAGTGGTGATATGGTTTTAGGAAATGTTATCGGTAGTAATATTTTAAATATTTTATTAATATTAGGTCTATCTGCAATGTTTCATTCTTTAGCAGTTAAAAATAATACTGTAAAAAAAGAACTTCCTATAACTCTAATGATTACTACAGCATTTGCAGTACTTTTATCAGATAGTATTTTTACTAAGAATTTAACTAACTCTTTTACTAGAGGAGATGGGATAGTACTATTGTTATTTTTTGGTGTATTTATGTATTACTTAATAAGTATGTCTAAAAATAAAACTGATATAGAAGAAATAGATGATACTAATTATCCATCTATGAAAAAAGCTATCTTTTTAACTCTTTTAGGACTAATAGGAATAGTATTTGGAAGTAATTTTGTAGTAGAATCTGCTAGTTTTATTGCAAAAACAATAGGTATTAGTGAAAGAATGATATCTTTAACTATAGTAGCAATTGGTACATCTTTACCAGAACTTGTTACAAGTGTTGCTGCAACTAGAAAAGGCGAATATGATATTGCAATAGGAAATGTAGTTGGAAGTAATATATTCAATATAGGTGTTGTTATAGGAATTCCAGTAGCAATATTAGGAGGAATATCTAAAATTAATTTTAGTTATATAGATATAGTAGTTATGATTTTATCAGCATTATTTTTATTTTTCTTTGCTCATAATGATCATAAAATTTCTAAAAAAGAAGGAATATTCTTTCTACTAGCATTTATACTTTATTATAGTTATGTTATATTTGGATAATTAATTTTGATTTGGAGATGAAATTAATGAATTTGTAGCTATAACTCTTATAACTCTAATTAATGAAGAAAAAACTTTTAAAATGTTTAGAATACTAGAGATAAAAGAAATAGAAGAATAGTAAATTATAATTAGATAGATTAATGTAAAATCTATCTTTTTTATGATAAGATAAATATATGTTTGATAAAGAAAAAATGATATTAAATGAAAAAGTGGTAAAAACAAAATGAAATTTGAAAAAGAAATAAATGAACTTGAAGGTTTAGAATTTAGTGATAATTATATTATAAAAAAGGGAAGTATTCCTATTTTATTTACAGCAGTTCATACTATGAAACAAAAAAGAGAAGATAATAGTATTAAATTAAATGAACCATATACTAAAGCTATAGCACTTTATTTAAATAAATATGCTGATGTAAATATTATGATAAAAATAAAAGATACTGGAGTAGATTCTAATAAAGATAATAATGATGAATTTAAAATAGAACTTATAAAATTTATAAAAGATAATAATATTAAATTAGTAATAGATTTACATGGAGCAAATAAAACAAGAGATTTTGATATAGAATTTGGAACACTTAATAACTTATCTGCAGATTATTCTACAATAAAAGAATTAGAAGAAGCTTTTTTAGAAAATAATATACATAATATATATCATAATGATCCATTTAAGGGTGGTGCTATTACTCAAACTATTTATTTTGAGGAAGATATAGATGTTATACAAATGGAAATAAATTCTAAATATAGAGATTATAAAAATCTTAAAAATTTAGAAAAACTTATTAATAGTTTAAATAATTTTATAAAACAATATATAAATAAAGGAAAATAATATGGAAAAGATAAAAATTAAAGGGATTTATAAACACTATAAAGGTGATTTGTATTTAGTAGAAGATATAATATATCATAGCGAAACAGGTGAAAAAATGGTTGCATATAGAGCATTATATGAAGATAATAAATTATGGTGTAGACCTTATGATATGTTTTTAGATGAAGTAAATAAAAATAATCAAAAATATAGATTTGAACTTCAAGAAATAAAAAGTATAAAAGATAATAAATAAAAGGAATAATAATTATGCCGAATAAAGCAAAGTTTACAATGATAGATGAAAATTTTATATGTGATGTATGTAAGAAAGAAGTGAAAAAATTAGGTTATACAGCAAGAGACCATTGTCCTCATTGTTTATGTTCTAAACATGTTGATATAAATCCTGGAGATAGAAGTTCTACTTGTCATGGTATTTTAGAACCAATTGGTATGGAACCAACAAAAAAAGATAAATTAAAAATAGTTTATAAATGTAATAAATGTAATATGATAAAAAGAAATGTTACAGCAGATGATGATAATTTTGATAAAATATTAGAAGTTATGTCGAATACTAAAATATAAAATAATGTATCTATGATAATTATAATTAAAGAAGAAATTAAAAAACTAGGTGATGGAATGGAAAAAATATTAAAATTATTGAATGATTATTTAACCATCTTAAACAGTTCTGTTGAAGTATGGCTAGTATGTAGGTCATTAGATGAAGGTATATCTATAAAAGATTCTGATTTATTTGTATATTATTCTAATTTTAAAAGTGTTGACCTTGATAATATTTTAGTTAATTTAATAAATCGTGGTATACCTCGTGACAAAGTTGATAGGTTAATTAAAGTATTAAATTTTCTAAAAGAAACTTATGCTAAATATGGTGTAAATAATTTAGATGAATTATCTTTAAAAATATTAAATGAGTGGAATAATTCAAAGTTTTATAGTGATGAATTAATTAAAGATATTTTATTAATAGAAAGACCTGATAGATGGAATACATTACCTAAATCTAATATTACATTATTAAAAATATATAAAGATATAGTTGATGGTAATATGATTACTAATCCTAATATTCCAGTTGGTACTTCATCAGAGAGATTATATACAATGCTACCTGATGATGCCTCATGCTATAAACATAATTTAAAAGTTATATCTAATCCAATGATTGATTGGAGTATTTATAAAAATGGTAGAAATACTTTAGAACAATATTGTGGACTATATAATGATAGTAAAAATGAAGAAGAAAAAAAATATTATCATGATTTAATAATAACAGCTATTTTTAACTCATGTAGTCTATTTAACAATAAATTTGCATGGCATATCCCAACTCATAAAGTAGAAGAAATGATTAATTATTATTTGTTAGTAGAAAAAAATGAAATAAATAGTAGAACAAATTCTATAAATGATATTAATTTTATTAATGAAATACATGATTTATTATTGACTGATGAATTATTTAATCATCAATTAGAATTGTACACTGAAAAGAATGAAGAGGCTGAAGAGGTAATCAAAGAATTAAAACTATCAAGAAAAAATATGAAATACAAATCTTTTTACAAATGATTAGTATGTGAGAAAAAACTTTTATAGATAACTTGGTATTTATTTTAAGAATAATAATAAACTTAAAAATAGTATTATTGAAAGTGGAGTTTTTGTTCCCAATATTGTTAGAAAAAATAAATAGATCGAATCAATAAAATAAAAAAAGAGTATTTAGGTTATGAGAAGTACATTTTAGAAAATTTAAGAGAAAAATTTATAAAAGAATTAAACAAGAGAAAGTAGGTATTAAATGATGCTAGAAAAAATTGATAAGAAAAATTTAATTATTGAAAGATTGATGCAATTATATTTACATAATATTAGCTTATATTTTCCTATGGATATTGATCAAGAAACTGGTTTATATATTTATGATGATTTAGATAGTTATCTAAATGGTGCAAAAGACAAATCAGCTTATATTATAAAGAGTAATAATTACATTGCTGGTTTTATTTTAGCGGATTTCACTGAAGAAAAAAATATTGTTCAAGAAATGTTTATCTTAAACAATTTTAAAAGAAAGGGAATAGGCTATAAAGCAATAAAAGAATTGTTTGATGGTCATAGAGGTAATTGGGAAATTAAATCTTTACCATTATCAGAACAAGCTGAATTGTTTTGGATTAATACTGTGAAAGAATATACAAATAATAAATTTGAAGTAGAACATATTGGCAAATTTAATAGAGCTGTTATAACTTTTAATAATGAATAAAGAAACATATTTTTTTATATAATCTTATATAAATTTATTATATTCAAAAGAATTTCATCAATTGTAAGTTTTTGATAAAGTAGATAGATTTAATCAAGTTTTTAAAACTCTTAAAATCAAAGTAAATAATTAAAAATAGAAAAGAAGTAGTAATTATGCTAAAAAAAAGAGAATATTCAGTAATTAATTATAAAAAAAATCATACAATATTTAAATGTCCTATATGCAATAGCAACATTAATATTATAGATGAAAATATAGTTTGTGAATTAAATCATACATTTAACATCTCAAAAAAAGGTGTTGCAGTTTTAATGAAATCATTTAAATATAAAGAGGATAAAGTTTATACAAAAAAATTGTTTGAAAATAGAAAAAAGTTTATAAAAGGACATTTTTATGATGAGGTACATAAAATTATTTCAGAAGAAATAAAAAAATATAATCATAATTTAATGCTAGATATGGGATCTGGTGATGGTACTCATGATTTTAATATTATTAATATGTTAAATGATGATTCTTTTATAATAGGGGTTGATTTGGCAAAAGATGGTGTTGATTTATCATCAGAATATTTTAACTGTAATTTTTTATCATTTATATCAGATTTGAATTATTTGCCATTTAACAACAATGTTTTTGATTTAATAATAAATTTTTTGTCACCATCCAATGAAGAAGAAATAAAAAGATTATTAAAAACAGATGGTATCTTAATAAAAGTAACTCCAAAGAAAGAATATTTAAAAGAATTAAGAAACTTATTAAATATTTCTGAATATGAAAATGAAAAAATAATTGATGAAAATATTTCTAAAAAATATAATATTATAAAAAAAGTCGAATATAAAAATACATTTAAATTAGATGAATTAACATCAAAATATTTATTTAATATGACTCCTTTAACAAATAATTATAATGATGATAAATTAAAATGTGATTTAAAATATATTACAATTGGATTAAATATCTATATATTAAAGGTGAAAGAATGAAAAAATATAACAATTTATTTGCATATTTTTTGTTATAATATATATTATTGAAATGAGTTAATTCTATGAGTGAAAATAAAATAATTTTTAATTGGTTGATAACAATTTAGTCAAGACCACTCCTAAATCCTTATAATATAAGGAAAAACTTAAAAATGGTTCTTGCATGTTTATGCTAAAATATATAAAAAATGATGAAAATAGTTAAAATAGAGTGATTTTAAGTAAAAATTGTTTGAGAATTGAATTGATATGGTGATAACTGGTAGTCAAGACCAAAGTAAAAGTAGAGGTGAAAATATGAAAAAATTAGTATGTATTGGTGGTGTAGAAATTCCAAGATATAAGGATGGAATTTTACTTCCATATGAAACTAAAGAAATAGATCAAGAAATAGTAAAACTATCTAATAAAGAACATCCTAAATTTTTATTTATTAGCATTGCTTCATCTCATCCTGAAGAATATTTTGAAGGGATTAAAAAAGTTTATGATGAACTAGGCTGTATAGTTTCACATTTAGATATAAATAAAACATATAGTGAATTAGAACGTGATATATTAAATACTGATATTATTTATATAGGTGGAGGAAATACAAAATATCTTGTAAAGAAATTAAAAAGTTCAGGACTTGATAAACTGCTAATCGAAGCATATAATAATGGAATTGTATGTTCTGGACTTTCTGCTGGAAGTTATTGTTGGTTTAGATATAATTATGATTTAATCGAAGGCATGAATGTAATTAATGCAGTTAATTGTGTACATTATAATCAAAAAGATGAAATATCTAAAAATAAATTATATGATGTAGTAAAAGAAAATAATATTATAGGTTATGCAATTGATAATCAAGTAGCATTAGAATTTATAGATGATGATATAAGAATAATTAAAAGTAATAAAGAACGCAATGCATACAAGATAGATATAGCTGCTGGTAAAATAGTAGAAGAAAAAATGTAAAATAAAGGAGTTGATCCAAATGAGTGAAAATAAAATAAGTTTTAATTGGTATCCAGGTCATATGGAAAAGACCAAGAGAAAGATAAAAGAAATTGAAGGATTAATAGATATAGTATTAGAACTTGCTGATGCTAGAATTCCTATGACATCTAGATTAAATAGAGATTTTTTAAAGAATAAAGATAGTATATTAATACTTACTAAGTATGATTTATGTGATAAAGAAAAAACAGATAAGTTAGTAGAAGAATTAAAGAAGACTTATAAAGATGTTATATGTACATATATAGGGGACAAAACTATTAAATCTAAGATTAAAAATATAGCAGAAAAAATTTTAAAAGAAAAGATAGAAAAAAGAGAAAATAAAGGTCTTATAAAAAGAAAAATAAGAGCTATTGTAGTAGGTATACCTAATGTTGGTAAATCAACACTTATTAATACTTTATGTGGTAAGACAGTTGCTAAAGCAGAAAATAGACCTGGTGTTACTAGAAGTTTAGAATGGCTTAAGATATCACCTGATTTTGAATTTATAGATTCTCCTGGTATTTTAGGTAAAAAATTTTCATCTCAAGAAGAAGCTTTTAGACTAGCTAGTTTATCAAGTGTAAACGAAGCTATATTAAATTATCAAGACTTAGCTATTTTTATATATGAAGAATTAAGAGATAAATATCCATCTCGTTTCTTAGAATTTTATAAAATAGATAGTTTTACTGACTTTTTAACAGATATAGAAAAGATTGCTAAGAGAAAAGGTTGTTTATTAAAAGGTGGAGTAGTAGATATAGATAAAGCTTACTTACTTTTATATCAAGATTTTAAAAATAACAAGTTTGGAAAAATAACATTAGATTAGTTTGAACTTATAAATAAATTTAATTATAATAATTATAAGGAGAGAATTATGAAAAATATAAATATGTCTATAATTAAGTTTATTAGTAGAATAAGTGATTATTTATATGAAACTTTACTTTTTATTCAAGATAAAATTAATGTATTTGATTTAAAAAAAGTATTAAAGTTAGTTATTAAAATATTACTTTTTATATTAATATTTTGGATTGTAAAAGCTTTTATTGTACCTTTAGCTTCTATTTTCGCTGTTATAATAGATTCGTTTAGTAACGTATTAAAAGGAACATTTGCAAATATATTGATTTTTGCATTATATAATTTTTATTATCTATACTTTTATTTAAGCTTATATAAGTTTATTAAACATTTAATAGAAGAAAAGGATGTTAATATATTTAAATCAGATATAATTAATAAACAATTAGTTAAAATAAATGAATTAGTATTAAAAATATTACAAATTATATTATATATATTCTTATTACCAATATTTGGAGTTGTTTTACTTGGATTAATATTATTTATATACTTAGTATTATTAGCTATAAAAGGTAATATAATAATTAGTTTATTCTTAATTTCTATAGCTTTAATAATTGCAACAATTTATTTATTAAAATATATTATTGGATTTATTCATGATAAAAATCTTAAAAACTATAAATATATAGCGATATTTACATATTCAAGTATTTTAATATTTACACTTATTTTCTTTTTAGTTGAAACAAGAAAATATAAAGTAATAAGTGATATAAAAACACTAGAACTTAGTAAATATACTTTAACTTATCAAATAGAAAAAGGTATAGAAATTTCTACTAGTGGTTTTTATGAAATTAAATATGATGAAAAAGTTAAAAAAGGTAATTTAAAGATTAGATTTGAAAATTATGAAACTAGTTCATATACACTTGATACTAAAAAAGATAATGATAAAACTAAAGTAAATATTAATTACTATATTAATTTAACTACTGATAATTTAATAAATATATCAAAAACAGTTAATGAATCACTTCAAAATAAATATTTTTATGATTATTCTAAAATTAAGTATGGAAAAGTAGTTATTAGTGTTAATCCTAAAGATAAAGGTTTATTAAAAGTTATTAAAAATGCAAAATAATAGAGAATATGAAGAAAAATATAGTAATTTAGATTATATATGTGGAGTAGATGAAGTTGGTAGAGGTCCGCTTGTTGGTCCTGTAGTAGCTTGTGCTGTAATACTTCCTAAAAATTATTATATTGAAGGATTAACTGATTCTAAGAAGCTATCTAAAAAGAAAAGAGAAAGTTTTTTTGAAATTATTAATAAAGATGCATTAGCTATAGGAATAGGAGTTATAGATAATCAAAAAATAGATGAAATAAATATCTTAGAAGCATCTAGACTTGCTATGAAAATAGCTGTTAATAATTTAAAAATAAAACCTGATGTAATACTTACAGATGCTATGAAACTTGATATGGGAATAGAAGAAGAAGATATTATTAAGGGGGATTTAAAAAGTATTACTATCTCTGCTGCAAGTGTAATAGCAAAAGTTACAAGAGATAAGATGATGGAAGAATTACATGAAAAATATCCAATGTATAATTTTATTAAAAATAATGGTTATCCTACTAAAGAACATATAGAAGCGATTAAAAAATATGGAATAATAGAAGAACATAGAAAAACTTTTAGTCCTATAAAAGACATTATAAAAAAATAATGTCTTTTTTTATTTACTAAATATATAAAAATGTTTATTATTAATAATAGGAGGAAAATACTTATGAATGAAAGATTTATGGATCTTGAAGAGTTAGATAAGTATGGTCAAAAACTTCAAACTTATTCTGATTATGTAAATGATTCTATGAATAAAATAGCAGCTGGATTTAATAATTTATATTCTGAAAAAATAATACAAGGTAGAAGAGCTAATGTTTTTATAGAAGTATATAAAGAAATGGATGATTCTAGAAAAAATGTCATAGAAAGATTAATAGAAATTAAAAGATTTGTAGATAATGTTAAAACTTCTTTAGCTAATATGGATAAAGAAAATGCTCAAAGACTTAAAAATGCAATAGAAAACATGGGGTTAGTTCAACCTAATTCAAATTCTTCTACTACTTCAACTAATCCTTTAAATACTAATATAAATAAAGAGAAAAAAGAAAGTTATTTTAATGCTTCGACTTATGTTAATAAATTACAAACAGAAGAAAAATATAATTCAAATAAAGCTATGTTTAATAATGAAAGTTTTTCTATTAAAGATTTATTTAATAAAACATTTAAAAAATCTGATCAAGATAAATATCAAGGTTCTAATCTAGGACTTAGAATAAAAGAAAGTATTAAAGTTGATAATCAAGAATATACTCTTACAGTTGATACTAATAGAGTTCCTACAGAAAAAGAGTGGAATGAAGAAAAAATTGCTTTTATAAAACAAGTAGCAACACCTTCTTCAAAAATAGAAATATCAAAAACAGAATATGATTTTTTTTGATATGGATAAAAAAGATATTTAGAGGAGATAAAAAATGGCGAGTAATGTTTTAGGAATTAAATATAATGAAGGTGAATATCAAATAGCATTATTAGAAAAAGCTATAGAAGATTTATATATAAATGTAGAATTAATTGATAAAAACACAACTACTATATCAAAAGATACATGGGTAGGTCGTGATGCTGATGCATATCAAGAAAAAATACTTAGTTATTCTAATAAATTAAAAAATCAAACTGATAGTTTTAAACAGTTAGTAGAAACTTTAAAACAAATAATTAAAGAAAATAAAGACCAAGAAGAAACTAGTTCTAGAGAACTTAAAGAAAGTTACTCATATAATATGAATGGGGGAACTAATGAATAAAAGAGAATTAAATGTTACTGAGTTAAGTAATTTTGCAAAACAATTAGACACTATTTCAAACTATTTTGATGATTCTTTAAATAAAATAGGATCAGGTTTTAGAAATTTAAATGATAATAAAATAATACAAGGTAGAAGAGCAAAAGTTTTTGAAATAGTTTACGGATGTATGCAAAAGAAAAAACTAGAAATGAATGAAAAAATTAAAGAATTTAGTGATTTTATTAGAAAAAACATTGTAACAACAGAAGAATTAGATGAAAGACATGCGAAAGAATTAGAAGAAGCTGTAGCATCAATGGGAGATGTTTTTAGAAAGATAAATAAAAAATAAGGAGATAAAATATGGCAAATGAAGTAATTAGTATAGACTATAGTCAAGCTGATGGAGAAATTAAAAGAATAGAAGAAGGAATAAGTAATTTACATACTAATTTTTCTCTTATTAATAATGCTACTACTGAAATTATGAATAATGCTTGGAGAGGAAAAGATGCAGAGGCATATAAAAACTCTATTGATTCTTTTACTGATGTATTAAAAAAACAAACTGAAGGACTTACAACATTAGTTAATATACTAAAAAGACAAATAGATGAAGATATAGCTCATGAAATAGAACAAGCTAAAAATATCCAAAACAAATAGTATTAATATAAGGAGTTAATTATGAATGAAAGAAAAATAAATGTTCTTGAAATAGGTATATATAAGAAAAATTTAGAAGATGTAACTCATTATATTGATGATTGTATTAATAGAATATATGGTGGTATTAAATCATTAACTAACGAACATATTATAGAAGGTGAAGTTGCAAATACTTTAGAAAATTCATATGAAGAATTAAGTAAAATTAGATCTGAAATTAATGATGAATTAGACTCTTTTACAACATGGTTAGGAAAAAACATAGAAGATACTACTATATTAGATGAAAGACATGCAAGAGAATTAGAAAATGAACTTAATAGTATGGAATTTTTTAAAGATGCTTATACTATTTCTGGAGATAATCAATTTTTAACTGGTAATAATTATATGAAATTTGATTCATCATCAGTAAAAAAATAAATTATAAAAAGAAAGAAGCTTACTTCTTTTTTTTTATAACATATAGTATAATTTAAATATGAACTATAAAATAATTTCAGATATAGAATATATTGATATCGTTAAAGATATACTTGATAATGAAGAGTTTTTAAAACTTAAGTTTTATCGTCATCATGATAATACTAGGTTAGATCATTCTTTAAAAGTGTCATATAATGCTTATAAGTTAGCTAAAAAATTATTTTTAGATTATAAAGCGGTTGCAAGAGCGGGACTTTTACATGATTTTTTTTACGGAGACTTAAGATATTTAAATGTTATAGAAAGAAAATACATGTTAAATTCTCATCCGTATTTTGCTTATTATAATGCTAGTAAAATAATTGAGTTAAATGAAAAGGAAAAAAATATGATTTTGTCACACATGTTTCCAATATCGTATTCTATACCTTTATATAAAGAGAGTATTTTACTTGATATTATAGATGATTTAGAAGCTTTAAAAGAAGTAGGTATTTATATAAGAGATAGACTTAAATATAATATAAATTTATTTTTAATAATGTTAAATGAGGTAATATGAAAGAAATGGAAGATAAAGAAGCAATTGAACAACTAGTTAGTGTTGTAGAAGAGAGTTTAAAGGGAAAAACTAAGGAAGAAGAAATAGATAATTCTATTAAAAAGATTTTTCCAAAATTGTATTTTAAAGATAAGTATACAAAAAGTACTACTTTAATATGGAATAAAGAAAAAGATAATCAATTTTTATATGGTAATTTTGTAAGACCAACGAAAGTTGTTTCACCACTTAAAAAGTTTATGAATAATGATACACATTTTTTTATTATTCATTATATTAATGATAGTTTTAGATTTTATTATTTTAAAAATTTAAAATTAGAAAAGAATTTACTTATCGAAAATGAAGATATAGATAAGTTTTTAGAATTAGTACCTGTATATGTAGTAGATGAATGTTTAAATCCTATGATAATAGATATGACTAAAAATATGTTAAAAGTACTAGAATTATTACCAACAGATGGTAGAATAAAAATAACAGAAGATAATATTGATTTTATATCTTATGTGTATAGTTAGGAGGAAATATGAAAATTTTATCAATAAATGCAGGAAGTAGTTCTTTAAAATTTTCTTTATATAAAATGCCAGAAGAAGAAAAAATTGTATCTGGACAATTTGAAAGAATTGGTATTAAAGATGGAATTTATAAAATAAAATTTAATAAAGAAAAGATAGAAAAACATTGTGATTTAAAAGATCATAAAGTTGCTATAGATATATTTTTAAAAGAACTTACGGATTTAAAAGTTATTGAAGATTTAAATGAAATAAAAGGTGTTGGACATAGAATAGTTCAAGGAGCAGATAGATATGATGATGCTGTTTTAATTACAAAAGAAGTAGAAAATAGTATAGCGGAGTTTGGAGAACTTGCACCTCTTCACAATCCAGCTAACTTAATTGGATATAAAGCAGTTAAAGAAACATTAAAAGATGCTAAACATGTAGCGATATTTGATACAGCATTTCATCAATCTATACCAAAAGTTAAATATACTTATCCATTACCACTTAGTTTCTTAGATTTAAAAGTAAGAAAATATGGAGCACACGGAACAAGTCATAAGTATATTACAGAATATATGGAAAAATATTTAAATAAAGATAAAGTTAATTTAATAGTTTGTCATATAGGAAATGGTGCTAGTATAACAGCAGTTAAAGATTCTAAATCATACGATACTTCTATGGGATTTACTCCGCTTGCTGGTTTAATGATGGGAACAAGATGTGGAGATATAGATGTTTCAATAGCACCATATGTTATGAAAAAACTTAATATCACAATAGATGAGTTTTTAGATATTTGTAATAAGAAGAGTGGTTTACTTGGAATTTCAGAATATTCAAGTGATTCTAGAGATATAGAACAAAGTGTTATAGAAAATAATGAAAAAGCTATACTTGCAACAGAAATATATGCAGATAAAATAGTTAATTATATAGCAAGTTATTATTTTGCACTTGAAGGTAAGTTAGATGGAATAGTATTTACTGCAGGTATTGGAGAAAATTCTAATACTACAAGAAAAAGAGTAATGGATAAATTAAAATGTATAGGTATATCAATAGATGATAAAATAAATGATGCTACTAGAGGAGAATTTGGAGTAATATCATCTAAGGATTCAAAATATAGTGTATATGTTGTACCAACTGATGAAGAAGTAGAAATAGCAAGAGATACTTATAGACTTACAAAATAAAGATAAAAAGAGGGAAAATTATGAATAATAAGAATAATATATCAGCGGATTGGAATAGTGTTGTAAGTAACGATATACCAGTTAATACTAATACTCAAAATAATACTATAAATAATAATCCATATGTTAATAATATTAAGACTAAAAAGAAGATTAAGTCTTTTAAAAGAAAAGATGATAATATAAAAATACTTTTTATCGTAATAGGAGTTTTAATAGCTTTAATATGTCTTTTCTTACTGTTATTTCCATTATTTAATAAGAAAAAAGGATATAAAGAAGGACTTATAAAAGTTAATAATTATTATTCTTTAAAATATAATTTAAATGAATGGAAAAAAACAGAAAATTATTTAGTTAATTCTAAAAAATCTAAATTTAAAATAGATAATGCTAATCAATTAAAAGAATTAGAAACATATGATTTTAATAAAAAAGATAGTAGATTAGAAGTTTTATATTTATTAAAAGCAGATTTTAAAAGATCTAGTTTAAATATAGCTATGCCAGAATCTGATTTTAGATTATTAAAAAATGGAGTTTATTTAGCAACGTTTGAATATAATACAAATGCTGGTAATAAAGTAGTTAAAGGTAAAAAATATGTTCTTATAGCACCAGAATATAATTTTATTATGAATCTAACTTCAGGACTTGGCGAAAAAGAAACTAATCAAGAATTAGATAAAGAAATAACTAAAATATTAAAAACTATTAATATTTTAGTACCAAAGAAAGTTAAAACTAAAGTAGTAAAACCTAGTGTTGTAGTAGAAAAAGACAATGAACAAAAAAATTACCAATTAATTGGAAGTGATAATTATGGATATATGAAGTTACCAACTACATGGAAAAAATTTGTTGATAAAAATAATCTTACTACAACAAATTTACAATATATATCAAATGATTTAAGATATGTTGTTACTATGACAACTCTTAGTAAAAATTCTAATATAACAGCACTGGATTATTTAAAAACAGTAGAAGAAAAATATAATAAAACTAATGTCGTTCAATATTCTAAGATGACTAGAGAAAGAATTGGTAGTAAAAAATATGAAACATATAGACTAGATATGTATTTAGAAGATGATAAGATATGGATTTCTATATGGACATTTATGGCAGAAGATGACAAGATACATTACATATCTATAGAAGGAAATAACAATAATAGTACAGTGTTTAATTATATTAATACATATTCGTTTAAAAAGGAGAATTTAAAATAGTTTAAATTCTTTTTTTTATAATAATATAGATAAAAATCTATGATATAATTTATATATATTTTGGAGTTTTTTATGCAAGTAGTATCTAATTCTTTAATTGAAAAAATGTCTCAATATACTATATTCACTTCAGTAGAAGATATTAAAAATATAAAATCTTCTAAAAGTATAAATGTTAAAGGAGATAAAATATCTTTTGAATATTTAAAAAGAATATTGTTTAATGAAGAATATTTTAATTATGTTTTAAATTATTTTCTTGGTAATAGTGATAAATTTATTGTTGCTAATGTTTTTAATAATGTTATAGGACATAAAATAGAACATAGTAAATCTAATATATTGTTAGGTTTAAAATCACTTCTTAATAGTTTTAGTTATGATGAAGAAGTGTTAAAAAAATATTCTTTATTAAAAGAAGCTATAAGTTTAGAAAAATATATAGAAAAATATGGTGATAATGATTTTCTTTTAGAAATAGAAGGTGAAAAATATCAAACAAAAATAAAAAATGTAATAGATGTTATTAGTTTAGATGAAGAGAAGTTTAATTTGCTTTGTGAAGATAAAAACATAACACAAATAGATAATATATCTAAAGAATATTTTTTATTTATGTTAAAAACTTTTGTAGAAAAAAATAAAATGTTTGATAATTATATAGTAAATGAAAATGTTAAAAATAATTATTTTACATTAGAAGATCAACAATTAATTGATTTAGAAGCTATTAATAAATTTTTAGAGACGACAGATAAAAAATATAAAAATATTAAAGTAAATAAAGATTTAGAAAATGAAATATTTAAGGATATGCCTAGTGATTTAACTACTATAGAAAAAGCTATATATATTTATATAAAAATGTGTAAAACATTAAGTTATGATGATGAATATTATGCAGTTGATCAAAAAGGAGATGCTGTTGAAAAGCATCAAAATATAAGTTATATATCAAATATAACTTTAGATAATCCTAAGGCAGTTTGTTATGAATTTAATATTATATATACTAAGTTACTTGATGATTTAGGTATAAAATTTAAAAGTAGTTATCAAAATGTATATGGAGAAGCTTATGGAAAAAGTCACGTAGAATTAAATTATAGAGTAGGTAAATATTTAGTTCATGCTGATTCAGTTACTAGTATATTAGGTGGAGATATGGTTAGAACTAAACTTAATCAACATATAATTGGTTTATCTTGTGATAATAAAAATTTTGATACACAAAAAGAGTTTAATGAATTAATAAAGAAAGTTAGTGATTTAATATTAAAACCAAAAGAAGAATCGTTAGATGAATTATTAAGAGAATATATAAAATTAAGTGAAAATGTTCAAAAAATAAAACCGATAGATAAGTTTTATATATTGAGGGATAAAATTAATTCTAGCAAAATTAAAGGTATTGATTTATATTATTATATTTCGGAAATGAAAAAAATATTTTTTGAAAACGATGAGTTGAAAAATAATTTTTCATTTAATATTATTAGAAATAATTTACCTATAAAAGAAGATCAAACTGCTTCTTTAGCAGGAATATTTAGTATTAATAATCATAGTTTTAGTGAATTTGAAGATTATAATGAATATTATTTATTAAATGAAGAAAAAAACTTTTATAAAATATCTAAAGAAGAAATAGAAGAAAAGTTTGAAACTGGAGAATATGATTATATTAAAAAAACAGATTATGGTATTCCTGGTATTGTAAATTATAGGAGAAAAAGATGTTAGAAGAATTAAAAAAATTAAATGAAAAATTAATTCTTATTAATCAGTTTAATAATAAAGAAAAAGAAAAACATTTAATAATTAAAAAAATTTTAAATAAAAAAGATTTTATATTAAATACTAATATTGAATATGTATATGCTATACTTAGAGATTTAAAAATAAAAGAAGAAGATATAAAAAAAGTTTATTTTAGATTACTTGAAGAAAAAGAAAACAATTCTAATTAAAGAATTGTTTTTTTTTATTTTTTGGTGTCCCTAGCAAGAATCGAACTTGCATCTAATCCTTAGGAGGGATTTGTTCTATCCATTAAACTATAAGGACAAAGTTTACTAAATAAAGTATAACATAAAAAACATTTTATGTTATACTTTATTATAGGAGAAGAATATGAAGATAAGTGATATTAAAGCAAGAGAAATATTAGATTCTAGGGGAAATCCAACAATAGCGGTTAAAGTATTTTTAGAAGATGGATCAAGCGGAGAATTTAAAGTTCCTTCTGGTGCTTCAACTGGAGAAAAAGAAGCATTAGAATTAAGAGATAATGATCAAAATAGGTATTTAGGTAAAGGGGTTTTAAAAGCTGTTAATAATGTAAATACTATAATAAGAGATAAACTTATTGGAATGGATGCTTATAATCAAAGATTAATTGATGAGACAATGATATCAATAGATGGTACTGAAACTAAAAGCAATCTAGGTGCTAATGCTATTTTAGGAGTATCTGTTGCAAATTTAAAAGCATCAGCTGTTTCTTTAAAACTTCCTATTTATAAATATATTGGAGGAATAACTGCAAGAGTTTTACCTATTCCTATGTTAAATGTAATAAATGGTGGAAGTCATGCTGATTCTACAGTTGATTTTCAAGAATATATGATAGTTCCTATTAAAAACGTTAGTTTCAAAGAAAGAATAAGAATAGCTTCAGAAGTATTTCATAGTTTAAAATCAGAATTAAAAAAGAACAACTTATCTACAGGGGTTGGTGATGAAGGTGGTTTTGCACCAAACTTTAAAAATAATGAAGAAGCTTTAATATATATAGTAAAAGCTATAACAAATGCTGGTTATGAAGCAGGTAAAGATGTAGTAATAGCACTTGATGTTGCAGCTAGTGAATTTTATGATAAAGAAAAGAAAAAATATGTTTTTAAATCTAAAGAAGAAAAAACTCCTTTAGAAATGATTGCTTATTTAAAAGAATTAATTAGTAAATATCCAATTGTTTCTATTGAAGATGGACTTGATGAAAATGATATAGATAATTGGGTTACTTATAGTAAAGAAGTAAATCATATTATTCAAAATGTAGGAGATGATTTATTTGTTACTAATAAAAAAATATTAATAGAAGGTATAAAGAAAAATATAGCTAATTCAATACTTATTAAATTAAATCAAATAGGAACTGTAACAGAAACATTAGAAACTATTGAACTTGCAAAAACATATGGATATTCTACAATTATTTCTCATAGATCAGGTGAAACAGAAGATACATTTATTGCCGATCTTGCAGTTGGAGTTAATGCTGGTCAAATAAAAACAGGATCTATGTCTAGAAGTGAAAGAATAGCAAAATATAACAGATTAATGGAAATAGAAGAAGAATTATAGGAGAAAATATGTTAAGAAGATGTAATACTTGTGGAAATTATTTTGAATCAAATACAGGGATATGTTCTATATGTGGTGCTAATAATTTAGCTCCTGGAGAAAGATTTGTTCCACCAAAAAGACCAGTTAAAAAGATAATTGCTAAGAAAAAAAGTATATGGCCTTTTGTAATATTGATGTTTTTAATCGTCTTAATAGCAGCTGGAGTTATTTTATATAATATTAATAATCCTAAATATGCTAATGATAATATAGTTAAATTAAGTGGAGATATTATATCTAAACCAACAAATATACTACCAAAGACAAAAGGAACAGTTGAAACTAGTAAGAATACTAAAAATACTAACGAAGTATCAATTTCTTATAAAAATGCTGATCAAGTTGATATTAATAGATACGGTGAATATTTAAAAGAAAGAGGTTTTATTCCTTTTTCACAACAAAAAGGACTTGGTTATATTAAAGTAAGTTCTGTTGATGTAAATAAAGTTTTAGTTGTTTCTTTAGGTTGTAGTAATGAAAGTGTATGTTTTGCTAACTTTAAGAAAACTATAGGAAAAATAGATCATTATGTTACAGGAAGTAACTTTACAAGAGTTGGTAATTCTTCAGTTGGATATATTACTTTAACTGATAGATTTTCTCATTTTGAAAATTCTTCAAATCCTTTAATTTATAAAGAAAAAGAAAATAGATCAATAATTGCTCTTTCAGTTATTAGAAATGCTGATACTAAAAATTTCTCTAACTTTCAAAATAAAGTAGTAGCAGAATTAAATGTTCAACTAAGAAAAAATGCTATTAAAAATCTTGCTATTAAAGGAATAAATTTGGGTGATAGTGAAGGTTTTATGGTTAGTTATAATAAATTACCTAGTAAAGAATTAAATAGAGAATACTATATTTATATAGAATCTTTAAAAGAAGTAAGAAAAATAGTTATAAAAACAGCAGATGATTTATCTAAATATCAAGATTTAATATCTAGTTATTATATGGAATATAGCAACAATAAGAATCAATCTATTCAGATAAATGGATGAGTTTATGAAAAATGTATTAAAATTTAGCTTAAAAATAATATTTGAAATAATAGTTTTATTAATATTTACTATCATTATATATATAGTTTATGTTAGTTTAGATTATTATAGAATAAAAGATAATAAAATATTAAAAGTAGAAAATAATAAAACATCTAATTTTGAATTTGATAAAGAATATCAAATTTTAACTTATAATGTTGGTTTTGGCGCATATGATCATAATTTTTCATTCTTTTTAGATGAGGCTTATACAAAAGATAATAAATATGTTTCTGGTAAATATGCTAAAGCTATATCTAAGAAAAATGTAGTAAATAATACAAATAAAATAATAGATATATTAAATGAAAATAAATCAGATATATATTTACTTCAAGAAATAGATAAAAAAGCTAATAGAAGTTATTTTGTAAATCAAGTAGAAGAAGTAAAAAAGAGTTTAAAAGATTATTCTTCTATTTATACCTCTAATTTTCATTCAGCATATTTAGCATATCCACTACATGATATGATAGGTAAGAGTCAATCAGGTTTACTTACACTTTCTAAATATAACTTTTATAGTAATATTAGAAGAAGTTATCCTGTTACAAAAGAATTTTTTAAAAAGTTTTTTGACTTAGATAGAGCATTTAGCGTACATAGATCAAAACTTAAAAATAATAAAGATTTAGTAATAGTTAATTCTCATATGTCAGCATATGATAAAGGTGGAAATATTAGAAAAAAACAATTAGAAATGCTAAAAGTGTTTATGAAAGAAGAAAAAGATAAAGGAAACTATGTTATAATAGGTGGTGATTTTAATCACGATTATGCTAATACTAAAACACTTTATATGGGAGATAAAAAAATACCAGAATGGGTATATGATTTAACTGATAAAGATTTGATAGATGGTTATAAATTTGTAATACCAAGTAACAAGAACTTATATGGTACTTGTAGAGGTGCAGAAACTCCTTATGATAAAGATAAGACATATCAAGTAGTAGTAGATGGTTTTATAATTAGCAATAATATAGAAGGGTTAAGTCATATAATAAATACTGATTATATTGCAAGTGATCATCAACCAGTTGTATTAAAATTTAAATTAAAAGAGAATTAGATATGAGAATTATTAGTGGAAAATATAAAAATAAACTTATTATAGGTCATGATGTTTTAGGAACTAGACCTACTATGTCAAAAATAAGAGAAGCGTTAATGTCTCTTATTTTTGAGTATTTAAAAGATAGTGTCTTTTTAGATTTATTTGCAGGTAGTGGTATTATTGCTTTTGAAGCAATAAGTAATGGAGCTAAAAAAATAATCTTAAATGATATGAACTATAAATGTATTAAAAATATTAAAATAAATAAAAAAAATTTAAAATTAAGTGATGAAGAATGTGTAATAGAATATAAATTTTATGATAAATTTTTAAAAAAGACAGAAGAAAAAGTTGATATTATTTATTTAGATCCGCCTTATTTAAAAGTTCCTTTTAGAGAAATAATAGATAATATAAAAATGAGTAAAA
This sequence comes from uncultured Eubacteriales bacterium, assembly GCA_963536495.1. GTDB lineage: Bacteria > Bacillota_I > Bacilli_A > RF39 > UBA660 > CAJPPJ01. The sequence goes on from CAUTAF010000009.1 coordinate 34,015, forward strand.
TATTAAAAGATAATACAATAATTATTATAGAAACTACTAAAGAAGAAAATTTTGAAGATTTAGAAATAATAAAACAAAAAAAATATGGTGATAAATATATTTTTATTTATAAGATAAAAAGGTGAATATATGAAAAATAATAAAGGATTTGCAGTTTCGACTCTTTTATATGGAATGCTTGCTATTTTAATTATAATAATGGCATTTTTAATATCTAGTCTTAGAACCAAAAGAAACATATCTAAAAGTATAACTGATAATATTGTACTTAATTTAAATAATTGTGCTGAAAAGTTAGCACAATATAGAATGTGTTTAACAGAAAATGTTAGAGATAAAAACTGTTCTATAGAAGAAAGTCAGTATAATTTATGTTTAAATCTTGAATCTTTTGAATCAGGAGAAGGTATAAGTGTTCAAAGACTTAGAACAGAATTAGAAAAATCTGGTAAAGTAGAAAAAATAAATAATAGATATATGCTTTTAAAACCATTATATGTTTTTAGAGGTGAAAATGTAATAGATAATCATGTTATCTATGAAAATAAAAGAGGTAGAATAATTTATTTTACTAATAATAATGTAATTAAAGTTTTATTTGATGATGGTGGAAATAATAAATATACAGATGTTGTTTTAAACAATAACTTATCTAATGTTTCTGATGTTAATTTTTGGACTTCTTCATATATTTATAATTATTTAAATACTGATTATAAGTTAACTTTTAATAATATAAATTTATTTCACGATAATATTACTATAGGAGTTGGGGGATTATATAATAAAAATTATACAAGTTTTTTTACATTAGATGATAAAAATAAAGAAGAAAGTTTATACTCTTTAATTTATGGTTATTATGGTAGAAAAACTAATAAAAATTCTCAAAGTTCAGATTCATTATTTTCACTTATTTCAGTAGCAGATTTATTTTTGACAAGTAAATGTGATTTAAATAATTACATATCAAACAACTGTATAAATACAAGTTGGCTTAATAAGTTAGAAAAGACTTGGACTATAAATAAACTACATAATGAATATAGTATATTTACGAATAAAATGGATGTAGTAGTTAGTAATCAAAAATTAAGAACTTATCCAGTAGTCCACTTTAGATCTATTACCAAAATAATAGGTGGAACAGGAAGTGAATCAGATCCTTATATTTTAGGATAAGTTTTATTTAGGAGTAATTGATGGAACAAAAAAATATTATTATAAAATGTTATGAAAATGCTAAAGAAAATTCACTTGTTGAATTTTATGAAAAAAATTATTTATTAAAAATAAAAGTGGAAGATAAGTTTTTTTCATTAAAAGATATTATTAAAAATATGATAAGTGAAAAATTACCTAAAAATATAACAGAAGATTTTATAGATAAATGCTTAAATCCAAAATATGAAATGCTTTTAGATGAAAAAACTAAAGAAGATGTTTTATTAATTAGTAATTTATTAGAAAAAAATAATATTACTGATGTTTTAATTGATAACTATTTAATATATCAAAATAACTTTTTAAATATTTTAGAAAAAAATTTATTACAGTTAAGAAAATTAAATAAAATAGATAGTTTTATATTTGCTAAAGTAATAGAAGAAAATTGTAAATATGGATTTAAAAAAATAAGAGATTTAAAAGCTATTAATTTAAAAAATGAAATAGAAAACTCTAAACCAAGTGAAGATAAAGAAATATCTAAATTAATTTTTAATGGAATTAGTAATAGATATAAAGAAACAAATAATATAATAAAAAATATAGAAGAACAAATTCAAAATAAATTTTATGCTTATATTTTAATAAAATATGGAAAAACAAAAGAAGAGATACTTAAAGATTTAAATAAAATAATAAATGTTAATAATTTATATAAAAAAATTTTAAATAAAGAAGTAAAAGAAGAAGAAAAACTAGAAATATCTAAAAATTTAACTACTTTACCAGAATATTATTACTTGAATTCTATATATACTGAAGAGTTTTTTAATACTCATAAAGAAGAAAAAGAATTACTAAAAAAATTAGAAGAATTAAAAGAAAGAGAAAAAATTAAAATATTAAAGAGAAGTTAATATATATTAACTTTTTTTTAAATGTTATAATTAAATAAAGGTGTAATATGCAAGCAATATATAATTTAACTATTGAAGAATTAGAAAAATATTTTGAAGAAAAAAATGAAAAAATCTATAAAGCTAAATATTTATATAATTTTTTATATAAAGAAAAAATAAAAAGTTTTGATGAAATAACTACTTTAAAAAAGTCTCTTAGAGAAGAATTAAAGAAGGATTTTTATTTTCCAACACTTAAAATATTAAAACATGAAAAAGGTGAGGATGTAGAAAAGTTTTTGTTTTCTTTAGAAGATGATTTACTTATAGAAGCAGTACTTATGAGACATGATTATGGTTTGAGTTTATGTATGTCTTCTCAAGTAGGTTGTAATATGGGATGTAAGTTTTGTGAATCTGGAAGACTTAAAAAAAGAAGAAACTTAGAAACTTATGAAATGGTGGAACAAATTTTAAAAGTAGAAGAAGTAATAGATGAAAAAATATCTAGAATAGTAGTTATGGGAATAGGTGAACCTTTTGATAATTATGATAATTTTACTAAATTTATAAAAATTATTAATTCTGATTTAGGACTTAGTATAGGAAGTCGACATATTACAGTTTCTACTTGTGGAATAGTACCTAAAATAAAAGAATTTGCAGATTTTCCTTATCAGGTTAATCTTGCTATTTCACTTCATTCTGCTATAGAAGAAAAAAGAAAAGAACTAATGCCAATAGCTAATGCATATGACTTAAAATCATTAAAAGAAGCACTAATATATTATTTTAATAAAACGCATAGAAGAATAACTATAGAATATATAATGCTTAGTAAAATAAATGATAGTTTAACAGATGCTAAAAAATTAGTAGAATACGTTAAAGATTTAAACTGTTATATAAATTTAATACCATATAATACTACTAATGCTAGTAGTTTTAAAAGAAGTAGTGATGAAGATATTAAAAACTTTTATGATTATTTAATTAAGAATAATTTAACTGCTACTGTAAGAAAAGAATTCGGAACTAAAATTAGTGCAGCATGTGGACAATTAAGTAGTATGGAAGAAAAATAAATGTTTTTAAAAATTAAAATAAAATGTTAAAATCAATATAGATTATAAATAATAAAGGAGATGTAATGATATCATATTTTCTAACTGATACTGGAAGAATAAGAACACATAATGAAGATAGTGTAACGATAGTAAAAAACAAAAAAGGTGAAATGTTAGCGTGTGTTGCAGATGGAGTTGGTGGACATAAAGCAGGTGAAATTGCAAGTCAAATAGCTATTAATACAATTACTGAAGCATTTAAAGAAACTTTTAAAGATTTAGATAAATTATCTGCAATTAATTGGTTAAGACAAGCTACTACTGAAGTTAATAATAAAATATTTAGTTATGTTGATAAACATGAAGAAGCTAAAGGTATGGGAACAACTTTAGTTTGTGCTTTAATTACTAAAGATTATATATTAATAGGAAATGTTGGAGATTCATCTGGTTTTGCTATAAAAAAAGAAAAACTATATAAGATAACATATGATCATACATTAGTTAATCTTTTATTAAAAGCAGGTGAAATAACAGAAGAAGAAGCTAAAAATCATCCAAAGAAAAATGTACTTATGAAAGCTCTTGGAACTAATGATCCAATTGAAATAGATATATTTGATTGTGATTTAGATATAGATGGTATACTTCTTGCAAGTGATGGTTTAACTAATATGTTAGATAAAGAAAAAATAATGACAGTATTAAATACTAAAGATCCAATTCAAGATAAAGTTATTAAATTAATTGCTAAAGCTAATAATAGAGGTGGTACTGATAATATATCTGTAGCATTTATTGATTTTAAAGAAGGTGTTAAAAAGTGATATCAAAAGGAACAATAATAGGGGATAGATACGAAATAATTAAATCATTAGGAGAAGGTGGAATGGCTAATGTTTATTTAGCTAATGATATTCTTCTTAATAGAGAAGTTGCAATAAAAATGTTAAGGGGAGAGCTATCTAACGAAGATAAATTTATTAAAAGATTTCAAAGAGAAGCTTTAGCTTTATCATCTTCTTCAATTTCTCATCCTAATATAGTGCAAATGTATGATTTAGGTGAAGAAAATAATAATCATTATATAGTAATGGAATATGTAAGAGGAAATACTTTAAAACATTTACTTAATAAAAGAGGTCATTTAACTTTAACAGAGGCAGTAGATATTATGCTTCAATTAACTGAAGGAATATCACATGCTCATAAATCTTATATAATTCATAGAGATTTAAAACCTCAAAATATAATGATAGAAGATAATGGTTTAGTAAAAATAGCAGATTTTGGTATAGCAATAGCACTTAATGCTGCTCAACTTACTCAAACTAATTCAGTTATGGGATCAGTTCATTATTTGCCACCAGAACAAGCTGGAGGACATAAAGCTACAATTAAATCAGATATATATTCTTTAGGTATAATGTTTTATGAATTATTAACAGGAGTTCTTCCTTTTAGAGGAGAAAATGCTGTAGAAATAGCGTTAAAACATATGAAAACTCCTATTGAATCAGTAAGAAAATATAATGAAAATATACCTCAAAGTGTTGAAAATATTATATTAAAAGCAACAGCTAAAAATCCAAAAAATAGATATAACGATGTAAATGAAATGCATCAAGATTTAATGTATTGTTTAAATGAAGAAGTTAAAAATCAAGCTAAAGTAGTATTTAAATATCCAGAATTTAATTTTGATGAATCACCAAAGATGATTATTGCTAACCCAGAAAAAAAAGTTAATAACACAGAAGAAAGAGTAATTAACAAAAGTTATATTCCAGAAGAAAAAGAAGAAGAACAACAAGTATCTAAAAAAGAAAAAAGTTTATTAAGAATACTTGCTATATTATTAGTATTTATATTCGTAGTTTTAGGATGTATATTTATATTTACTAAATATTTTAATTCTAATAAGACAATAAGAATTCCTAATATTTCTAATTTATCAAAAGAAGATGCTGAAAGTGTTTTAAAGGAAAACGGAATAACAACTAATATAGATGTAAAAACAATAGAAAGTGATACTATAGAAAAAGGAAAAGTAGTAAAAACAGAACCAAGTATAGGAAGTGCTATAAAAGAAGGTAGAAACGTTACTATTTATGTTTCATCTGGAGAAAATAAATTTATTGTAGAAAATTATAAAAATTTAAATTTTTTAACAGTTAAAACTAAGTTAGAAGAAGTATATAAAATGAAAGTAGTAGAGAAGAAAAAAGAAGTAGAAAGTTTAGATTCTATTGATCAATATACTATTTTAGAACAAGAACCTAAAGAAGGATCAAAACTTAGTATTGGAGATACTATAACTTTATATACACCTGATATTTATGATAAGTATCCAGATTTTGTAAAAGATAAATGGACAATTGAAAGAGTAAGAGATTTTGCTAGAAAATATAATATTAATTTACAAGAATCAGCAGTTGATTCAGAAAAAGATAAAGATAGTATTATTAGACAAAATAGAGAAGCAGGAACTAAGATAGAAGCTAATGCAACACTATCAGTAAGTTATTCTAAAGGTAAACAATCATGAAAGTAAGTGTTTCAATACTTAATTCAAACGATATAAAAAAAGACTTAGAATTACTAAATAATACAAGTTGTGATTATTTACATATAGATGTTATGGATAATAAGTTTGTTAGTAATAAAAATAATCCATATGATATTTTAAAATTTTATGAAAATATATATAACAAAAGATTAGATGTTCATCTTATGTGTGAAAAACCTATTTATTATATAGATAAATATATTAATTTAAATACAGAATATATTACTATTCATATTGAATTAAAAGAAGATATAGAAAAAATTATAAAATATATAAAAGAATATGGTATTAAAGTAGGTCTTGCTATAAAACCATCTACTGATGTAAGAGTTATAGAACCATTTATCGATGATATAGATTTAGTGTTACTTATGTCAGTAGAACCTGGTTATGGTGGACAAAAATTTATAAATACTACTAATTTAAAAATAAAAGAATTAAAAGAACTAATTAAAGATAAAAATATATTAATATCAGTAGATGGTGGAATAGATAATATTACAAAATCTATGGTAGAAGAAGCTGATATATTAGTTAGTGGTAGTTATATATTAAAAGGTAATTATGAAGAAAGGATAGAGACATTAAAATGAAAAAAATATTATTAGTTATAGTTTTGGCATTAATACTTACATCTTGTAATAAACTTAAAATAGATATATCAAAAGATGGTGATACTATAGATTATATAAAAACAGAAAATAAAAAAGAAAAACTAACTAGTATTTCTTCCCCTGCTAATTTAAATGAATATGTAAAAGCTAAAAAATATAATAAAGTTACTCAAAAAGAAGAAGATGTTTATGTAAAAATTAATAGTATTAAAGAAGCTGATTTAGAAGATTTAGAATTGTATAATAAGACACATGATAAAAAGTTAATTGTACCAACTGGAGATAAATTATATAAGTTGAATTATGATATTAAATTACATAATTATAAAACTAATGATGATATGGAAAATGGTAGTATAGATATTAAAGTTATTGATAAATCAAGTAAAGTATTAACGGAAATATATTATTTAAAAGAATCTGAAGGTCTTAAAACAAATGAAATTGGTAATGTTTCTATTTTATTTACATTAAATAATAATGAAGACTTTATTATAAATATTGGAGGAAGTTATATAAGATGATTTATTTAGATTATTCTGCGACTACAAAGAGCGATGAAGATATATTAGATACTTATCTTAAAGTTAGTAGAGATTATTTTGCTAATAGTTCATCAGAATATTCTTTAGGTTATCAAGTAAAAGAATTAATAGATGCTGCTACAAAACAAATAGCAGATCTTTTTTCTGTAAAGAAAAGTGAAATAATTTATACATCATCTGCTACTGAATCAAATAATACTGCTATAAAAGGTATAAGGTTTTATGAAAATAGAGATAAGTTAATTATAAGTTCTACTAAGATACATTCTAGTATAAAAGAAACTTTAAAATATATGGAAAGTTTAGGTTATAAAGTCTATTTTTTAAAAAATGATAATAGCGGACGAATTGATTTAAATGATTTAAAGAACAATATTTTAAATGCTTCTTTAGTAACTATTCCTTTAATATCTAGTGAGGTAGGGATAATAGAAGATATAGAAGAGATTAAAAAGATAGTTAAATTAAATCATAGATGTTTATTACATGTAGATGCTACTCAGGCAGTAGGTAAAATAAATTTTAATATGGAAGATATAGATATGCTTAGTTTATCTGCTCATAAACTTTTTGGTATAAAAAATAGTGCTTTACTTATTAAAAAAGAAAAAGTTAATCTAATACCTTTAATTCATGGAGGTATTTCAACTACTAGTTTTAGAAGTGGAACAGCAGATCAAGCAAGTATCGTTTGTATGGCTAAAACACTTAGAAAAGCATTAGAAAATATAGATGGAAAATATAAATATGTAGAAGAGTTAAAACTTGATTTAATAAACTTTTTTAAAAGATATGACAAAGTTGTTTTAAATTCGAAAGAACACACTAGTCCATATATATTAAATTTATCTTTTTTAGATATTAAAATAGAAAGTTTTATTCATAAAATGGAAGAAAATAAAATATATTTATCTACTAAAAGTGCTTGTAGTAACGATAAATTATTAAGTGATGAAGTATATTCTTTATATAATGATGAACAAAGAGCTAAAACATCATTTAGAATATCTCTTTCATATAAAACTACTAGAGAAGAAATAGAAGAATTTAAAAATATATTTGATAAAGTATATAAAAGCTTTATTAATATAATAAATAGTTAAAAGAACATAATTTTAAGATTAATAGAAAGTTTAAAATATTTAATGTAAGTTATAATTAATTTATGTTATACTTTAAAGGGTAGAAAAGAGGTTGTTATGGAGTTATTTATAATAATAATTTTATTATTAATAGTTATATTTTATTTTAGAAGATTTTCATCTTTTGTATATGCATTTGCATTAATTGATATTTTATTAAGAATGCTTAATTTTATTAGAATTTATACTGCTAAGTCAGTTCCAGAATTAAGTCATTTACTATATAAGTATTTTCCAACTGATTTACTTAGTGTAGTTGCTAAATATATTGATAGAACAACAATATTATTTGTTATAATTGCTTGGGCTTGTTTAGTGTTATATGTTTGTTTTTGGTTTTATAACTTTAAGTATTTCTTAAAGAAAGGAAAATAATATGATAGAAGCGATAATTTTAGGAATAGTCCAAGGAATAACAGAGTTTTTACCTGTTTCTTCATCGGCTCATTTAATAATATTTAGAGAAGTATTTAATATAGGATCTTCTATTTCCAAGTATGGACTTGCTTTTGATTTAGCTCTTCATGTTGGAACACTACTTGCAGTTATAATATTTTTCTTTTCAGATTTATGGAAAATATTTATAGATGGTGTTACTAAACCTAAAGAAAACAAGTTATTTTTATATTTGATAATTGCAACTATACCTGCAGCACTTGCTGGTATATTACTTGAAGATGTTATAGATTCTATTTTTAGAAATAATTTAATTATTATAGGTTTTGGTTTAATAATTATGGGGGTAGTACTCTTTATAGCTGATACTTATAGTAAAGAAGAAAAAAATCTTGAAAAAATTACTTTAAAAGATGCTATATTAATCGGTGTTATGCAAACTTTTGCACTTATTCCAGGATTTTCAAGAAGTGGTACTACAATATCAACAGCAAGAATATTAAAAATAAGTAGAGAAGATGCTACTAAATTTTCATTTTTCTTATCTATTCCTGTTATAGCAGGAGGAGCTTTATTAAAATTATTAAAGCATTCTAAAGAAGTAATGAATCATTTAAGTATCTTTGGTGTAGGTACTATAACATCATTTATTGTTGGTATTTTAACTATTAAATTTTTATTAAAATACTTAAAGAAAAATGATTTTAGTATATTTATGATTTGGAGAGTATTACTTGGATTATTTATAATTTTCTTTATAATTTTTAAATAATATTATATAATTAAACTAAGGAGGATTTAGAATATGAGTACATTATTAATAGTTGTATTAGTTATAGTAGGTATTATAGTTTTAATAGCAGGATGGTTTATTTTAACTTATAATAAATTAACTGTTGCATTTTCTAGAGTAGAAGAAGCATTTGCACATATGGACGTATATCTTAAGAAAAGATTTGATTTAATACCTAATTTAGTAGAAACTACTAAAGGTATGGCTAAACATGAAGAAGGGATTTTTATTAAAGTAGCAGAAGCTAGAAGCGGTATATTAAAAGCTCAAACTGTAGGAGAAAAAGTTGAAGCTGAAAATAATTTTGGTGCTGCTATTAGAGGACTTGTAGCAACTTATGAAAACTATCCACAAATTACTGCATCAGCAGGATTTCAAGAATTAATGACTAGTTTAAAAGAAGTTGAAACACAAATTTCATCTACAAGAGAATTTTATAATGGTGCAGTTAGAATATTTAATAATAAAGTATTAGTATTTCCAACTGTATTAATTGCAAACATGTTTGGATTTAAAAAACAACCTTATTTTGAAGTAAAAGACGAACAAGAAAGAGAAAATGTTAAAGTAAGTTTCTAATAAGAAAAATCAAAAAGAAAAATAATTTTTATGTTATTTTTCTTTTTTTGTGATATTATTTAAGTAAATATAATTAGGAGAAAATATGAAAAATATTAAGAAAATATTGATTTTAACAATTTTATTTTTAACATCAACTATAACGCTAGCTTATGGTAATGAAAAAGAAGTATTTTATTATAATAGCTTTGATGTAGATATAAAAATAAAAGAAAAAGGTATATTAGAAGTAACTGAAACTAGAGATACTGTCTTTAATGAATCTAGAAGAGGAATATTTTTTAATTTATCTGAAAATTTTATATTAAAATATAATGATAAAGAAATAGTTAGAAAATTTAATATTTATGATATTAAAATTTTATCTAAACACAAAAAGAAAATAACTAGAAATTATTATGGTGTTGTTAATATAAGACTTGGAGATCCAGATAGCTACGCTAATGCTCGTGAGAAGTATATAATAAGTTATAAAATATTAACTAAAGATTTAGATTTAGATAGTGATATATTTTATTATAATTTACTTGGAAGAGAAGCAGTAAATACAAAGAAATTCACTTTTAAAATAACTAGTTATAAAGATACTGATTTTCATAAAGCTAAGTTTTATAAAGGAATAAATAGTAGCGAGTTATTTACTAATATAAAAACTGATATTAATAGTAATTCAATAACTGGAGAAGTATTAGAAGAGCTTAAAGCAAATGAACCTTTAACTACTATGATTACTTTTGATAAAGGTTTTTATAACTATCCAAAAGCTAAGAATCCTATAGTTGGAATGATATTTATTATTCTTTCTGGAGTTTTATTATTTATCGTATTTATTTTTCATAGTACAAAAGGAAAAGATGACGAGATAATTGAAAAAATCACTATGAAAATACCAGATGGATATAATTCTGCTGATATAGCATATTTATATGAAAATACTACTAGTAAAAAAGCTATTATGTCACTTTTATTTCAGTTAGCTAACGAAGGATATATAAAAATTGATGCAGATAATAAGAAATTTTTAATTACAAGACAAAAAAAATATGATGGTGAAGATAAAGCTAAAGATAAAGTAATGAAAATGATTTTTTATAAAAATCAAGATGAAATAGATTTAAAACAATCTAACTCTAGATTAGGTAGAGAATTATATGATGGATTTTTTAGAATATCTGAAATAACAAAAAACAAATTTAAAAAAGAAAAAAAATTATTTAAATATAATTATTTTATTGTATTTATATCTATATTTATGTTATCTATATTACAAGTATCATATTTAATGTATGGTTCATTTACTGTTACAAATGAAATATTTTTTAATTATAATATAGCAGTATATTTATTAATCTTTATAATTAATTTTATTATAATTTTTACTTTAGAAAAAACATATTTAAATTTAAAAAGTAAGTTTTATATTTTTATAGGTCTTATAATTACATCTATAATATCTGTTTTAGCTTATTTACAAGTATTATATATGGTAGAACAAAATGTATTATCTATATCAGGTTTAGATATAGCATTTGCAGTAATATGTTTATTAATTACAATAACTATAGAATTTTTAGGTAAAAGAACTGAATATGCTAATAAAATTTTAGGAGAAGTAAAAGGTTTACATACATTTATAAAATATACAAAAGAAGATAAATTAAAATTATATTTAGATGAAAATCCTAACTTGTTTTATGATATATTACCAGTAGCATTTGCATTTGGACTTACAAAAAAATGGTTAGATTTATTTAAGAATATGGATATAGAAGCTATGAATGATAATATGTATTTATATAATTATTCAACAATTAATTATTTATCTAATTATGATACAAATATAGAATCTATAATGCCTTCATATAATGAATATAGATCTGAAATAATTAGTAGTTCATCATCATCTTCAGGATTTAGTGGTTCTGGTGGAGGAGGATTTGGTGGATCTACTTCATCAGGTTCTTGGTAAAAGAAAAATAATTTTATTTTTCTTTTTTAATTTTAACTATACTTTTTAAAATATAGTTAAAATGTTATAATATATAGTATGGAACAAGAAATAAATGATTTTTTAGAGTTTATAAAAATTGAAAAAGGTTTAAGTGAAAATACATATATATCTTATAAAAATGATTTAGATATTTATTATGATTATCTTATTAAACATAATATTAATAATATAGATAATATTAAATCTAAGGATATAATTAATTTTATAGAAGCATATAAAGATGATAATAAAACCTCAACTATAGCACATAAATTAACGGTTATTAAGTCTTTACATAATTATTTATATGAAACTAAGAAAATAAAAGTAAATGTAGCGGAAAATATTAAAAGACCTAAACTAAAGAAAGTTCTTCCTAAAGCATTAACTCATGAAGAAATTAATAAACTTTTAGATATTAATCTAGATAGTATTCAAAATATTAGACTTAAAGCTATGTTGGAAATGTTATATGCTACTGGTTTTAGAACAAGTGAATTACTTAATTTAAAGATGCAAGACATAGATAGAGTTAATTATATAATTAGATGTAAGGGAAAAGGAAATAAAGAAAGAATAGTTCCAATGAGTGAAATAACTTTAAAATATTTAAAAAAGTATTTAGAAATTAGACATATGTTTTTTAAAACTAATAAACCATCAGATTTTTTGTTTTTATCTAAAAGAGGTAATTCTATAGATAGAACTACTTTCTTTAAAGAAATAAAGGATTTATTGATAAAAAAAGATATAAATTATAATATATCTCCTCATAGTTTAAGACATTCATTTGCAACTCATTTATTAGAAGGTGGAGCTGATTTAAAAAGTATTCAATTTATGATGGGACATTCTGATATTTCAACTACAAAAATATATACAAAAATAGCAAATTCTAAGTTAAAAGATGAGTATGTAATTAGTCATCCTAGAAGTAAAAGAGGTAATTAAATAATGAAATTTAAAAGAATATTTTTAATGATTATAGAAGGAATTGGAGTAGGGGAAGCAAATGATGCTTTAACCTATTCAGATAATGGAGTAAATACTTTAAAACATGTTTTAGATAATAATAGGTTAGTACTTCCTAATCTGTCAAAATTAGGTTTTTTAAGTACTTTAAACATGGTAGAGAATACTAATGTAAATGCTTATTATACGATAGCAAGACCTAGTAATTTTGGAAAAGATGATTTAAGTAATTATTATGAATTATTTGGAATTCCTAATTTACATGAATTTAAAGATTTTTCTAAATTCCAAACATTTCCTGTTGAATTAATAGAAAGTTTAGAACAAATAACAAAGTATAGAATAATAGGTAATAGAATAATAAAAGATAAAAATGAAATAATTAATGAATTAGGTGAAAGACATTTAAATTATGGATCTCTTATATTATATTCTACTACTAATTCTACTATAGAAATATCAGCTCATGAAGATATTTTACCTATAGCAAAATTATATGATTATGCTGAAAAAATTAGAAATTTTACTGAAAAAGATCCACGATTTGGAGTTTCTAGAGTAATAGCAAGAAGTTTTACAGGACATAAAAAAGGTGATTTTAAATTTACTGATGAAAAAACTTTTATAAATAATATTCCAAATTGTTATACTAAAGAAATTTTAAAACAAAATAAAGAAGTAATATCGATAGGGAAGTTTGAAGATTATCTTTCTAAAGAAGCAGCTAGTAAAATAATAACTTCATCAAATAGTAATATAAATACTATTAATAAGTTATTAGATATTATAGATAAGAGTTTTGAAGGTTTATGTATAGTTTCATTTACTGAATTAAAAGAAGCAGCTAATAGAAAAGATATAGATAATTATTCTTATTTATTAGAAGAATTAGATGTAGAAATACCTTTATTATTAAATAAATTAGATAAAGATGATCTATTAATAATTACTTCAGATACAGGATGTGATTTAATTAAAAATGAAATAGGGAATACTAGAGAAAATGTACCAGTTATCATTTATAGTAGACATCTAAAAGAAAGTAAGATGCTCCCTATTTTAGATACTAAAGCTGATATAGCAGCTACTATTACTAATAATTTTAATATTGATAACTACACTACTTTTGGTAAAAGTTTCTTAGATAAATTAAATTAACTATTATCTATATTATATATATAATGTAATATATATCCTTATATTATATATAATAAGGATATAATATATAACATTTTATATTTTATAATAATGAATTAATTATTTTATAATTTAATTAAATTTAATATATTAATACATATATTTAACTAGTGTTATATTAATATTTTAGATAATTACTAAGTTAAAATATAGTGTTTAAAAGTATAACATTAAACTTAATATACAAAATATACAAAAATAAAATATATTTAATTCAACATAATATCAATTATGCGAAGTTAAACTTTTGAAAGATAAACCATAATATTTAATTATTATGGTTTATCTTTTATCAAATGGAAATATCTTAAATTCTACACGACCTATAATATTATTCTTAGTTATAGTTCCAAAGTTTCTACTATCATAAGAGTTATATCGATTATCTCCCATAACAAAGTATTCATTATCTTTTAAAGTTATTTCATCAAAATCATATGATGCTGTATATGAATTAATATAATTTTCATAATATTCTTTATTATTTATATATAACTTACCATTTTCTACTTTTATTTTATCATTTGGAAGTCCTATAATTCTTTTTATAAGATCATTATTTTTATATTTTAATACTATCACTTCTCCCCTTCTAATAGGTTTAAAACTGTATATAATTTTATTTAAAAACATAAAATCATTATTTTTATATTTAGGATTCATACTGTCCCCTTTTACTAAAATAAAGTTAAATATAAAAATTTTAAATAATATAATAATAATAACTAATAATAAAAACTTTTTTTCTTTTTTAATTAAATCTATTATTCTTTTCATATAATTAAAAAAATTAGACATAAGCCTAATTTCTTCCTCTTTCTTTTATTTTATAAGTACCTACATATGAATCTAAGAAATTAAGTTTAACTCTTCTAACTTTACCTTTCTTAATAACTTCAAGGCTTTGTATTTTAGGTGTATTTAAAGGTAATACTCTTTTAACACCAACACCTGCAGATTCTTTTCTTACTGTAAATGTTTCTGATATTCCAGATCCTTTACGAGCTACTACGATACCTTCAAAATTTTGAATTCTTTCTTTATTTCCTTCTTTAATTTTTAATGCTACTTTAACAGTATCACCAACTCTAAATTCAGGTAAATCAGTTCTTCTTTGTCTTGAAGTAATTCTATCTATTACATTTGTCATAGTTTTTCTCCTTTCAATTTGTATTTTATGTAATCATAATTAATATACCAGCGGATTACTACGTCTATAATTATAACAAAGCTTACTGATTATTTCAATGTTTTTTGATATAATAATTATACCGAGGAAATTATAATGAAAGAATTATTATCTAATTTATTAAAACCTAAAACATTAAATGATATTGTTGGTCAAAAACATTTAGTTGGAGATAACAAAATATTTAATAATATGGTTAAAAATCAAAAGTTATTTTCTTTTATTTTAACAGGTAAAAGTGGTAATGGGAAAAATTCTATTGCAAACGCTTTAGTAAATGATTTAAATCAAACTTATCGATATTTTAATGCTGTAATACATAGTAAAAAAGATTTAGATATTATATTTGAAGAAGCAAAATTATATAAAAATTTAATAGTTATAGCAGATGAATTTCATAGATTAAATAAAGCTAAACAAGATTTATTTTTGCCATATATAGAAAATAATTTAATTACTATTATTATTCTAACTAGTCAAAATCCTTATTTTGTTATAAATCCTGCTATTAGAAGTAGATGTCAAATATTTAAATTAGAAGATTTAAAAGAAGAAGATATTTATGAAGGTATTAATAAATCTATAGATAAATTACCAGATATAAAAATAACTGAAGAAGCTAAAAAAATGATTAGTAAAATATCTAATGGAGATTTAAGATTTGCATATAATCTACTTGAAGTAGCATATTATTATAACGAAGAACATTTAGTTAATGAAGAAATATTAAAAGAAATAACCCCAGAAGCTAATAAGTTTTTAGATAATCTTGAAGATTCATATTATGATTTGCTTTCTGCTCTTCAAAAATCTATTAGAGGAAGTGATGTTGATGCATCTTTATATTACTTAGCACTTTTAATTGAAAGAGGAGATATTGAAAGTATACTTAGAAGGTTAATAGTTATTGCTTATGAAGATATTTCTTTAGCTAATCCTACTATGGGAATTAAAGTTAATGCAGCATATCAAAATGCTATTACTGTAGGTCTACCTGAGGCTAGAATTATACTTTCTCAAATAGTTATAGAAATGGCTTTATCAGTTAAATCTAACTCTAGTTATAAAGCAATTGATGATGTATTAAACTTAATAAAATTAAAAGATTATGGAGTTAATCCTAATATAAAAATTCATACAACTACTTATAAATATCCACACGATTATAAGAATAACTTTGTTAATCAAGAATATTTACCAAGAGAAATTAAAGATAAGAAGTTTTATATACCAAAAACTAGTGGTTTTGAAAAAAATATTAAAGAATATTATGATTTTATAAATGAACTTAAAAAACATCCTAAATAAGGATGTTTTTATTTAAAAATATTTTTATATATTTCAGAATATAATGATACTGGAATTATCTCTAAGTTTTTCTTTATTTCTTCTGGTACTTCTTCTAAATCTTTAATATTATCTTTTGGAATAAATACTTTTTTCATTCTTGATCTATATGCTCCAATTAGTTTTTCTTTTAATCCACCTATTGGAAGAACATGACCTCTTAAAGTAATTTCTCCTGTCATACATATATCACTATTTACTTCTTTATTTTTTATTAAACTAATAAGTGTTGTAGTAAGTGCTGTACCTGCACTTGGTCCATCTTTTGGAGTTGCTGCTTCTGGTACATTTATATGTATTACCATTTCATCTAATTTATCTAAATTGATTTTAAATTCTTTAGCATTTGATTTTATATATGATAAAGCAATTCTTGCTGATTCTTTTAAGACATCTCCAAGTGATCCCGTTAGTATTAAACTATCTTTTGATTTATACATATTCGCCTCAATTGGTAAGATATCTCCTCCAAAGACTGTATATGCTAAACCATTTACTACCCCTACTCTTTTATTATTTTCATTTTCATTATAAGAGTATTTAGCAATACCTAAATATTTTTCTATTTCTTTAGATGTAAGTTTATAGATAGTATTTTTCTTTTTATCAAATATTATTTCTTTAACTATTTTTCTAAAAATACTAGCTATTAATCTATCTAATTCTCTAACTCCTGATTCTTTAGTATAGTTTCTTATTATTTGAAGTATTGATTCATCTTTTAAACTTACTTCTTTATCAGTTAAACCGTGTTCTTTTAATAAATTAGGTATTAAATAATTTTTAGCAATATCTAATTTTTCATATTCAGTATAACTAGATATATCTACAATTTCTAATCTATCTTTTAATTCATTAGGTATTTGTTCTATATAGTTAGCTGTTGCAATAAACATAACTTCACTTAAGTCAAATTCTTCTTCTATATAGTGATCAACAAATGAAGAGTTTTGTTCTTTATCAAGTACTTCAAGTAAAGCAGATGCTGGATCTCCTTTTATATCCTTAGTCATCTTATCTATTTCATCTATTATAAATACTGGATTCTTACTTCCTGCTTTTTTAATTCCTTGAATTATAAGTCCAGGTAAAGAACCTACATAAGTTCTTCTATGTCCAACTATTTCAGCTTCATCTCTTACTCCACCTAAAGATATTTTTGTTTGTTTTCTATTTAATGCTTTAGCTATACTTTTAGCCATAGTAGTTTTACCAACACCAGGAGGACCTACTAAACATAATATTGGACTTCTAAGAGATTTTTTCTTTTGTTTGACAGCTAAATATTCAATGATTCTTTCTTTTACTAATGAAAGTCCATAATGAGTCTCATCTAACTTTTTAGCAACGTTTTTTAAGTCTTTTTCATCTTCTGTAGTTTTTTCCCAAGGAAGATTTAATAACCAATCTATATATGAAGAAATCATTGTCATTTCAGGTGATAATTGATTACCTGCTTCATATTTACTAATTTCTTTTTCAAGTCTTTCTTTAATTTTCTTAGGAGCTTTTAATTTCTTAGCTTTTTCTTTTAATTCGTCAATTTCTTGATCTGGATTAAACCCTTCTCCTAATTCTTCTTTGATAATTTTTATTTTTTCTTTTAAAATAAATTCTTTTTGACTTTTTTCTAAAGAAGAAGATACTTTTGATTCAATATCTTGTTCTAGTTCTAATATTTCTAAATCATTATTGATATCCTCAATAATCATAGAAACTCTTTTTTTAACACTAGTTTCTCTAATATATTCTAATTTTCTTTCATAATCTAATGGTAAGAATATTGCTATTATATCAGTTAATATTTCAATATCTGTAATTCCTGTAATTTTAGATAATATACCATTAGATATATATGGAACATTTTCTATATAATTTTCAGTCTTTTTAATTAAGGTTTTTACATAAGCATTATTTTCTTTAATTGTAAGTTCATCTTCTTGAATATTTTTTATATTACCAATAATTATATCTGATTCTTTTAAATAATTAGTAATTAATACTCTTCTTAATCCTTCTATAACTATTCTACTTTTTCCATTAGGCATCTCTATTTTCATTTTGATTTTACCTAAAATACCATAGTTGGATAATTCGTTTATACTTGGTTCTTTTTCTAATTTATCATCTAAATTTACAATAAGTATTTCATTATCATAAAAGTTTGATGCTATTTTTATGATGTCTTTATCTGTCTTATCAACTAATTCAATTCTTGCTTCGCTAGATGGAAAAATCATCATATTTCTCATTATAAGTACTGGTTTATAATTAGTCATCTTTTCTCCTTAATATGAGTATTATTATAACTGTATTTTTTTTATTTTCAAGGAAAACTTCCAAAAAATAAAATAAAAAAATAAGAAATTAATCTTATTTTTTCTTATTCTTTTTTTGTTTTTTATTTTTCTTCTTTTTAGTTTTAGATTTAGTTTGATTATGTAATTTTGTATGTATTTTATTAACTTTTTTATAAGCTTTTTTATTTTTTATATCAGTTATTTTAATATAATAACAAGTAAAAATTATAATTAAAATTATCACAATAATAACTAAATACTTAAGTAAATTTTCATGAATAAATAGTTTATTATAATTATCTATAGATTTTTCACTTATTATAGAAATATTAGATGTATCACTTATTACTTTTATAATTTTATTAATATTTTTAGTATTTAAATAACTTGTCTTTAAATTTTTATTAATCTTATATAATTTATTATTAGTAGCAATATAAAATTCATTATTTTCTTTTAAAACAAACGGTTCTATAAGAGAGAAAATAATTTTTTTATCTATTAATTTATTATCTTTATATTTAGATATTTCTATTTCTTTTTTTTCTAATAAATAATTAAAAATAATTGTTTGATCTAATTCTTCATATACATATATTACTTTAGCAGCAATATTTTTTTCTTGTTCTTTTTGAAATATAATTTTTTCTTTATTCGAGTACTTAGTAAGTATTCCACCTAAATTATTTTCTCCAAGTAAAAAATAACTCTTATCTTTATTTTCTATAATTTTAGTAAATTCTTTATATCCTAAAGACATACTTATAAGTTTTTTTAATGTTTTATCATATTTTATCATAAGAGATTCTTTAGTTATATAATCTTCTCCTACCATTAAAAAATAATCTTTTGTAACTATGAAATCATTAAATATAGAAGAATTATCTTCAAGTACTTTTTGTTCTTCTTTTAAATCATCTTTATTAATTTTTATAATAAATGCAGGACTTCCTCCAATTAATATTAATTCATTTTTATTTATTTTTTTGATATTTGTAACTGTTCCAGAAAAACTTTTTTGAGATAATTTTTTTCCATTAGAAGATATTTTAGTAACAGAAAAAAAATTATTATCTGTATTTTCAACTACATAATATTCTTTATTATCTATATATACTAAAGATTTAGGCATTTGATATATAGATTTTTTATTTTTTTTAACACTCTTATTAGATAAATTAATTTTAAAAACTTCTTTATTATCAGTATATTTTATTAAGATATTTTTATAATTCCTAATATATGTTTCATCTTCATAATTTTCATTAATTATTTCAGATTTTAAAACTAAAATATCATTTTTATCTTTTAATATATCAATATTTATTTCATTGTTTAAGGTTTTAATATCTAAAGCAAAACTATGAAAATTAGAAAAAAATATCATCAAAAATAACATTACTAATACTTTAATTGTTTTTTTCATAGTCTCTCCTTTTAATATTTTATTTTAAATTTTTTCTTACTTCTTCTTCATCGTTCATCACTATTGGTCCAGTAATACATTTATGACTTTTTTCATTTCCTTTTCCTAAAATAAATATAATATCATCTTTTTTAGCAATTTCCATAGCTTTTTTTATAGCTTTTTTTCTATCTACTTCAATTATAAAATGATCATTTTTAAAACCAGTTAGTATTTCTTTAATAATATCTAGTGGATCTTCATCAGCTGGATCATCAAAACATAGAATTGATAAATCTGCTTTTTCACTAAGTAATTCTCCTACTATTGGTCTTTTTCCTTTATCTCTACTACCAGCCATACCTGTTACTACAATTTTTCTATTTACTTTTAAATTATCTGCAAGACTTAAAATATTTTTAATAGCATTAACTGTATGAGCATAATCTATCACTATTTTATAATCTTGACCCATATCTATAAAATTAACTCTACCAGGAATAGATATATTCTTTATATTATCTTTATAATTAATATTTAATTTTTCACATAATAATATTGCTGCTGATAAATTATATACATTAAAACTTCCAATAAGTGGTGAATTTATATTAATTATATTATTGTTATATAAGATATCAAATTTTGTAGAATGATCAAAATATTCTATGTTTTTAAAACTTAAATCAGCATCTTTTCCATAACTATAATTAATTTTATTAATCTTCTTAAAATCTTCATATAATTTATCATCTTTATTTAAAATAGCAATTCCATCTTCTTTTAAATGATGAAATATTTCTTTCTTACATTCAATATAATTTTCTATTGTTTTATGTACATTTAAATGATCTCTTGTAACATTAGTTAAAATAAGAGCATCAAAATATAAATTTCTTAGTCTTTTTCTAAGAGATGCTTCACTAGATACTTCCATAACTATATATTTACATCCAGCATCTTTTAATTCTTTAAAATATTTATACATTAAATCAGCATCAGGTGTTGTGTTATTTGTTTCTTTATGAAATTTACTACAAGAATATCCATTTGTTCCAATATATCCACATATATCATTACCTATTAATGTAGATAAAATCATTGCCGTACTTGTTTTTCCATCAGTTCCAGTAACTCCAAATAATTTAAAGTCACCTTCATGGTAATCGTATAACTTTCTAGCAATTTTAGGCATTTCTTCATCACAATCATCTACTTTTATAACTAATACATCATCTCTTTTAATATCTTTACTTACAACTATAACACTAGCTCCATTATTTACTGCTTCATCAATAAATTCATGTCTATCAAAATTAACTCCACTAACACAAACAAAAATATCATTTTCTTTAACTGCTTTTGAATTTATTTTTATATCCTTTACTTCTATATCACTATTTATATTAAATATATCTTTTACTGTTTTCATAAGTTCTTTATTATTACCTCCAACTCAGCTTCGTAACTTTTACCAGTTTTTAATTTGATTTCTATATCTGCTAATTTATTTAATAAAATAATTAATTCACCTTTATCATATAAATAATCATTTTCAATTATCTTATCAAATCTATATTTATTTATTCCAAGTTCTTTTAAAATTTCACTATTACTTAAATTTTCTTCTTTATATAATTTATATTTTAATAAGATTCTAAACTGTTCTGCTATTTGATAAATTATATGTAAAAGTTCCATATCTTTATTATTTTTTAAATCATCTAAAATTTCTAATGCTTTATCAGTATTCTTTTTACCTATCATATCAAGTAAAGTAAATATATTGATATTTAAATCTTTAACTGCTATTTTCTTTATATCATCAATAGTTATTTTACTATTATCATTTTTATAATCTTTAATATTTTTTAAAGCATTTATAATCTTATAATTTTCATTTCCAACATAATCTATTAAAAATCTTTTTGTAGTATTATCGATATTATAATTTTCATCTATATATGAATATATATTTATTTTTTCTTCCATTACTTTACTATATTTTTTTAAAATAGCATCTTCTTTATCTGCTAGTATAAATAATATATTATTAGGATTAGGATTTTCTAAATACTTAATAAATTTGGCAGAATTTTTTAAATCTTTAGTTTTAAAATTATAAAGAATTACAAGTTTATTAGGCACTAAAAAATTATATGAATCTAATACAACAATTAAATCTTCAATAGTTCTTGTATTATAATCAAATTTTTCTATTTCATAATCTTTATATTTTTCTTTTAATATATCTAAATTGTAATCTAGTACTATTTTATCTTCACTTATTAAAGAATATACATAATCCATTATCTCACCACTTTCATTATAACAAAAAAATGATATATTTATATATCATTTTTATATTTTCTATCTTTTTTATAATTAGGATTTATTTCATATTCTCTTAAAAGTATTAATCCCAAAATCCAATAACCTAATTCAATTATTTCATTATATTTTTCATAACTTACATCTTCTGGAAATACAATAACATTATATCGAATTTTTTGTAATTCTAAATGATTTATATATATTAAAGATTTATATTTTATATAAATTTTTAACCATTTTCTTATGTAATTTAATTTTTCTTTTATTTTTTTATCAATATCATTTTCATTTAAAGAACTATCTAATAACAAAATATATGTAGCATGATATAAAAGTCTAGCAAAACAATATTCAATATTTTCTTCAGTAGGATTACTAGAAGTATAAACTTTGTTTTTATCAATTTTCATAGTTTATATTTGCTAAACCATCCTTCTTTTATTTATCATTTGTTTAACTTTAACTTTAGCTAAAAAATCCTTTTCTAATACCATGCTACTAATTTTATATCTATCATAAGCTTTTTGATATTCTTGTTTTTCTATAAATTGTATACATGGTTCAATAATATATTTATATATATCATTATATATTTTATCTTTATATTCTGAATTATCTATAGCTTCTACTATTTTAGGAGCTACTTTATAATAATGTTCAATATCTTCTTGAGATACATATTTATCTCTAAAGTTCCTCAAAATACTTAATTCATAACAATTATCATCAAAATTATCTTTTAAATATTTCATACAAGACGTAGTTAAATAACAGTTACCGCTAGTTTCTTCTTTTTCGCTTCTATCATCATTATGATAACGTGTTTTATATTCAGCTGTTTCTTTACCATCTTTTTCTTTATATTTTAAATTAAAATGAAGTGATGAATGTTCATATTTTCTTGGGTCTCCATCATATGCACTTATATGAACTTTTCCAAATCTATCAACATCTACTTCAATAGCAACTCCTTTACTATTAACATATCTGCCTTTATAATCTCTAGAAAATGTATATCCATCATATTCTATTTCATCTGGCATATCATCATCGCTATTATACATAAAATCCTCCTTTTTTATAAACAGATTATATCTCTTTGATATTATCGATTTCTGTTTTTCTAAGGCATATTATAGCCCAAATCCAATCTATTGTAATACGTATTTTTACTGGATAACTATCTTCTTTTTTATAATATAATTCTTGTATATTATTATATACTTTAATTAATTCTTTATGATCTATATATACTAAAGTTCTTTGTTTAGCATATATTTTTAACCATTTTTTTACGTAATTTAGTATTTTTTTAATATCTTGTTTTAAATAACTATATTCTTCATCTAAAATTAAATATTCTAAATAAAATATTGTTTGAGAAAAAGCATATTCTATATTTTGGTGATTAACTAGCTTAATATTAAAATTTTTCTCATAGAATATTTGACTTTTAATTTTATGATTATTATCTTTTTGCATATTTATCCCCGAGTTAGTTTTCAATATAATTAATTCTTTTA
The DNA here is from genome assembly GCA_963536495.1 of uncultured Eubacteriales bacterium. Lineage (GTDB taxonomy): Bacteria > Bacillota_I > Bacilli_A > RF39 > UBA660 > CAJPPJ01. The sequence goes on from CAUTAF010000009.1 coordinate 58,043, forward strand.
CAAAATTATATAATTCTAGTATTTCTACACATTTTTTATTTATTTTTTTACTTGCAAATAAATCATCTATAATCTTTAAAACTTTATCTATATCGCTATTATCAATATCTTTTAAAGATTTAAATTTTATATAAGTTTTTAACCATTTTTTTATATAAATTAAAATAATAGATATTTCATAATTTATATGTTTATATTCTAGATTAATATTTAAATATTCTGTATAAAACAAAAGTCTAGAAAAACAATATTCTATTTTATTTTCTTTTGTATTTAAAAAATTAAAATTTGAATCTTTTTTCATACGCAATTCTTCTATTAATTATTTTATAACATTATAATGTTATAAAATCAAGTGTATATTTTTTATTAATTATTTATATCTATGATTATCTTGTGATAATGTCTTAACGATTATCTTTGGATTATGTCTCAATTAAAATACATAATATGTCACTGAGATGACAATATGAGAAAGGTAAAATTAAGAATGAATGAATATCATAAATATTTCATAATAAAAAATTTAGTTGATAATGGCGGCAATAAAAATAATGCTGCTATCAAACTAAATTTATCAAGAAGAAAAATAAATCGTCTTATTATTAAATATAAGGAGAAAGGTAAATCCGGATTTGTCCACGGCAACCGAGGACATAAACCTACCAACACCCTAGATCTAACTATCTCCCAGAACACTATACTACTTTATCAGAATAAATACTATAATCACTTTAAAGATTTACTAGAAGAAAAAGAAAACATCAACAAAACAGATAAAGAAATATATCCCTCCAATGAATCATTCGTGGAGAGTTGAAGTTTTTAAAAGGCAGCAACAAAAAGCGCATACAATTTATGTATACGCTTAACACTAATGTTTTAAATTATTTGAGACATTTTCTTAAGATATTGACATGATTATTATTTTTCATATTTATCTCCTAATTATTTTTCAATATAATTAATTCTTTTACACAATTATATAATTCTAGTATTTCTACACATTTCTTATTTATTTTTTTACTTGCAAATAAATCATCTATAATCTTTAAAACTTTATCTA
>CAUTAF010000010.1:0-41699 GCA_963536495.1 uncultured Eubacteriales bacterium
TAATGGAAGTCCTAGTCAAAGTACTAAGATAGTAGATGTAGAAAAAGATACACCAGCATATTATTCTGGACTTATGAAAAATGATACTATTGTTGGAATAAACTATGATAAAATTTCTACTCAAGATGATTTAAATCTAATTATGTTTTTAAATCCAAATGAAAAATTAACTTTTGTAGTTAGAAGAAACGAAAAGATAGAGTTTATTACTGTTACACCAGAGAAAATAAAAGAAAAAATAGATGGTAAAGAAATAGAAAGATATAGATATGGTATATCTTTAAATACAAAAAAAGAAACAGGATTTGTTAATGCTATTAAAAATTCGTACTTGAAAATTAAATCTAATGTAAAAAGTATAATAAAAGTTTTTCAAATGTTATTTAAAGGTAAACTTGGAATAAATGCATTTTCTGGTCCGGTTGGAATATATAATGTAGTAAAAGATCAAAGTAAAACAAATGGATTAATTGGTCTTGTATTCTTAACTGCAGTACTAAGTATTAATGTAGGATTTTTAAATTTACTTCCACTTCCAATATTTGATGGTGGTAAAATATTTTTCTTAATTATAGAAAAATTATTTAATAAGAAAGTTAATCCTAAAATAGAGTTAACTTTAAGTTTAATATTTGTAGTTATTCTTATAATATTTACTATTTATATAACAGGAATGGATATATGGAAAATGATAAAACAGTAAACAAATTTGTAAATTCAAATGAGTATTGCGAAGAAAATGAAGGAAAAATTAACAAATTAGACACAAATAATATTATTTTTTTGATTATTATGTTAATATTTTTATTGTTAATTTATTTAAATGTTTGAAAAAATGCTTATGTTTGTTATAATATAAAGCAGTATTAGGAGGAGAAAGATTATGGCAAAAAACGAAAATAGACAACTTAAAACATTTTATTGTGATGAATGTAAAGAAGAAAATTATAGATTAGAAAAAAATATAAAGAATACAGTAGATAGATTAGAATTAAGTAAATATTGTCCAAGATGTCAAAAACATACAAAACATAAAGAAAAGAAATAGGATAAAAAATGATAAATATAAACGATGTAAGAAGCGGTATGTGTATTAAATATAATGATGGATTATATTTAGTATTAGATCAACAACATGTAAAACCTGGAAAAGGATCAGCTTTTGTAAGAACTAAATTAAAAAATGTTCACACAGGAGCAAATATAGATGTTACTTTTAATGCAGGTATTAAAGTAGAAAAAGCTATTTTAAATAAAAAAGAAATGCAATATTTATATAATTCTGGTGATGATTATATTTTTATGGATATGGAAGATTATTCTCAAATAGAAGTAAAGAAAGAAACACTAGGAAATACTGTAAACTATTTAAAAGAAAATTTAGAAATTATTATGCAATTTCATAATTCAGACATAGTAGGAATAATTTTACCAGATAAAATTAGTTTCAAAATAACTAGTACAGAACAAGCTGTTAAAGGTAATACATCTTCTGGCGCTATGAAAGATGCAGTAATTGAAACAGGACTTACTGTTAAAGTTCCAATCTTTATATCAGAAGGTGAAGAAATTATTGTGTCTACTGAAGACGGAAAATATGTATCAAGAGCTTAAATACAAAATAATATTTTGTATTTTTTTTAATTTTAGATTACTATTTATATAATAGGAGAAAAATCATGGATATAAATAATTTTAATAAGTTTAAAAATCCTTTAAATAATAACTTTAGTTTTAGAGTACAAAATAAGAATATGAATTTAAGTTCTAATAAAGTTAATTTAGGTTTTAATACAGTAAATAACTTAAGAAATAATTCTTTTAATTCTTCGTTAGGAGGAAAAGAACATTTAGAAAATAGTATTAATTCTTTTAATATAAATAAACCCAAAGAAGAAGAGATATTTAAAGGTAACAATTTTTCTTCAAGAGAAATAATAGATGAATCTGGAAGAAATATTATTCAAACAGAAATGAGAAATAAAGGAAGTAATTGGTAAAATAAAAAATCTAGTTTTAAACTAGATTTTTTTATTAATTACATTCATTACATGTTTTTATTTGTTCTATATGACTTTTTAATTTTTCATTTAAAAGATTTATCTTTTCATCAGTCCAATATGTTAATGGATCGACTTTATCTTTAGATAAATCAGATGTTTCATCATCTGTTTCTAAGATTTTACCATCTTTTGCTATTACTAAGAAAGGTACGAATATTCTTTTATTTCCTAAGTCATCGTTTTTTAATCTATCTTTTAGTAAATTTACTAATTCTTGATATTTTTTACTATTATTCTTTCTATCTTTTCTAATATCTAAATAATATACCTTTGGAAGAGAATTCTTTTTTGCTATATCATCTATTACTTTAATGTATTGTTGACACCATATACATTCTTTATAACCAATGAATAAAGCACCATTTCCTTTTTTTACTAAATTAATAGCTTCATTAATATTTATAACTTTAAATACGTTTTCTTTTGGAAGTTTCGTATAAGTTGTAGATAAATTAGTTTTAGATTTAACTTCTTTATCAAAGTATTCATAGATATAAAAAGATGCTAGAGTAGATGCTATTAATATAGTTACAAATAATATAATATTCTTTTTCATAATTCCTCCTTATGTTAGTATTATAACATTTTTGGATAAAAAGAAAAACTTCTATAAATAGAAGTTCTAAAATTTAAAATGGTGACCAGTACGGGATTTGAACCCGTGAATGCTGCCGTGAAAGGGCAGTGTGTTAACCGCTTCACCAACTGGCCGATGGCGCCTCAACTAGGACTCGAACCTAGGACCCTCTGATTAACAGTCAGATGCTCTAACCAACTGAGCTATTGAGGCATGATAGTAAACAAATAAAATGGTGGGCCTGGAAGGACTCGAACCTTCGACCTCTCGCTTATCAGACGAACGCTCTAACCACCTGAGCTACAAGCCCGAATAATTTCTTCACTACTTCTAAAGAATATACTAAAAATAATAAAAATGCAATACATAAATCAAAAAATTTTATTTTTTTAATTTTTATGATATATTTTAGATGATTGAGGAAGAATTTTATGAAATTTATAACTGATATAAAAGAAGAAAAATATGAAGAGTTTATGAAAAAAAATAACTTTGCTCATTTTATGCAAAGTTATAGATGGGGTAAGTTTCAAGAAAAAGCAACAAATAGAAAAGCTTATTATTTAGGAGTAGTAGATGATAATGATAATCTTTTATTTGCATGTATGGGATTAAAGAAAAAATTATATTTTGGTTATTCTTATTTATATTTACCAAGAGCATTTTGTATAGATTATAAAGATAAAGAATTGTTAGAGTTTTTTATAAAAGAAGTAAAAAAATTCTCTAAACAAGAAAAAATAATCTTTTTAAAAATAGATCCAGCATTTGTTTTGACTAAAGTATCAAATGATGAAAAGAAAATAGAAAAAATAGAAGATAAAGAGATGTTTTTTAAAACTTTAACGTCTTTAGGTTTTATTTCTTTAGGTCTTAATAAACTATTTGAAAGTTCTCAACCTAGATTTACTTATAGAATAGATTTAACTAAAAGTGAAGAAGAAATAGTTAATAATTTTTCTAAGACATTAAAGAAAAGAATAAAAAAGAGTGAAAACTTCGATATTGAAATAAAAGAGGGAGATTTTACTGATATAGAAGAATTTTATCGTCTTATGAGACTTACAGAAGAAAGAAAGACTTTTATTCAACACGATATAACTTATTATCAAAATTTATTTAAAATATATAACGAGGGTGAATATAAAGTTAAATTATATAAAGCTTATGTTTATCCGAAAAAAGTTATTAATAACTATGAAGAAAAGATAAAAAGATTAAATAAAGAAATAGAAGAGTTAAAGACTCATGATAATTATAAGAAAAATTATATGAATGAACTTCTAAAACAAATAGAAGATAGTAAAAATTATATAAAAGAATATACTGAAGTATTAGAAAAATATAAAAAAGATAAAATTATTTTAAATGCTCATATAATTATATATTACAAAGACATGTGCTGGGCTTTATATGCCGGAAATGAAACAGTATTACTTGATTCTTGTTCTAATTATGGTCTTTATAAATATCATATATTAGATGCTAAAAAGAATGGGTGTAAGTTTTATGATAATTTTGGAGCAGTATCACTTGAAAAGAAAGATCATCCACTATTTGGTTTAAATACTATGAAACAAAGTTTTGGGGGAGATTTTTATGAGTTTAGTGGTGAATTAGACTTAGTTATAAATAAAACTTTATATTTAATATTTAATCTTTTGATACCTATAAGAAGAAAAATAAAATATTTTTTCTTAAGTCATAAAAAATAAGTGTCAATAATTGTAAAAACTTTAAAAAAAGAATAGCATTAAAGAATAAAAATTGATAAGTTTAAAATAGTAGGGAGGAAATAAAAAATGGCAAATGAATATGGTGTAAACTACGGCTCAGCAGAAGAAGGAGTTAAAAGATTAGAAACAGCATCTAAAAATTTAATGGACCTTGTTAATGTAATTAGAACAGATGTTAGTAATTTCGTAGGACAAGGATGGGTTGGTACAGATGCAGATGCATATAAAGACTCATTAGATAGTTTAACTCAAGATCTTGATAGAGAAGCAGAAAATGTTATTGGTTTTGCTAATCAAATTCAAGAAACAGCAAGAGCTTATGAAGAAGACGAAAGAGCTAGAGCAGAAAATGCACGTGGATTAAATAATTAATTAGGAGGGCAGTAAGATTATGAATGGTGGAAGAACATTATTAGATGTAAGTTTAATCGAAGGATTTACAAGTAATTTAAAAAGTAAAAGAGATGAAATAAATACAGAATATCAAAGTATGAGAGATGCAGTAGATGAATTAGGAACTGATGCTTTTAAAGGAGATATCGTTTCATCAATTAATGAAGCTATGAGTGTTATAGAACAAGACAAAAATCAAATAGAAAATGTTGTTACAAGATTTATTGAATTCTTAGAAAGTGTTAAGAAAGACACAATTGAACGTGATCAAGCAGCAGCACAAGCAATTAGTAATGCAGCTGGTGAAATGAGCACTATTAAAAAATAAAAAAATAGTTGACATGTATTCAAGTTTAATGTAGTATATATATGACTTAAAAAAGAAAGAGATGTACCTACATCCACCTGATTTTTATAAAAAGATGGGTAAATGCTTTTAAATAAACTTGATTTTATTTATATGTATTTAAAGTAGGTATTTATGCCTACTTTTTTATTGTTGGAGGTGTAATATCGCAAAAGATAGCAATGTTTGGTTAGTAAACGAACAAATAAAAGTACCTGAAGTACTTGTTATAGGACCTAATGGAGAACATGTAGGTTTAAAGAAAGTTAGTGATGCTTTAGTTTTAGCTTCATATGCTGGACTTGATTTAGTCTTAATTAATGCAGGAGGAAATCCACCAGTTGCAAAAATTATAGATTATAACAAATTTAGATATGAAAAAATCAAAAAAGATAAAGATGCTAAGAAAAAGCAAAAAGCTTCGATATCTGAATTAAAAGAATTTAGATTATCACCTAATATAGATGTAGGAGATATCGAATTTAAGTTAAAAAACGTTAAAAAGTATTTAGCTAAAGGAGATAAAATTAAACTTACTTTAAGATTTAAAGGAAGACAAATGGCTCATACGGATATAGGGTTTCAAGTAATGCAAAACTTTGTTGAACAATTAGAAGATGTAGCAAGTATAGAACAAAAAGCAAAATTAGAAGGTAGATCTATATCTATGATATTAGTACCAAAAAAATAAGGAGGAAGAAAGTATGCCAAAATTAAAAACACATAAAGGTGTAGCAAAAGTTCTAAAATCAAGAAAAAGTGGAACAATAACAATAGGTCATCCAGGACAAAGACACAATACTGGGAAAAAAGACTCTCAACACAATAGAAGTATGAGAGAAAAAGGTTCTCTATCAAGAGCAGATAGAAGAAGATTAAGAGATATTATATAAGGAGGAAGAAATGGCAAGAGTTAAGAATAGTGTAGTAACAAGAGCTAGAAGAAAGAAAATCTTAAAAAGAGCTAAAGGTTTCTTTGGTAGCAAACATAGATTATGGAAAACTGCTAAAGAACAATTAATGAATAGTGGATTTTATGCTTTTAGAGATAGAAGAGCTAAGAAAAGAGACTTTAGAAAATTATGGATTCAAAGAATTAATGCAGCAGTAAGAATGTATGATATGTCTTATTCAAAATTTATGAGTGGTCTTAAAAAAGCAGGAGTTGATATTAATAGAAAGATGCTTAGTGAAATAGCAATTATGGATGAAAAAGCATTTAAATCATTAGTAGAAACATCTAAAAAAGGTTTAACAGGAAAAGTTGTTAAAACTGAAGTAAAAGTAGAAAAAGAAGTTAAAAAAGAAACAAAAGTTATTTCAAATGATTTAGAAAGTAAAACTTTAAAAGAATTAAAAGAAATAGCTAAAGAAAAAGGTGTAGAAGGATATTCTACAATGAAAAAAGCTGAACTTTTAGAAGCTTTAAAATAAACATATTAAGGAATTGTTTATACCTAGTGCCTAAAAGGTGGATAAATAGAACTTAATAGAAGTAAAAACGAAAGGAAAATAAAAAAATGGCAATAGTATCAATAAATTATTTATTAGAAGCAGGTGTACATTTTGGACACCAAAAAAGAAGATGGAATCCTAAGATGAAGAAATATATCTTCAACTCTAGAGATGACATATATATAATAGACTTACAAAAAGTATCAGAATCATTAGATAAAGCATATCAAGTAGTTAAATCAGTAGCTGAAAAAGATGGTAAGATATTATTTGTAGGAACTAAGAAACAAGCATCAGAAGCAGTAGAAGAATGTGCAACAAAAGCAGAAAACTACTTCGTAAATGAAAGATGGTTAGGTGGAACATTAACTAACTTTAGAACAATTAGAAATAGAGTTAGAAGAATGGAAGAAATAGAACAAATGGAAAAAGATGGAACATTTGATTTATTACCTAAAAAAGAAGTAATTAAAATTAAAAAAGAATACGACAAATTAAACTTAAACTTAAGAGGAATCAGAAATATGAGAAGATTACCTCAACTTATGATTGTTGTAGATCCTAATGAAGAAATAATAGCAGTAAAAGAAGCTAAGAAATTAGGAATTCCAGTACTTGGAATAGTAGATACTAATTCTGACCCAGATTTAGTTGATTATGTAGTACCAGGAAATGATGATGCAGTTAAATCAGTTTCATTACTTTTAGGAGCATTAAATAATGCAGTATTAGAAGTAAAAGGATTAGAAATAACAGATTACTTATCAGAAGAAGATAAAGAAAAAACTGTTAAAGAAGAAAAAACTGAAGAAGTAAAAGAAGTTAAAAAAGAAACTAAAGTAGAAGAAAAAGAAGCAGTTGAAGAAGAAAAAGAAGTAGTGTTTACTAAAGAAGAATTAGAAGAAAAAACATTACCAGAATTAAAAGAAGTAGCTAGATTAAAGAAATTAACTGGATTCTCTACTATGAAAAAACAAGAAATCATTGATTTAATAATTAACAATTAATAAGGAGGTTGTTATGAGCGCAGCACAAGTTAAAGAATTAAGAGAAAGAACAGGAGCAGGTATACTTGATTGTAAAAAAGCTTTAGAAGAAGCAAATGGAGATATCGAAAAAGCAATAGATATTTTAAGACAAAAAGGTATAGCTAAAGCTCAAAAGAAACAAAGTAGAATAGCTGCAGAAGGATTAACTGCAATATATGAAAATGAAAATAAAGCAGTTATCTTAGAAGTAAATAGTGAAACTGACTTTGTATCTAAGAATGATAAATTTAAAGATTTAATAGCAAATATTGGTAATACAGTATTAAACTCTAACGTTAAGACATTAGAAGAAGCTATGGAATTAAAATATAACGATGGAACAATAAACGATTATATTATTGCAGAAACTGCTGTAATAGGAGAAAAATTAAGTTTCAGAAGATTTGAATTAGTAGAAAAAGCTGATGATGAAAACTTTGGAATTTATATTCACTTAGGAGGAAAAATATCTACACTTGCAGTTGTAAAAGGTGGAGATAAAGCTTTAGCTAAGAGTTTAGCAATGCAAATAACTGCAATGAATCCTAAATATATGACTGAAGAAGAAGTACCTGAAGAAGTTAAGGCAAGAGAAATGTCAGTTATTAAAGAACAAATTGCTAATGAAAAGAAAGATATAACAGCTGAAGTTGCTGAAAAGATGGCAAACGGAAGATTAAACAAATTCTTTAAAGAAATATGTTTATTAGATCAAGAATATATTGATGATTCTAAAAAGAATGTTAAGACTTTCTTAGAAGAAAACCATATGCAAGTAGTAAATTATATAAGATACGAAGTTGGTGAAGGAATCGAAAAGAAAGTTGATAACTTTGCAGAAGAAGTTATGAATCAAATAAATGGATAAAAGTAAGTTAAAACTTACTTTTTTTAGTTATAAAGAAAAGCTTATGGTAAAATATTAGTAGTGGAGAAACTATGAAAAAAATAAATTTTAAACTATCAGATGAAAATATTTATAAATTAGAAAAAAATTATAAAGAAGCATTAAAAGATAATAAATTAAAAGATTTAATAAAACATTTAAATATCGATGATGTAACTGCTATGTTAAATATAGAAGATTTAAAATCTGCTATTAAAGATAAAGAAAATTCTTTAGAATTTCATGGTTATGAAGAATGTAAGAATGTAAATCAAGGTTATGTTACAAGAGCAGTTGTTGAAAATAATAAACTATATTTTGTATATGATGAATGTAGTTGTATGAAAGATATTCATGTTAAGAATAATGTTGAACTTTTTTCAGTTTCTAAGAATTTAAAAGATGCTAGTATGAAAAATATTTATACTGATGATAAAAAAAGAAAAAAGATTATTGAAGCTATAAAAGAGTTTTATGATAATTATGGTAAAAAACAAAAAGCTATCTATTTATATGGAACTTTTGGAAGTGGTAAGACTTATATATTATCAGCATTACTTAATAAATTAGCAGAAAAAAATATAAAATCTATTATTATTCATGTACCAGAACTTATGAGAAGTATTAAAGAAAGTTTTAATGATTTAAGTTATAAAGATAAGATGGAAGCACTTATGAATGTAGAAATACTATTACTTGATGATATAGGTGCAGAATATTTAACTGAATGGTCAAGAGATGAAATATTAGAACCTATATTAAACTATAGAATGGAAAATAATTTAGCAACATTCTTTACATCTAATTATTCAATAGATGAATTAGAAAAACATTTTTCTTTAGGAAGTAATTCTTTAAGAGCTAGAAGAATACTTGATAGAATAAAGACACTTGCAAAAGAAGTAGATTTGATAAGTGAAAGTAGAAGATAAGGAACGATAGTTATGAAAAAAATAAGAAATTTTTCAATAATTGCTCATATAGATCATGGTAAAAGTACTTTAGCAGATAGAATCATGGATGTATGTGAGGCGGTTAGTGATAGAGAGAAAAAATCTCAACTTCTAGATAGTATGGATTTAGAAAGAGAAAGAGGTATTACAATAAAACTTAATACCGCTACTTTAGAATATAAAGGTTATGAATTAAATTTAATAGATACACCAGGTCATGTAGACTTTTCTTATGAAGTATCTAGATCTTTAGCAGCTAGTGATATAGCAGTTTTATTAATAGATGCTACTCAAGGTGTACAAGCACAAACTTTAGCAAATCTATTTTTAGCTATGGAAAACGATTTAGATATAATACCAGTTATTAATAAAATAGATTTACCTAATGCTGATATAGAAAAAACTAAAAAGTCTATAGTAGAAGATTTAGGATTTGATGAAAAAGATATTATTTGTACTAGTGGTAAAACTGGAGAAGGTGTAAAAGAATTACTTGATAGAATAATAGAAAATAAAAATGAACCAAAGGGAGATGAAAAACTACCATTAAAAGCTTTAATATTTGATAGTATCTTTGATTCATATCAAGGAGTAGTAGTTGCATTTAGAGTAATGGATGGAACAATTAAAGTTAAAGATAAAATAGAGATGATGGAGACTAAAGCAACTTATGAAGTCTTATCTTTATTTAAAAGAGTTCCTTTTGTTAAGAAAGTTGATGAATTAAAAGCTGGTGAAGTTGGTTTTATGACGGCATCTATTAAAAATATTTCAGATATTTTAGTAGGTGATACTATAACTAATAAAGATAATCCTTGTAAAGAAAAATTACCAGGGTATAAACCTATGTTACCTATGGTATATTCTGGAGTTTATCCAATTGATGCAGGAGATTTTGAAGATTTAAGAGATGCTTTAGAAAAATTAAAATTAAATGATGCATCTTTAGTATATGAACCTGAAACATCTCAAGCTTTAGGTTTTGGCTTTAGATGTGGATTCTTAGGTCTTCTTCATATGGAAATCATCAAAGAAAGATTAACTAGAGAATTTGATATCGATGCGATAGTTACAACACCTTCAGTTTTATATAAAGCAACTTTAACAAGTGGTGAAAATATAGATATAGACTCACCACAAAAGATGCCGGAAGTAACGAAAATTAAAACTATGTCTGAACCTTATATTTTAGCAACTATATTATCTCCAGATGAATTTATTGGTGGTATTATGAATTTATGTCAAGATAAAAGAGGGATTTATAAAGAGATGACTTATTTAGATAAGACGAGAGTTAAGATACTTTATGAATTACCACTTGCAGAAATAGTGTATGATTTCTTTGATAAATTAAAATCTATTACTAAAGGTTATGCATCTTTTGATTATGAAATAATTGGTTATAAAGAATCTAATTTAGTTAAGATAGATATTTTAGTAAATAGTGAAAAAGTAGATGCATTATCTTTAATAGCACCGAAAGAAAATGCTTATGAAAGAGGAAAAATTATAGTAGATGCTTTAAAAGAAGTAATACCTAGAGCATTATTTGAAATACCTATTCAAGCATCACTAAATGCTAAAGTAATAGCAAGATCTACAGTAAAAGCTATGAGAAAAGATGTGCTTGCAAAATGTTATGGGGGAGACGTATCTAGAAAGAAAAAGCTTTTAGAAAAACAAAAGAAAGGTAAGAAGAAAATGAAGATGATAGGAAGTGTAGAACTTCCAACTGAGGCATTTTTAGCTATCTTAAAGACTGATGAATAATATTAAAAGTATTTATCTACATATTCCTTTTTGTACTAATATTTGTAGTTATTGTGACTTTTGTAAGATGTATTATAATGATTTGTTTTTTAATACTTATTATGAAAAATTATTAAAAGAAGTTGATATTTATCAAGAGTATCTTAATAATACATTTAAAACTATTTATATAGGAGGAGGGAGTCCTTCTTCTATTGGAATAAATAATTTAGAAAAAATATTAAAAGTCCTAGATTTGAAAAAAGAAGAATACTATGAATTTACAGTAGAATTAATGCCACTAGATATTACAGAAGAACTCCTTCTTTTACTTAAAAAATATCATGTTAATAGAATAAGTATAGGGGTTGAAACAGTTAATCCTAAATATCAAAAATTAATTAAAAGAGTAGTTAAAAAAAAAATATTAACTGATAAGATAAATTTAGCAAAAAAATATTTTGATAATATTAATTTAGATTTAATCTATGCTTTTAAAGATGAAACTTTAGAAGAGGTAGATGAAGATATAAATTATCTTTTATCTTTTAATATAGAACATATTAGTACTTATTCTTTGATACTAGAAAATAATACTTATTTAAAATATGTTAATTATCAAGAAATAGAAGATAGTATTTCTTCACAAATGTACTTTTATATAAAAGAAAAATTAGAAGAATTTGGTTATAATCACTATGAAATAAGTAATTATGCTAAAGAAAAAGTTTCTAGACATAATTTAGTTTACTGGAACAACGAAGAGTATTTAGGACTTGGTTTATCTGCTAGTGGATATATTGGTGATATAAGATATACTAATACGAGAAATTTAGATAAGTATCCCTTTGTTAAGGAAGAAGAATATCTTAATAATAAAGATAAAATGACTTATTTTATGATTTTAGGTCTTAGAAAAATAGAGGGAATAAGTATAAAAAAATTTAAAGAATTATTTAATAAAGATATTTATGAAGTATATAATATAAAAGATTTACTTAATAAAAATTATTTGATACTTAAAGATGATAATTTATCTATTAATCCTAAATATTTATATGTAAGTAATAGTATTTTAGAGAATTTTGTATAAAGGAGAAAATTATGAAATATGAAAATGAAATAACAGTGCAAGTAACTTGTAATTATGAAGAATTACATAGTCTTTTAATAAAACAAGGTTTTAAAATAATAGAAAAATATAAAGTAATTGATGAATATTTAATATCAAAAGATTATGATTTAAAAAATAAAAATTCTTTAGATATATTAAAAAAATGTGTAATTGTTAGATATATAGAAAATACACTAAAAGAGTTACTATATAAATATAAAGAATATAGTAATAATGGAGATATCCTAAAACAAGCTAAAGTTAGTTGTAAAGTAAATGATATTAAAGAAGCGAGTAACTTTATGAAGACTATAGGTTATAAAGAGTTAATTCATATACAAAATAATAGTGTAGTTTATACTAATGATAAAATAGAATTTGCAGTTCAACTAGTTAATGATAAATATATTTTTATTGAACTTGAAGAAAGAAGTGAACATGTTAAAACTATTTTTTCTAATGTAGAAGACATGAAAAAAGTTATTGATTCATTAAATATTCCAATGGTTAAAAATAATTATTTTGCTAAAAAAGCAGTTATTGTATTAGAAGAAAGTAAAAAATAACTTTATTTCTTTTTTTTTAATATGTTACTATATAAATGTAGGTGTAATATATGAATTATGAAAATAAAGTTGATTTAAATAAAATAATACTTAATTGGAATTTATATAAAGATAAAGATTTAACTGATTATTTAAATAGTGATGAAATGGCAAAAAATAATTTTATTACTAATCATATGTTAAAAGATTTTATGTCAAAATATTCTTTTTTAAAGGATCTTATTATAAAAAATACCGATATATATAAATTTATAAGTGAAATATCTAAAACAGAAGATAAAGACTCTTATATAAAAGAATTTACAGATAGACTTTTAAGAAAAAAAACTATTTTAACTGATGAAGAATATAAAAAAATATTTAAATACTCTTCTTTAGAAGAACATTTAAAAAGTTTTAATGAACCTAAAGTATATAATTTAATTAAAGAATTAAGAACGCTTGATAAAGATTATATTTTTAATATAAATATACCTATTACAGTTCTTTTAAATGATGATGTTTTAACTTTTGTTGGAACATATGGATTAAAAACTATAGTTGATTTTGATAATGAATGTGGACATTTTTTCACTAAAGATGATTTTAAAGAATTAAAATCATTTAATAATATCTTTTTAAATTTTGATTCTTGTCAAAAAGATAAAACACTTAATTTAAGAGATGAAAATGGGGATTTTATTCTAAGACCTTATAGAAAAGAAGAATTTTATGAGGTTATGAGAAGAGCTATAACATATGGACCTAATTATTTAAAAAAAGCTGTTGATTATAGAGATATAACAGGAGAGTTTAGAAATAAATATAAAGATTTATTTTTACCAGAAGAAATAGATGAAGAAATAAAAAATAAATTTTATAAAAAAGAATTTACTTTAAAAGACTTTAGTGATAATTATCATCTGTTTGATGTATTTAAGAACACTAATATAGTTTGTGGTTTTCCTAAGACTATGAGTTGGATCATTCCTTTATATAATGATGAAAAAAATATATATTTAGCAAATTATAAACGTATGAAAATATTGTATGCATATTCTAAAATAGAAGATTTTGAAATACAAAGAGAATTTAAAGAATATGTTAGTAAAAATATATCATCTCTTGATATAGAAAAAATAGATTGTGTGGCAGAAACTTTATCTCGTTTATCTTTTTCTAATTCAACAGAGATAACTAAATTTAAAAAAGAATTAGCTACACAGTTATTAAATTCTAAAGATCCTTTAAGATATTTAGAAAAAATAGAAGATATATTTATTAAAAATAATATACCTATAGTTGGAAAAATATATTCTTGTTTTGAAATATTACATCCGGACTTTTTAGGTTTTGATTTTTTTAATAAAAATTCAACTATATCTCCTGTTTTAAAAAAAGCATCTTTAAAAGCTAAAAAATTAATAGTATTTTCTGATTTAATAAAAGCATCTTTAGGTTCAAATAATAGATCTATTAAAGAATATCTTAAGAATATAGAGTTTGGTTCAAAAATGTATGAAAAAATAAAAAACAATGAATTAGATTTTTCTTCTTTATCAGAAAAAGATAAAAACGAATTGTTACTTTTTTCAAAACATTTAATAACTTTATATAATAACACTACAAAAGCTAAGATAAATAAAGATAGTTTTAAAATAGGAGAAGATGTAGTAAAAGATATATTAGAAATAGCTAAAAAAATATCACCTAATGAAAGTATAGATTATAATTTAGGAGATAGACTTATTAGAATGTTTTGTGGTTCTATTGGAGTTAATACTTTAGAAGAACCTAAAAAATATATAGAAGAAAAAATAAAATATGCAGATAGAAGAAATAGAGAATTAGCTAAAAATGACTTTGTATTAGAATATGGTGATTTTGTTAAAGGAATAGGAGATATAAAATATATTAATAATATCTTACAAAATGGTAGTATATCAAAAGAATTTTTAGGAGATGATTCATCTATTGATTCAACACCTCTTGATACTGATATATCGAAGATACTAACAAAAGATGGTAAATTACACCATAAGATAAATTTATCTTCAGCAGGTAGTTATGGTCCTATATGGCTTATATTAAAAAATGATGATAGATTTATTACTACTAGAGATAACGATAAAGAAAAAGTAGATTTTACTAAAGATTTATCTAAATTAGAATTATTTTATACAGGAGTAATATCAGAAGATCATTATGGTATTAGAACGGGTTTTGCTTCTAGTGATATAAATCTATTTGTTATGGAAAAATATGATCCAAGATTAGGTTTAGAAATAGCAATGAATGGTTTTTATATACCTGTTGTAAATAAAGATGGTAAAGTTATATTTAGTCCAAAAGATTATGATGATTTAAGAAAAAAGATGAGTGGACTTTCTTTTTATGAAGAAAATAATTATAATTTTTCTAATAATTTAAAAAATGAAGAAATAAATTCTTATTTAGAAAAAATAGAAGAAAATATAAGAGAAACAAAAATAAAAAAAGAAAAAGTTACTTCTTTATTTAAAGAAGTGATAGAAGAATTAGGACTTGGTTTTAAAACTAATATAGATAAAGATTTATCTGAGGGAATAGTTGAATTAATAGATACTGGATCTACTGGAAGAGAAACTAATAAAATTGGTAATAGTGATTTTGATTTTATGATGAGACTTGATAAAAGTATTGTTTCTAGTCCTAAAAAAATAGAAGCTATAAAAAGAGCTATATTAAAAAAAATTAATAAAGATTATGCAGATGATTTAACTAATTACGGTGATTTTAGATTTTATGGTGTAAAAATAGATGAAGAAACTGTGGTTGATATAGATGTTACTTTTGCTGAAAAAACAGATAAATTAGTATATACAACTGATATGGCTTTAAAAGATAGACTTCAAAATATAAAAACTATAGATGAAGAAAAATATAAATATGTAATTGCTAATATTTTACTAGCAAAAGAAGTTTTATCTAAAGCTAAAGTTTATAAATCTAAAAGAGGAAGATATGCTGAAGGTGGACTTGGAGGTTCTGGAGTTGAAAATTGGATTTTACAAAATGGTGGTTCTTTTATAGATGCTGCTAAGAGTTTTGTTCAAGCAGCAGATGGTAAAAGATTTTCAGAATTTCAATTAACATATCCGATTTGGGATTTTGGAGAAAATCATTTATCAGATAGAAAAAGTAAATATCCACACGATAATTATGTAGCGGATAATATGGATGCTATGGGATATTCTAATATGCTAGAAGTTTTAAAAACTTATTTATATAATTTAGAAAATAAAGAAGAGTTATGTAAAAAAGTTAAAAAATAGTTTTATTTTCTAAGTTCTCAATAATCTTGAAAATGTTAAAAATTAAAATATTTAAGTATCATTATAATAAATTAAGACATTATCACAAGATAATCATAATAAATAGTAATTTTATTTTTCTAAGTTTGACAACTTAATTTATATGTGATAATATTCTTGTGTTTTATGCATATTAAAGGCATAAAAAAATTAATGAATAAAAAAACAAATAAACTCTTAGCTTTTTTTAGCTGGGGGTTTTACTTATAGAATTAGACAATTAGGAGATAAAAATGCAAAAGAAAACATATTTAACAGAAGAAGGATATAAAGAATTACAAGAAAAATTAGATTATTTAATAACAGTTAGAAGACCAAAGAATATTAAGGATTTACAAGAAGCTAGAGCTTTAGGTGACTTATCAGAAAATGCTGAATATCACGCAGCTAGAGAAGAACAAAGTTTACTTGAAACAGAAATTAAAACTATTGAAATACAACTTTCAACTGCTGAAATTATTAAGAAGAAAGATAATGGTAAAGTAGGTTTAGGTTCTAAAGTAACTATAGAATACTTAGATGATGAAGATGAAACAGATGAATATATGATAGTTGGAAGTAGAGAAGCTGATCCAATGAATAGTAAAATTTCTAATGAATCACCTATAGGAAAAGCCTTAATAGGTAAAAAAGTAGGAGAAATAGCTGAAGTTGAAAGTCCTAATGGAAAATATCAAATAAAAGTAAAGGAAATAAAATAATATATTTATGAATAAATTAGTAATAGTTGAGTCACCTAGTAAAAGTAGAACTATAGAAAAATATTTAGGAAGTGGTTATAAAGTAACAGCTAGTATGGGACATATTATGGATCTTACTACTAGTGGTAAATTTGGTTTAGGAGTAGATGTAGATAATAATTTTAAAGCAAGTTATGAACCTATAAAAGGTAAAAAGACTTTCGTTAACGATTTAAAAAAACTTTCTAAAAATTATGATGTAATATATCTTGCAACCGACCCCGATAGAGAAGGAGAAGCCATCTCTTGGCATTTAAAAGAAGCTTTAAATATAGCAGATGATAAATACTATAGAGTTACTTTTCATGAAGTTACAAAAGATAAAATAAAAGAAGCTTTTGAAAATCCAGGTAAAATTAATTTTGATTTAGTAAAAAGTCAAGAAACAAGAAGAATACTTGATAGAATTATAGGTTTTCGTTTATCTAAACTTATGCAAGCTAAGACTAGTGGAGTATCTGCTGGTAGAGTGCAAAGTGTAGCAGTAAAACTTATAGTAGATAGAGAAAGAGAAATACTTGCGTTTATACCAGAAGAATACTGGACTATAACAAGTATCTTTAAAGATTTTGAAGCTAAATTATTTAAATATAAAAAAGATGATTTAACTATTGAAAATGAAGAGACTGCAGATAAGATAATTGCTAGTTTATCAAAAGATTATAAAGTTGAAAGTGTAGAAAAGAAAACTAGAAAAAGAAGTGCTAAACTTCCGTTTACTACTTCTTCACTTCAACAAGAAGCATCAAATAAATTTAATTTTGCTGCTAAAAGAACTATGAAAATAGCACAAACTCTATATGAAGGGGTTAACCTTAAAAATGAAAGAGTTGGGCTTATAACATATATGAGAAGTGACTCTACAAGACTTTCTGATTCTTTTATAACAGAAGCAAATAATTATATATTGAAAACATATGGAGATAACTATAAAGGATATGTTAAAGAAGCAAAAGCAAAAGATAATGTTCAAGATGCTCACGAAGCTGTAAGACCAACGTCTATTTATAGAACTCCAGAAGAAGTAAGAGAATATTTAAGTGATGAAGAGTTTAAACTTTATGAACTTATATACTATAGAACACTAGCATCTTTAATGTCAGATGCCAAAATAGATGGAACAACTATTATATTTGATAATAATGATTATAAATTTAAACTTACTGGTCAAATACTTGTTTTTGATGGATATTTAAAAGTATATTCTAAATATGAAACATCTGAAGATAAAATATTACCTGATATTAAAGAAGGTGAAATTTATCAAAATATAGATATTGAAAAAGTGCAACATTTTACAGAACCACCTGCAAGATATACAGAAGCTAAACTTATTAAAGAATTAGAAGAACTAGGAATAGGTAGACCTTCTACTTATGCAACTATTATTTCAACTATTCAAGATAGAAAATATGTAGTGATAGAAAAGAAAAACTTTAAACCAACACAGATAGGTTTTGAAGTAACAGATATGCTTCAAGAAGGTTTCAGTGAAATAATAAATGTTAAATATACTGCTAATATGGAAAGTGACTTAGATAAAATAGCAGAAGGTAAAGAAGATAATATTAAATTTTTAACTTTATTTTGGGAAAAATTTGAAGCTTTAGTAGAAAAAGGATTTAAAGATTTACCTAAAAAAGAAGCAGAAAAAACTGGGGAAATATGTCCAGAATGTGGAAGTGATTTAGTTAAAAGAAAAAGTAAATATGGATTTTTTACAGCATGTAGCAATTATCCAAAATGTAAATATATAAAGAAAGAAAATACTAATAAAGAAGAGAATAATTTCCAAAGTGAAGTTATTGGAAAATGTCCAATATGTAAAAAAGGAGATATAGTATCTAAAATGACTAGAACAGGTAAAATCTTCTATGGATGTAGTAATTATCCTAAGTGTAAAGCTGCTTCATGGGATTTACCAACATTAAATGTTTGTCCTAAGTGTAAAAGCTTACTTGTAAATAAAGAAGGAACTATTAAGTGTAGTAATATGAAATGTGACTATCAAGAATAGTCCTTTTTTATTGCAAAAAAGTTTAAAGTTATATAAAATTAAAGTAATAATAGAGGTGTGTTATGAATTGTAATAATTGTGGTAATGTTTTATATCCTAGTGATAAGTTGTGTCCTATATGTTCAACACCTAATCCAAATTATAAAGAAAAAGAAGTTAAAACTAAAAAAAATACTAATATATTAATGGTTTTAACAACAATATTTTCTATAATTATTTTATCTTTAACAGTATTTTTCTTTATAAGAAACTTTCCTAATTTATTATTATATTTATCAGTAGCAACAGCAGTAGAGTTTTTACTTCTTATATTAGCTTTAATGTTTTCTAAAAACTCTACTATAAAAGCAATTGTTATTATACCTATGTTAACTGTATTAATATCTATAGTATTAATTTTTTTAGCTTTTCAAGATCAAGAAAAAAGAAAACCAGTTAATTATATAAAAGATCAAAATGTCGTATATAAAGTAAATAAAGAATATTTTTATAATGATAAAGTAAATGATAATATAGTTTTATTTAGAAAAGCTAGTAAAAATTATCTTTCTTTAATAAAGAGTAGTGAATTAGAAAATATAGATATTACTAATAAAAAAGATTATGAAAAATTTTATAATATGTTAGTTACACTTTTAACTAAAGCATCAAAAGGTGCAGTTCTTACAAAAGCAGAAGATAAAATTTTAAAAACAGCTAATGGTAATTATTATATAAGATTTAATTATAAAAAATCCGATGGTTCTAAAGGTTTTTATTCAGTTCTTTTAGCTAGTAATTCTGATTATTTTGCAATATTTCATGGAACAGGAAAAGATGTTAGTAATTTCCAAGAATTTTTAAAGAAAGCAGAATTTGATTTACAGAATAATGTAGAGTTTCCAAACACTAAAGAAAGAGAAAAGAAAGTTCAAGAAGAAGAGTTAAATCCTGGTGAAAAATCTTATATTATAAAGGATATGAAATATATTCTACCTCAAAGTTTTAGTAAACACGATGGAGAAAGAATACCTAAAATTACTGAAAATAAATATGATTTTTATAAATATCAAGATAAAGGAATTTATTTATTAGTATTTAATGATTTTATTACAAAAAATTATACTGATGAAGAAGTAATTAATTATGTAACAAAAGATTTTAAAATAACAAGTAATACTAAAGTAAATGAAACAGGTTTTAATGTATTAGTTACTGAAAGTGTGAAACATAAAAAATATGTATTAGTAGAAAAAAATGGTAAAAAATATAAAGAAGAACAAAAGACAAGTTCTACTTATATGATATTTTATAAATATGATAATGAATCAGGTAGATTAATTAGATTTATTTATGTTATAGAAGATAATTTAATTAAAGAACAAGAAAGATTATTAGAAATTTTATATTCTACTATAGAAAAATTAAAATTTATAAAATAAAAGGAGAAAACTATGAATTGTAGAAAATGTGGTAATTTACTATCAGAAACAGATACTATATGTCCAAATTGTGGTTGGCAAGTAGGTAGTGAAATAAATGAAAGTATGAATTCTATGAATACTTTTATAGGGCAAGAGATAAAAGATGGTGGACAAGTTGAACTTGATCCTATAAAGAAAATAAATTTTGTTGAACACGAAGATAAAAATATTATAGATGATGGTAAATTTTCAACTGCTGCAACTGGAAATAAAATACATGAAGAAAGTGATATTGATAAGTTAAGAGATGCTGCAACAGTAAAAATTGATGATTATAAAGAAAAAATAGATATTTTTCAAATTATAGCTATTTTTTTAGCAGCAGTATCACTCTTACTAGCATTTGTGAATTATAATGCTTCAAATAGTATAGTTAAAATAATATTATTCACTTTATCATTTATTTTATGTTCACCTACGATAATTCATTCGATAATGAGAAAAAAAGTGACTTTTGGTATAGCTCTTTGTATATTATCGGTAGTTATTAACTGTTTCTTTTTATATTTGTTTTGTTCTCATAAACAAATATTAATTAATAGAAAAGATACTGTTGTAGAAGTAAAAGTTGCTAAGAATTGGAAACAATTAAATACATCGAAATTAGTTTTAGTACATAAAAATAATAAAGTGAGATTTTCAAGAATTAATATTAGAAGTTATTATAAAGATAAGTCTCTTGATGATACATTTAATAGTTTAAATAGAACAGAAGACTTACAAAAATTTACATATGTAGGTGGTACAGAAAAATTCGTAGAAATAGGAATTAACAAATATTACGGATATAGTGATTTTAAAGATAAAAAATATGGAAGATACTATTTCTATGTTGATATGGATAAGAAACTTATAGTTACTTATTTCTTAGTAGGAAAAGATTTTGAAGATATTGAAAAAGTTACTACTGAAGTATATGAAATGGTAAAATCTACTAATATAATAAAAGAATTTAACAATAGTAACAAAGAAATAACTAATGAAGCATAAAAATAATATTCATAATGAATATTATTTTTTTTAAATTTGTAGTATAATATAAGTGTCTAGTAAAGTTATTAAAACCGACCAAGTTATATAATTGGGAATTTGGATCTATAGTTGGTGTTGAATGCCTTCGGGTATCCCGATACTATGTATAAATACCCACCTGCTTAAAGAGAGCGGGATTTTATAGCACTTTACTAGATTTTTTTATGGAAAAAAATATGGATGATAGAACTGAAAATTTATTTGGAATAGAAAATTTAAAAAAAATACAAAATACTAGATTTGTAATAGTTGGAGTAGGTGGAGTTGGAGGATATGTTTTAGAAGGCTTAGTAAGACTAGGTGTAAAAAACATTTTAATTATCGATAATGATAAGATTTCTTTATCTAATCTAAATAGACAAATAATTTCAACTCTTGATGTTATAGATGAGTATAAAGTTGATGTAGCAGAAAAAAGAGCAATAAGTATTAATAAAGATATAAAAATATCTAAATCATATGAAAAGTTAATTGATGATTTTAGTGTTATTACTAACTTTAAAACAGATTATATAATTGACTGTTGTGATACTTTAATTACTAAAAAGAATTTAATAAGATATTCTTTTAATTCTAATGTAAAAATTATATCTTCTATGGGTTGTGGTAAAAGACTTGATGCATCTTTACTTGAAGTAACAGATATATTTAAAACAAGTTATGACCCGATAGCAAGAGAATTAAGAACTTTTATAAGAAAAGAAAAACTTAAAAATATAAAGGTACTTTGTTCTAAGGAAATACCTATAAAGAGTGAAAAAAAAGAAATCTCTTCTTGCAGTTATGTTCCTGCAGTAGGAGGACTTCTTATTGTTTCTTATTTAGTTAATGATATATTAAAACTCTCTATATAAACCAATAACTTTTCCAATTATTTCACAATTATCTAAGATTATATCACTATAGTTATCATTTTCTGGTACTAGTCTGATATGATCTTTTTCTTTATAAAATCTTTTTATAGTAGCAAAACCTTCTTCATCTAATACTACGACTATTTCACCGTTATATGCTTCTTTTTTTCTTTCTACTAAAACGATATCTTTATTATATATACCAACATTAATCATAGAATCACCGACGACTTCTAAAGCAAATACTTCGTGTCTTTTTTCTATTAAATTAATAGGTACATGAAATAAATTGTTTTTAATTTCGATTGCTTCAATTAAATTTCCACAAGATACTCTACCAACTAGTGGTATTGCTGCAACATTTTCATCAGTTTCCACATATTCGTTTTCTCCGACTATTTCTAAAGTTCTATTACCACCTTTTTGTTGTGTTAAAAATCCCTTTTTTATTAAATTAGAAATATGAAAGTGTACTGTTGCAGTTGAATTAAGATTTACCATATCACATAATTCTCTTACAGTAGGGGGATATTTATTTTTTGCTATATACTTTTTAATAGCATCATAAATTTTTAATTGTTTTTTACTAAGTTCTTCTTTTTTCATATTTTTATAATAACAAAAAATAAATATTAGTGTCAAATTTTTGTTTGATTAATATTTTATTTTATAAAATTGTGTTATACTATTTACATATAAAGGAATGGTGATTTTATGACTTTGTTAAATTACTTAAATAATTTAGTAAAAGATGTATTTTTAAATAATGGATATGAAACACAAAAAAATATTGTAAAGATTTCTGATAGACCTGATTTATCTCATTATCAATGTAATGAAGCTTTTAATATTGCTAAAAAATTAAAAGAAAATCCAAAAGTAATAGCAGATAAGATTACAAGTGAATTAATTAAATTAGATATATTTGAAGATGTTTTTGTAGCTGGACCTGGTTTTATTAATTTTCTTATTAAAGATTCTTTATTAGTTTCTTCTCTTGAAGATTTATATAATTCTAATATCTCTTCAGTAGTAGAAGATAAAAAGAAAATTATAATTGATTACGGTGGAGCAAATGTTGCAAAACCTCTTCATGTAGGACATTTAAGATCTGCAATAATCGGAGAAGGTTTAAAAAGACTTGCTAGAGAACTAGGACATGAAGTAATAGGAGATGTCCATTTAGGAGATATAGGTAGACCACTTGGTTTAGTAATAACTGAAATAAAAAGTAGGAATAAAGATTTAGTGTATTTTGATTTAAATTATACTGGAGAATATCCAAAAGAATGTCCTGTATCAATAGATGAACTTAATGAAATATATCCAGTTGCTAGTCAAAAAGCTAAAGAAAACGAAGATTATATGCAAGAGGCTAGAGAAATAACAGCAGCTATTCAAGATGAAAATATAAGTGGACATAGAGGTTATCATGCATTATGGGAAAGTATTGTAGAAGAATCTAAAAAAGATTTAAAAAAATCATATGATGCTTTAGGAGTTAGTTTTGAATTATGGAATGGTGAAAGTACTTGTGTTAAATCAATACCTAAGTTATTTGAAATATTAAATGAAAAGAATTTGTTAAGAATAAGTGATGGTGCTACGATAATGGATGTAAAAGAAGAAAGTGATAAAACTGATTTACCACCATTAATATTAAAGACACAAAATGGATCTTTTGGATATCAAACAACTGACTTAGCAACAATTTATGAAAGAATGAGAGATTATAATCCAGATGAAATATGGTATGTAGTAGATGCAAGACAAGATATGCACTTTGTTCAATGTTTTAGAGGAGTAAGAAAAGCTGGTATAGTAAAACCTGACACAAAATTAGAATTTTTAGGTTTTGGTACGATGAACGGTAAAGATGGTAAACCATTTAAAACAAGAGATGGTGGAGTAATGAGACTTTCTGATTTACTTGATATCGTTAAAGAATATTCGATAAATAAATTAAAAGAAAGTAATTATGAAGATTTTACTGAAGAATTATTAGATGATACAGCTGAAAAACTAGCAAATGCAACTATAAAATATGCAGATGCATTATCTAATAGATTAACTGATTATATATTTGATATTACTAAATTTACTGATACTCAAGGTAAGACAGGACCATATATTTTGTATTCGACAGTGAGAATTAAATCATTGATAGAAAAAGCTAAAATTAATGGTTTAGAAGAAGGTAAAATTTTAAATCCAGTAAGTGAAGAAGAAAAGAAATTAATGTTTGCTATTACTAGAATAAATGATATGTTAACAACTGCTTATGAAAATAAGGCATTAACTGAAATAGTAAATTATTTATATGACTTAAATTCTTTATACAATAGTTTCTATAATGCTAATAAAATAATAGGAGATGACAATAAAGAACAAAGAAGTTCTTGGATTACATTATCTAAGATAGTATATTTAATTAATATTAAATTACTTAATATATTAGCTATTGAAGAAGTAGAAAAAATGTAATAGATATTGATTTTTAATAAAAATAATTATAAAATGTTTTTATAAATGCAGATATGAAAAATATGATTATATAAGTATCTTTAAAGAGAGTTTCTAGTAGCTGAGAATGAAACAAGTATCTTATATAGTTACTCTTTTCTAGCAGACTTCGTAATGAAGATCCGGTTAAAACCGTTATATTTATAATTAAGTAAAAGAAAAAGATGGTACCGTGTAAAAAGCACTCTTTATATAAAGAGATGCTTTTTTCTTTTTTTAAGGAGGGAATATGATAAATTTTAAAGAAGATGAAAAACTTAACCATTTAAATCATTCAACTGCTCATTTATTAGCACAAGCAGTTAAAAGAATATATAAGGATGCTAAATTCTGGGTAGGACCAGTAATAGATAGTGGATTTTACTATGATATGGATTTAGGAGATGTAACACTTACAGAAGAAGATTTAGAAAAAATCGAAAAAGAAATGAAAAAATGTTCTAAAGAAGCAAGTGATATAGTTGAAATAAAATTAACTAAAGAAGAAGCTTTAGAAATGTTTAAAGATGATCCATATAAATTAGATTTAATTTCTAATATGGAAGGTGATATTACAGCATATAAACAAAGAGAATTTATTGACTTATGTCGTGGAGGACACGTTAAAAATACTAAAGAAATTAAATACTTTAAGTTAATTAAAGTTAGTGGGGCATATTTTAAAGGGGATTCTAAAAATAAGATGCTTCAAAGAGTATATGGAGTATCTTTTGAAACAGAAGAAGATTTAAATAAATATTTAGAATATTTAGAAGAAGTTAAGAAAAGAGATCATAGAAAACTTGGTAAAGAACTAGAACTTTTTATGACTAGTGAATATACACCTGGTAATATATTTTATTTACCAAACGGTATGACTATTTATAAAGAATTAGAAAAATTTTGGTATGAAGAACATATTAGAAATGGATATAAAGTTATTAAAACACCTATAATTTTAAATAAGACTTTATGGGAAACTTCAGGACACTGGGATAATTATAAAGAAAATATGTATACTACTAAAGTAGATGATGAAGAATATGCTATTAAACCAATGAATTGTCCAGGAGCTATGCTTGTATTTAAAAACTCTGTTAAATCATATAGAGATTTACCACTTAGACTTGGAGAACTAGGTCTTGTTCATAGACATGAAGCAAGTGGAGCACTATCAGGACTATTTAGAGTTAGATCGTTTACTCAAGATGATGCACATATCTTTATGAGAGAAAGTCAAATTGAAGATGAAATAAGAAATATTTTTAAACTTCTAGATAAAATGTATAGTGTATTTAATCTAGATTACAGTATTGAATTTTCTACTCGTCCAGAAAAATTTATTGGAGATATTAAAAAATGGGATGAAGCAGAAGAAAAACTTCTTAATGTATTAAATAAAGTTGGTAAACCATACAAATTAAATCCACAAGATGGAGCATTTTATGGACCTAAACTTGATGTTAAAGTAATAGATTCATTAGGAAGAAGCTGGCAATGTGCTACTATTCAACTTGATATGCAACTTCCAATTAGATTTGATTTATCATATATTAATGAAGAAAATCAAAAAGAAGCTCCAGTTATCGTACATAGAGTTATTTATGGATCATTTGAAAGAATGATGGGAATCTTAATAGAACATTTTGCTGGAGCATTTCCTGCATGGCTTGCACCAGTTCAAGTAAATATTTTACCAATCAATAACGAACTACATGCTAAAAATGCCGAAGTTCTATGTAAAGAATTACTTGATATGGGAATTAGAGTTGAAACAGATAATAGAAATGAAAAATTTGGTTATAAAATGAGAGAAAGTCAAATGAGAAAAATACCTATTAATATAATTTTAGGTGACTCTGAAATTCAAAATAATGAAATTAGTTATAGATTATATGGTGAAGATAAAACTACAACTATATCAAAAGATGCTTTCATGAATTTTATAGTTAAATTAATTAATGAAAGAGCATAAAAATGATTAAAGAAAAGAAAAAAGAAATAGTTAATACTTTAGGATCTTTTATTAAATTACCTAGTGAAAAAGACTTAGAAGAATTAAAAAAGAAATTAAAAAAAGATAAATAACAAAAAAACTGTCAATATGGCAGTTTTTTTTGTTATAAAAATTGATATAAAAAGAAAAATTTACTATTATAATAGTAACAGTGGTGGAAAGTGGAGAAAAGTGGGGGATAAAAATGCTAATTGGTGAATATCATCACAATTTAGATAATAAAGGAAGACTTACTTTACCTTCTAAGTTTAGAGATGAACTTGGAAGAGATTTTGTTATCACTAGAGGATTTGAAAACACTTTATTAGTATATACTTCTAAAGTATTTGAAAATATGGCTCAAAGTATATATACTCTTCCTTTTACAAAACAAGATTCTAGAAATTTCCAACGTTTTTTCCTATCTGGAGCTACTGCTAGCGAATTTGATAAACAAGGTAGAATTAATATAACCTCAATTCATTTATCTTATGCTAATCTTACTAAAGAGTGTGTAATTATTGGTTTAGGAGATCATTTAGAAATATGGTCATTAGAGAATTGGAATGCTTTCTATAATTCTACTAAGGACAAGATGTCAGATATAGCTGAAAATATATATTTAGGAGATAAAAATGAGACATTATCCGGTGATGTTAAATGAAACAGTAGAGAACTTATCTCTTAAAGAAAATAGCATTGTAATAGATGCTACGCTTGGGGCAGCGGGACACTCTAGCTTCATATTAAAGCAAATTAAAAAGGGGTTTTTGATTGCTTTTGATCAAGATAAAGATGAGATAGAAAAATCTATCGAAACTTTATCTAAGATTGGAAATAATTTTTCTGTAATAAACAGTAATTTTAGTAAAATGAAAGATAAGGTCAGAGAGTTAGGTTATGAAAAAGTAGATGCCATACTTTTTGACCTTGGTACTTCATCTATGCAAATGGATGATATAAATAGAGGTTTTAACTATCATGAAGAAGCTATCTTAGATATGAGAATGGATAGAAGAACAACTCTTACAGCAAAAGATATAGTTAATACCTATTCTAAAGAAGAATTACTTAGAATATTAAAAGAATATTCAGATGAAAAATTTAGATTACCAATTGTAAATAATATAATTAAATACCGTGAAAAACAAGAAATAAAAACAACTCTAGAACTTGCAGAGATAATTAAAAACTCAGTACCTCAAAAGGTTAGAAATAAAAAGCATCCAGCTAGAAAAACATTTCAAGCTTTAAGAGTAGAAGTTAATAATGAACTAGAAGTACTTAAAATAGCACTTAATGATGCTTTAGATTTACTTAATGTAGGTGGAAGACTTTGTGTTATAACATTTCAAACTAAAGAAGATATGATAGTTAAAAAACTATTTAATGAAGTAAGTAAAGAAGATTTAATAACAAAAGGAGATCCTTTTATATCAGCAAGTTTCATACCAGAGTTTAAAAAAATAAAAAGAATAATGCCAAGTAAAAAAGAATTAGAAGAAAATAACAGATCTAGAAGTGCAATATTAAGAGTAATCGAAAGGGTGAATATTAGTGAGAAAACTAAAAAGGAAATATAATAATTTTGAAAAGTTTAATAGATTTATTATTATAGTAGCTATAATGTTTATTTTAACATCTCCTTTTTTAATAGTGCTTTCTCAAGCTTCTTTATCTAAAATTAATTTAGAGTTAGAAAATAAAAAAATAGAGCTTAATAAACAAAAGAAGAAAAACGATAGTTTAGAAATGAAAATTGATGAACTAGCATCACTAAAAGAGATGAAGCAAGTTGCAATAGATAAAGGATTAAAATACAATAATAGTAATATTATAAGAATTTCAAGTAGTAGGTGATAAAGTGAAAAAAAGAACAAATTCAATTATTTTTCATAATTTGTATTGGGTAATTGGAATTATTCTTTTTTTCTTTTTAACAATACATTTAATATATATAAGTTTATCTAAAACAGTAGATGGTATTAATTTACAAGAATTTGCTAAACAAAGAACAACTCAAAAAAATTTTATCCCCGCAAGTCGTGGTTCTATAATAGATAGAAATGGAGATATCATTGCTCAAAATATTAGTACTTATAATATTTTATGTTACTTAGATAAAGCTAAAAATAGAAGTAAAGATAGTAACAAACCAATGTATATCGTAGATAAAGAAACTACTGCAGAAAAACTTGCTCCTATACTTGATATGACAAAAGAAGAAATATTGTCATATATAACAAAAGATAAATATGTTACAGAACTTGGAAATAAAGGAAGAAATTTAACAGAAATAAAAAAAGATCAAATATTATCTTTAAATTTACCAGGTATAGAATTTGAAGAAAAAGAAACTAGATATTATCCTTATGGAGATTTTTTATCATATACAATTGGTTATGCTAAAGAAGTTGAAAACAAGAAAAATCCTAGTATTAAAAGTTTAGTGGGAGAGTTAGGTATTGAAAAATACTATAATGAAGAACTAAGTGGAAGTGATGGATATACAGAATATCAAAAAGATAGAAAAGGTTATAAAATACCTAACACGAAGGAAATAAATGTAAGAGCTAAAAAAGGAAAGGATATTCATCTAACGATAGATTCAACTATTCAACTATTTGTAGATCAAGCAATACTTCATGAAAAAGATAAAAATAAATCAGAATTTGAATGGTTATCTATGATAGTAGCAAATGCTAAAACTGGAGAAATACTTGCTATGAGTCAGTATCCATCTTTTGATCCAAATAAAAGAAATATAACTAATTATTTAGATTATAATATCTCTTATCCATTCGAACCTGGTTCTACTATGAAAACTTATACTTTTTTAACAGCTATGAAAAAAGGTATATATAATGGTAGTGATACATTTTTAAGTGGTAGTTATATTACAAAAGATGAAACTAAGATAAGTGATTGGAAAAAAGAAGGATGGGGTTATATAAGTTATGATAAAGGTTATGCTTTGTCTGCTAATACTTCTGCTATTAGTTTACTTAAAAAAGGAATTAGTAGAGAAGAGTTAAGACAGTCTTTTAAAGACTTTGGATTTGGTTCTAAAACAGGTATAAGACTTGCAAATGAAGCTAGTGGTAAACTTAATTTTAAATATGAAACAGAAATACTTAATGCATCTTTTGGTCAAAACGTTACGACAACTCCAATTCAGCAAATTCAAGCGTTAACTTCAGTAGCAAATAATGGTTATTTATTAAAACCATATATTATAAAAAATATCTATGATCCTAATACGAAAACTAATGTGTTTACAGGAAAAAAAGAAGTATTAAGAAAAGTAATGGATAAAGAAGATGCTGAAAAAATGAAAGAACTTATGGATAAGGTTGTTTCTTCTCCACCTGGTGAATCAGCTGGTAGAGGATTTTACTATCCAGAATATTCACTAATAGGTAAAACTGGTACTGCACAGATATACAATGGAAAAAACGGATATTTTAACGATACTTATATTAAATCTTTTGCAGGTATGTTTCCTAAGAAAAATCCAGAAATAGTAGTATATATAGCAAGTAGAGGAGCAGGAATTAACTCTACATATATAGCAAATATAGTAAAAGATGTCGTTAAAAATATTAGTGAATATATGAATTATAAAGAAAAAGATAATGAACAAGAAACATTTATAATTCCAAATTTTTATAATAAAGATAAAGAAGAAACAGAAGAATATTTAAAAACTAATAAATTAAGATATATGATACTTGGAAATGGTAAAAAAATAGTAGATTATTATCCAAATAGTAATTATGAAGTAACTAAAAAAGATTTAATAATTTTAAAAACTAACGATACTAATATAGAACTTCCAGATTTAAAAAATTTATCTTTAAGAGAAGTAGAAATAATACTTAAAATGTTAAATATAAAATATCAACTTATTGGTAATGGATATTATAAATCTAGTAGTAAAAAAGATGATTTATTAATAGTTAATTTTGAATCAACTGTTTCTTAGTATTGAATTAAATAATAAGTTTTTATATAATTTAAGTAGGTGATAAATATGAATGAGATTTTAAAAGACCTTGAAGATAGGTTAAAAACTTCAATAAAAGTAATGGAAGAAAGATTTACTAATATTCAAACAGGACGTGCTAATCCTAAAATATTAGATAAAGTAGAAGTGATTTATTATTCAACTCCTACACCATTAAAACAATTAGCAATTATTTCTGTTCCAGAAGCAAGACAATTACAAATTAAACCATTTGATAAAACTACACTTCCTTTAATAGAAAAAGCAATATTTGAAGCAAATATTAATCTTACACCAAATAATGATGGTGAAGTTATTAGAATTAATATGCCACAACTTACAATGGATAGAAGAAAAGAGTTAGTTAAAGAAGCTAAAGGTATTGCTGAAGAGACTAAAATAGCAGTAAGAAATATTAGAAAAGATATTTTGAATTCTATAGAAGATGAAAGAGAAGATGAAGCTAAGAGAATAGAAAAAGAAGTTCAAGAAAAAATAAATGAGTATAATCATTTAATTGATAAAATAACTCAAACTAAAGAAAAAGAATTGTTAGAAGTGTGATATGAGTGGGATTTTTAATAAATTTTTGCTATTTTTAGCAGTAGTATTAGTTAGTTTAACTATTTATGTTACTTTTTTTAAAAAAGTTGAAAAGAAACAACATATTAATATAATAAAAACTAAAGAAATAAAAGAAAAAGATGAAGTGTATAATATAACACTTGATAATTTAAAACATTGTAATTATGGTGAAAATAATATAAATAAAGAAAATTATAATAATTATATATATAAAGATAACTATAATTTAGAAACATTTTCTATAGATCAAAAATTTTATTGTATTTTATCTTTTGTATCAAAAGATGATTTAGGTATTAAAAATGATTTTGATAGAAAACAACTCTATACAAAGATACCATCTCCATTAATAAGAGATAAAATAAAAAGTATTTTTAATCAAAAAGATTATCCTAAAAGAAGTTTTAAAAGTGTTTATTTAGATAGACTTGGTGTTTATCTAGATATAATATATGAAGATGATAATTATTTATTTAAAGCTATTTATGAAGAGCCTAATCAAAAGAAATCTAAATTTAATGAAGTTAATTCTAAGTATATAAGTGGTACATATAAAGATAATAATAATGAAGAAGAAATAGTATTTAAAGAAAAATTTGTAGTAATAGATACAGTTTCTTTAGGAAATAACAAATATAAATTCAATATATATAAAAATTATAAAAAAGATACTTTATTAAAAGAATATGAAGGAAATCAGTTAATTACTGATGATGTAATAGATAGTGGAAGTACAATTACTTATAAATTTAATAAAATAAATAATAAGTGGTATTTTAAAGAAAGTATTATAAAATAACAGGAAAATTCTTGTTATTTTTTATAAAGGAGAAAAAAATGGAAAGTATAAAATTAATGAATATGTGTAAAATTATCGATAATAAGACTGGAAAAGTATTGGTTCAAGAAAGAGTAAAAAGTTGGCAAGGAATTGCCTATCCAGGTGGAAAGGTTAAACCTGGTGAAAGTATAGTTTTATCAGTAAAAAGAGAAATATTAGAAGAAACAGGTTTAAAATTAAAAAAAATAAAAATATGTGGTATTAAAGATTGGTATGATAAAAAGACAAATGAAAGAAATTTAATTATTTTATTTATATCTGATGATTATGAAGGTAATTTACTATCTGAAACACCTGAGGGAAAAGTTTATTGGATTGATGAAGAGGAGTTGAAAAATAAAAAATTAGCAGATGATTTTGAAAAACTTTTAAAATTATTTAATGATGATAAAGTTAATGAAATGATTTATATTGATAATGAAAATGAAAATGAAAACGAAAGATGGGATTTATATTTTTATTAAAAAACCATTTTACTTTGTATCAAAAAAACTTGCAAAATAAAAACATATAGTGTATAATACATCTCATAACACAAGGGGGATTATTGTTATGAAAGAAAATAAAAAGGTAATATATTTAGATCAAGAAGGATATAAAAGATATTTTGATGAATTAGATTCTTTAAAAGGTGAACTTAAAAAAGTTTTAATTAATAAGAATGAATCTTATAATGCTACTTCAAGTAAAACTGCATATGATAACTTTGATTTTGAAGAAAATCAAAGACAAGAAGCAATGATACTTCAAAGAATATATGATAAACTTGATGGTATAAAAAATATTAAAGTAATAGAAGAAAAAGACAGAAAAGAAAATCATGTAAATCTTAATGATTTAGTTAAAGTAACTTTAATTGAAAACGGAAGTGAAGAAGAAGAAATAATTAAATTAGTATCATATAAAACAGTAGAAGATAATAAGTTTGAAGAAGCTATGGTTGTTAGTTTATCAAGTCCTATTGGAAGTGCTATATATGGTAAAAAAGAAGGTGATGTTGTTTCTTATAGTGTAGGAAATCAAACTTACCAAGTAGTAATACAAGAATTATTAAAAGAAAAGCAAAAAGAAAGATAATTTAAATAGTATTTATTAAGGAACAAAATGTTCCTTTTTTTATTAATTAAGTTTTATATTAATAGTTTTTATATTATAATAATTATATTTGGAGGAAAAGATGCTTGAAGAGATAAAAGAAAAAATTAAAAAAGTTGTAAATCTTAATGAATTATATAATTTAAAATTAGAATATCTTGGTAAAAAAGGTCATATTACTGAGATGTTAGCTTCATTAAAAGAACTTACTATAGAACAAAAGAAAATAGAAGGTCAAAAGATTAATGAAATAAAGAATTTTTTTAATGAAATTTATAATACTAAAGAAGAAGAATTAAAAGAAGAAGAAAAAAATGCTTTATTAGAAAAAGAAAAAATTGATCTTACATTACCTGGTTTAAATTTTAAAACAGGAGGAGCTCATCCACTTTTAATGATTCAAGAAGAATTAGAAGAAGTATTTAAAACAATGGGATATATTGTTGTTAAAGGACCAGAAGTAGAAAAGATAGATAATAACTTTACTTACTTAAATATAGAAGAAAATCATCCTTCTAGAAGTAGTAGTGATACATTTTATATAGATGATAATATATTACTTAGAACTCAAACTTCTGCTATGCAAATTAGATTTATGAAAGAAATGGAAGAAAAGAAAGCATTTAAATTAGTTTGTCCTGGTAAAGTGTATAGAAAAGATGATGATGATATGACTCATTCTCATGAATTTCATCAAATGGAAGCTTTAGTAGTAGATCATAAATCTAATTTAACTAATCTTAAAAATACTTTAGAAAATTTAGTTAAAACATTTTTTAATACTAATGGTAAGATTAGATTTAGACCTTCGTTTTTTCCTTTTACTGAACCAAGTTATGAAGTTGATATAGAATGTTTTAAATGTGGTGGAAAAGGTTGTTCAACTTGTAAGAATACTGGATTTATTGAAGTTTTAGGAGCAGGTATGGTTCATCCAAATGTTCTTAAGAACTGTGGATTTGATCCAGAAAAATTTCAAGGTTTTGCTTTTGGTATAGGACTTGAAAGATTAGCTATGTTTAGATATCAAATTAATGATGTAAGAGATTTTTATATAAATGATTTAAGATTTATTAGAAACTTTAAAAGGATGAAAGGAGACGAATAATGTTAGTATCAAGAAATTTTTTAAATGATTATATATCTTTAGATGATATTAAAACTATAGATTTAGCAGAAAAATTAACTGAACTAGGTCTTGAATACGATTATGTAACTCCATTAGTAGTAGCTGATAATGCAGTTATTGCTAAAATAATAGAAGTTAAAGATCATCCTGATAGTGATCATTTACATTTATGTAAAGTAGATGATGGAACAAAAATTTATAATATAGTATGTGGAGCAGCAAACGTTAGAAAAGATATGAAAGTAATACTTGCTAAAGTAGGTGCTAAATTAAAAGATATTGAAATAAAAGAAAGTGTTATTCGTGGTGAAAAATCTGAAGGTATGCTTTGCTCTTTAACAGAGCTTGGAATAGATAAGAAGTTTTTATCTTTTGCTGAACAAGAAGGAATACACGAAGTAGATGAAGATATTAAATTAGGACTTGATGCTAAAGAAGCATTACTTTTAAATGATGAAATAATAGATTTAGAAATACCATCTAATAGAGGTGATTTACTTAGTATTTATGGTATAGCAAAAGCTAGTAGATTAATAGTAAAAAAAGAAGTAAAAGAAATAGATACATCATATAAAGAATGTGAAAAAAATATAAAAGATTATTTATCTGTTAGGATAGATACTGAAAATGTAAGTTTTTATCAAGTTAAACTTATAAAAGATATAACTATAAAAGCAAGTCCATTATTTATTCAAAATAGACTTATAGCATCTGGTATAAGACCAATTAATAATGTCGTAGATATATCAAATTATGTAATGTTAGAAACAGGACAACCTCTACATTTCTTTGATTATGATAAAATAAATAAAAATATTATTGTAAGACAAGCAAAAGATGGTGAAGTTGTTAAGACATTAGATTCTAAAGAAAGAGAATTAAATACTAGTGATATAGTAATAGCAAATGATAAAGAAATACTTGCAATAGCTGGAATTATGGGAGCAGAAAATAGTGAAGTAGATAATAATACAAAAAATATTGTAATTGAATCTGCAATATTTAAAGATGTAAATATTAGAAATACTTCTAAAAGAACTGTACAAAGTGAAGCTAGTTTTAGATTTGAAAAGAACTTAATAAAAGAAAATAGTATTTTAGCAATTAAAAGAGCGTGTAATTTACTTGAAAAATATGCTGATGCTAAAATAGTTAAAGAAGAAATAACATTTGATAAAACTAGTGTTTCAGAAGTGAAAATAGAACTTAAAAAAGAAAAGATTACTAAACTATTAGGTATAAAAATAGAAGAAAATATAATTAAAAATTATTTTGATTTATTAGATTTTAAATATATTGAAAAAACAGATAGTTATATAATAAATGTTCCAATATATAGACAAGATATTAAGTTAGATGTAGATATAATTGAAGAGATAATAAGAGCTTATGGAATAAATAATTTAGAATCTAAACCTATAGAAACATATACAATAGGTGGAGAAGACAAAACAGATAAAAAGATAAGAAATTTAAGACATAAATTACTTGATTTAGGACTTGATGAAGTATTAACTTATACTTTAGTAAATAGTAGTAATAATTTATTTAATTTAGAAGAATTATCAAGTATTAGTATAAAAAGTCCATTATCTAAAGATAAATCAGTACTTAGAACTACACTTATTCCTTCACTTCTTGATGTATATAATTATAATAAGAAAAGACAAGTAGAAGATATTAATATATTTGAAATATCTAATATTTATTATAAAAAAGAAGAAGTAAAAGAAGAAAAACTTTTAACTATATTACTTTCAGATAATATAAATTATTCTAATTATCAAAATATAGTAATTAAAAATAATTTTTATACTATAAAAGGTATGATAGAAAATATTTTAGATTATTTAGGATTTAATAAAAGATATAGGTTTATTAATGAAAATATACCACAAGGATTTAATCCATATCAAACAGTAAAAATAGTAATAGATAGAGTAGTAGTAGGTTACTTTGGAATGCTTCATCCTGATGTTGTTAAAGATAAAATATTTGTAGCAGAGTTAAACTTAACTAAGATATTTAGTAATAAAGTAAGAGGTATAAAGGTAAAAGAAATCTCTAAATATCCTTCTATATCAGTAGATTTAGCATTTGTTTTAGATAAAAACATCAGTTTTGAAAAAGTAGAAAATTCTATTAAAAAAGCATGTTCTAGAGAATTAGTTAATGTAGAATTATTTGATTACTATGATGGTGAAAAAATAGAAAAAGATAAAAAACAATTAGCATTTAAACTTACATTTAATTCATTTAATAAAACTTTAGAAGATAGCTTTATTAAAGAAGAAACTGAAAAAGTAATAAATAGATTAAAAACAGATTACAATGCTTATATAAGAGATAAATAAAAATAATACACATATAAAAATATGTGTATTATTTCTTTTTAATAGCTATATAGTTGACTAAAATATTACTTTAGTATAATATTTTATATGTAATTAACTTACAATTTTTATTTTGGATCTATAGCCAAATTGGTAAGGCATGGGACTGCAACTCCCCGATTTGTCGGTTCGAGTCCGGCTAGGTCCTCCATTATTAATAAATAACTAATCTATTACTAGATTAGTTTTTTCTTTTTATTAATTCTTTTTTCTTTATCTTTTGACCGTTTCTTTCACCAGTACCTAAAGTAGAAACTTCTGTATTAGTAGAACTTTCTAACCAGTCTATATAAGTTCTTAATGTTTTATCAAAATATATATCTTCATAGTTACCACTTAAAGCATTAAAATCATAATTTAAATGTTGAAAAAAGTTTAAATACAAACTAGAAGGGGTATTGATACGACAATTATTTTTAAGTTTTTTAATATCTAAATCAAATATTCTTCTTTCTTTTTTAGTAACAGTAGTTTCTTCAGATAAGTCTCTAATCATAGTAGGGAAGTCTTTATCTTCTCTTAGTGGTAAATCAATATAAACACTTTCATATTCTTTTTCACCAATAGATTTATAAAATAATCTTTCCATTTCTAAAGCTTGATTAATATCCACATCTTTTTCAGTTATATTTTTATAATTTTCACCAAATATTTGTTTTAAATAAACTTCAGGACATCTATTTAAATCTTCTTTGATATAATTAGATATATCATCATCAGTTTTAAATATTTCAATTAGTTCTTTAGATGGATACCAACCAAATAAAGAACTAATATTAATTTGACTCCAAGTTAATTCTTCACCATTACCATATGCTCCAGTATAAATAAATTCTTTGTTTTCAGTAATATTACTTATTCTAATTGGAAAAGGTCTAATTACCATAATAGTTTGTAATAACCTCTCACTAGATATACCAGAATCTGCAAGTAATTGAGAAGTAGATACATTTCTACTTGTTACAAATGGATAGTTACCACTGTGATTTAAATCTAAATCACATCCTTGAGCACCTTCTAAAATTACATATTCATTATTGTTATCTAAATGAGTATATAATCTTTCTTGCCATTCATCATTTTTACATACTATAGCATCTTTATAAGTTTTAAAAAATTCTAAGTTTTTATCTCTTATTATTTTTTCTTGTGAAACTGCACCACATCCTTTAAATGTAGAACCACTTTTAATATTAAGTCTTTCTTTTTCTTTGTGTCTATCTTCAATTAATGGTACCATTTCGTGAACATATATTTTTCTTCCGTTTAATAAATGTTTTACACTTTCATATTCTTCTTTAAAAGTTTTCATATCTATAGCAGATCCCGGTCCAATAAAAAGTTCTGTTTTAGGATTAACAGAAGATACAGGAATATTTCTAAATACTGTTTTTTTACCATTTTCATCAACAAAGCTGTGACCTGCATTAGGCATACAGTTTGTAACAGAAGCTCCTAGATTAATATCTTCAAGAGTAGCTATTTCTCCAATAACTTTAGCTTTACCACAACTACCAGCTTCACCATCAATAACAGATATAACGTTTTTATTCATAATTTTCTCCAAATTTAAGTTATATTTTAACATATTATTTAAATATTTAAATAAGTCTTTTAAATTTTCTAAATAAGATATATTATTACTATAGGTGAATAATATGAATGATAAAAGTTTATCAACTTATGGAGTAGGACCAATATATGTAGTTAGTATTTTAATTTTAACTATAATAGGTCTTATATTAAATCAGTTTAATGTAGGAATAAAAGTAGATTATTTAAATAAAGTATTAATATTTCTAGGCATAATATTAATAATATTAGGTTTAGTTTTATGGATTTCAGCGGTGTTATTTTCTAAAATTAAAAGAAAAATAACAGAAGATAAACTTATTACAACGGGAGTTTATTCAGTTGTCAGAAATCCTATATATTCAGCTTTTTTATTTATATTTACAGGTATTTTATTATTTACTAATAATCTTTATTTATTAATATTTCCAATATTTTTCTATCTATTATTAACTTTTCTTTTAAAAAGAACAGAAGAAAAATGGTTAATAGAAAAATTTAAAGATGAATATAAAATATATTTAAAAAAAGTAAATAGAGTAATACCAAATATTTTTAAGTATAAAAATAAATAGTAATAGAGTATAATATAGATAATAGAGGTTGTTATGAAAAAGAAAAAGTATTTAATTGTTATTTTATTGTTAGTGTTATTAGTAACATCTTTTTTATTAATTAGTAGAAAACCAAATACAAAGAATAAAAAATTAAAAGAATTAAACTATAATGTTACATATAAAGAAGCTTTTCCTGATGAAAACTTAAGAAGAGGTGTACTTTTATGTATAATGAGAGAAAAATGTTATGGCTTAGATGAGTATAGTTTTTTGAAAAAAAATGAAAATCTCAGCTTTTTATATGATGATCTTCAATTTTATGATAATAGTAATTTTCTTACTGATTCTAGACTAGGGCCAGTTATAACAGAAGCAGAACTTGAAGCAAAAGAAAATGAACAAATATCTAAAATAGCTTTAGAAAAATTGCAAATTTTAGTTGCAAATAATATGGAAAAAGAAATTACTAGTTTACAAGGGATAGAATATTTACCTAATATAAAAGACATTGTTTTAAAAGATGTTAAGCAAGAAAATATTGATTTATCTTATAATAAAGAACTAGTTAAGTTACAAATATATGCACCTAAAACTACTTCTATAAATTTTGATCAAAATGTAAAACTTAAATATATTTATTCTGCTTTTTCAGAAAATGAAACAATTTTAGATTTATCTAAATTAACAAGTTTATATAAGAT
Source organism: uncultured Eubacteriales bacterium (assembly GCA_963536495.1). GTDB lineage: Bacteria > Bacillota_I > Bacilli_A > RF39 > UBA660 > CAJPPJ01. The sequence goes on from CAUTAF010000010.1 coordinate 39,682, forward strand.
AGATATTGAATATACTAATATTAAAAATATAACATTACCACAAGGTATAAGAGAAATTAATTTAAGTCATAATACTCTTTCAAGTTTAGATGTTCCAAGTGGAGTTAGATGGTTAAGGGCAGAAAATAGTAAATTAAAAAATATAACTTTAAGAAGTGGACTTGAAGATTTAAGTTTAGAAGAAAATAACCTGACACATATAGATTTACCAGAAGGAGTAAAATGGGTTAATTTAAACAAAAATCAACTTGAAAGTCTTGTTATACCAAGTAGTGTATATAGCATGCGGGCAGAAAAAAATAAAATTTCTAATGATGTAGTTGTACCTAACGGAGTAGAGTATTTAGAATTATTTGATAATAAAATATCAAATATTACGCTAGCGCCATCTTTAAAAGAAATAGAATTATCTAAAAATAATATTTCAAATATTGATTTAAGTAATTTAGTAAATGCTGAAAAATTGTACTTAGGAAACAATCCTCTTCAATCTATTGATGTTACTGGGATGCCAAAATTAAAAGACTTATTGTTATATGAAACTAAAATTAAAAATAATATAGATTTAACAAATAATATTGATTTAGAAAGGTTTTGGATTGGTGGAGTAGAAGAAGGTGAAGAACCAAAAGTTGAAAATTTTGATTTTACTAATAATTTAAAATTAAGAACATTAGAAATAAAGGATAGAAATTTAAAAAATTTCGACTTGGAAAAATATGTCAATTTAATAGATATAACATTAGAAAATAATATAATGAATCCTAATTTAGATTTAAGTAGATTAACTAATTTGAGTAGATATTTGACTATCATACATTTAACAAACAATAAATTAACAAATTTAAAAGTTCCTGATAAAAATATTAATGATTTTGTTTTAAGTGGAAAAGAAACAATAAAATTAAAAGTAAAAAAGAATTCATATGTAACAATACCAAAAGTTCTTTTAAATAATAAAGAATATTTTTTAAGAACTGGATTTGATTATAGAAATGGTGAAACTTATCTTTTTAATACAGTTGGTAAATTTACTACAGAAGTTATTGGTTATCCTACAACAGCTTCTAATGCTAATCATGAAGGTAAGTTTGTATGGACTTATGAAATAGAAGTAGAAGCAGGTGAAGAAGATGCATTTAATGCAAATATTGATCAAGGAAACTATATACCTTTAATAAATGAAGAAATACCAGTAAATAAGTTAAAAGAAATGATAACTAATTTACCAGCAAATATTAAGAACTTTGAAGTATTAAGCAGAAATACATTTACTTTAAAAGGTAAAAAAACTATTAAGGTAAGAATTACATTTAGTGATAATACATTTAAAGAAGTAGATATTCCTATAAAAGTATATGAACAAGAAGATGTATTCCCAACGGTAAATATAACTCCATCTGATTCAGATTTAATAGAAAAGAGAACAGTTAGTATCACAATAGATAGAACATACGCTAAAGAAGATAATATAGATCATATTAATTTTATTAAAACAGTAAGAGATAATTTAGTAAATTATGAATATTTAAGTGAAGCAAATGGTTTAATGTATAGTTCAAATGGAATAAGTGGAGCAATAGATTATTTATTTACAGGTACAGAAGAAGAACATATATTTAACCTGATTTATAAAGAATACGGTAATATTTATAGAATTAGTAGAAATATAACAATTAAGCTATTAAGAGATACAGATGGTGATGGAATACCAGATAAAGATGATGATGATAAAGATGGAGATGGATATTCTAATGCAGTAGAAATAGCTAAGGGAAGTGATCCATATAATAAGAATTCTACACCAGATATGACAAAGAAAAAACAATTGGATGAACTTGTAAAAGAATTAGAAAAATTAATAACCGATACTAAAAAGAATCCATTTGATAATAAAAATAAAAATGATGTAGATAATCTAAAAAATAATATTTTACCTGATAAAGAAAATAAAAAGAATGATATAAAAAATTCATATAATGATATGACTTCTGATACTGATTTAGAAAAATTAAAAC
>CAUTAF010000011.1:0-38007 GCA_963536495.1 uncultured Eubacteriales bacterium
ATTATTAAAACTACAGTAATATTAAATATTAAACTAGATAAAGATATAATTAATGATATACCAAGTAAAAATAATACTATAAAAATAACTAAATCTATATAATTATATTTATTTTCTTCTTTCTTTAAAAACTTAACAAAACTTAATATAGCAATTGAAATTAAAAATATTGAAAATACTATAGAAGATAATCTATAAGTTTTTTCTTTAAATAATAAAAAACCAAAAGCATATATAACTAAAAATAAATTTATTAACACTTCCCCAATAAATGATTGATTAATTTTTTTCATATTTCCTCCTTTATAAATCATATCACAATATAATTAAAATATTTTTTCATATAATTAATATCAAAATCAAAATTATAAAAATATACTAAATAATAATAATTTTTAACTTTTTTTATTAAAATAATATATTTATCTATTTTCTTCATATAAAAATCTTGATATTTTTCATAATTTTCTTCGTTAATATTTTCTATCAGTTTAATAACTATTCTTTTATTATTTTTTTCAAGTTTTATAACATTATCAAGCCCAATAACTTCTTTTTCTTGATAATCACTATCTAAATCTAATTTTAACTTTAAATCTTTATATTCTATATTACCTATTAAATGATTATTTTTTTCTTCTAATTTTTCAAATTTTATATTTTCTTCTTTCTTATAATCAATAAATTTTTTCATAATATTAAAATTAAAAGAATATTTATCACTAATAACTTCTAAAATAATATTATTTTTAATTAAATAAGCATGTATTTTATTATCATTATCTATATATGAATATATTTGAAACTTCTTATATGTAATAATACCTTTACTTTTAAAATTTTTATATTCTTTTATTTTATCCTTTAATAAAAAATTATGACTATAAAAAATTTTGATATTAATATCTTCGTTATATAAATCTAAATGAAAACTATTTTTTTTATTTTTTAAACCTTTTGGTAAATAAAAACTATATCTTTTATTTATAACAGTATTAAGTTTATATTCTTCTGTTTCTTTATATTTATATATTTTTTTATTATTAGTTAAATATAATTCATCACTAATAAGAAAATTTATTGCTAAAAATATCAAAGATAAAGATATAAAAAAAATTATTATTATTACTATCTTTCTCATATTTTAATTATAAATGATATTTAAAAAAAATAACACATTTATTTAATGTGTTATTTTCCTAATTTATTTAATTTTAATTGTAATTTTTGTTTTTGTCTTGCAGCTTTGTTTTTATGAATTAATCCCTTAGATTTAGCTTTATCTATATTTTTAATAGCTGTTTTAACTATTTCTAATGAATTTTCGTCTGAATTAGCTAGTGCCTTATTAGCTTTTTTGTAAGCACTTTTAGCAGGTGCTAAAACTAATCCATTTCTTTTATTTTTCTTAGCTGAAGTTTTAATTCTTTTAATTGCACTTTTAATATTTGCCATTATTTTCTCCTTCTTCTAATTAATTTTCTATAGGATAACAACTAGCTTGTTTCTTATCTCTTCCTACTCTTTCAAATTTTACTACACCATTTACTACTGTATATAAAGTATCATCTTTACCTTTTCTTACATTTTCACCAGGTAATATTCTTGTTCCTCTTTGTCTATAAATAATAGAACCAGCTTTAGCAAATTGTCCATCTGCTACTTTTGCTCCAAGTCTTTGACCAGCTGAATCTCTACCATTTGAAGTTGAACCTCCACCTTTATGATGAGCAAATAATTGGATGTTTAATTTTAACATATTTCCTCCTCTATTTTTAAGTTTTTTGGATATTGTTCTTCTAAATCTCTTAGTAATGTAATCATATTTAAAAGTAATGTATCAACTATGTTATTATTATTAATAACATTAATTTCTACTTTATCTTTAGATAACTTTTCTTTTACATCACCTTTAGATAACAATTCTATTCCATTTATTGTAGTAATCATAATACTTGATATTGAACTACAAACGATATCTTTACCAATAACATCATACATACTATGACCAACAAAAGTAATTTTAGATATCTTTTTTTCTTTTTTTAATATTTTTACTCGAACCATTTTATTTACTGATTTTTTCAATTACTAATTTAGTATATGGTTGTCTATGTCCTTGAGTCTTTCTAGTAGATCTTTGTTTTGTAACATATGTAAAGATTCTTATTTTCTTACCTTTACCATGTTTTTCAACTTTAGCTTCTACTTTAGCTCCTTTAACATAAGGACTTCCAACTTCGCTATCAAGCATTAATACTTCATCAAAAGTAACTTTTTGACCTGGTTCTACATTAAGTTTTTCAACATAAATCACGTCGTTTTCTTTTACGTAGTATTCTTTTCCACCTGTTCTTATTACAGCATTCATTATATTTCCTCCCTATCTTAAGACTCGCTTTTAAGGTGCATATGCTTAAAACCTTTTCAATGCGGTTTGAAGTAAGAGGCTTCAAACATTTATAATTATAACATAATTTATTTTTTTTTCAAGAATTGTTAACTTTTTATTGAAGTTATTTTTATCTTATGATATTATTTTAATTGTGATGGACCCTTAGCTCAGTTGGTTAGAGCATCCGGCTCATAACCGGGCGGTCATAGGTTCGAGTCCTATAGGGTCCACCATTTTATTTTTAATAAATTATGCATGCGGGTGTGGCGGAATTGGCAGACGCGCTAGACTTAGGATCTAGTTCTTCGGAGTGCAGGTTCAAGTCCTGTCACCCGCACCAATTAATAAATTAAAGAAATTAGTAAAATAATTTCTTTTTTTATTTTTAAAATGTTAATATATAATTAGGAGGAAAATATGAAAAAATTTTTACTAATTATATCTTTAATAACAGTTTTTACACTTACATCTTGTAATAAGAAAAAAGAAAAGGAATTAATTTATAAAAATAACAAAGTTATAGTAAGTTTAAAAACATATAATAAACTTAAAACTGATATGCATATAGATAAAGTATGGGAAATTCTTGGTGGTAAATGTGAAAATATAACACCAGAAATAGATAATACTGAAGATAACATTAACGATGATGAATTAAAAACTTTAGAATATGGATGTAACGGTAATGGAGAATATGGATCAAATGTTATATTAACTTTTGTAGATTCTAAATTATATGTAAAAACAGAAGTAGGATTAAAATAAAAGAACATTTATAAAAATGTTCTTTTATTATCTTTTCTTTTGTTTTACTTTTTCTATCTTTTCTAATTCTATTCTTAATTTTGCTACTTTTTCTTTTTGTTCTTTAATTCTTCCATTAATACAATAAAGACCTTTCATAGTAGCTTTTTCTCTTCTTTTTTCTTCTTTATCCATCATAATAAAAATCCCCCGTAATCAATATAATACTATCAAAAACATATAAGTCAATATTTATATAGCTTCATCTTCTATTTTTTTATTTTTATATCTCTTATATGTTTTTCTTTTTATCTTACTATGTTCTATTTCTTTATCTTTATTATCACCAAGTTCAAGTAATTCATCTCTTAAATATACCATTTTATTTTTTAATTCTTTTATTTTTTCTGATAAGTAATACATTTCTTTCTTTATTTGTTTTTCTCTTCGTCTTTCATATTCATCCATCATAATATAAAGTCCCCCACTATATACAAAAGTTATTTATACTTTTATATTAATATAAAAATTATATAAGTCAACTTTTATAAAGAAAAGTTTTATTTATATTTTCTTTTATATCTAAACTTTCGTCAAAAGCATCATATGGGGCTTCTTTGTCAGGGACTTTTCTTTTTCTTCGTAATGCATTACATACTTCATCAGTATGTTTAAAAGCAAAATCTATATCATCACTTATTCCAGTATGACCTGTTATAATTTTTAAATTAAGCTTTCTTTCTCTTAAGATTTTTTCTAATCTTTTTAAAGATTTTATTTGTAACTTAGAATCTTCTGCAAGAATATTTAAAAATGCATAACCACCATCTTTTCCAAACCAAATAGTATCTCCAGTAAATAAATAACTATCATCTATTAAATATACAAGATGTCCTATTGAATGTCCTGGCACTAAAAAAGCTTCTATTTTAATAGAACCAATATAAAACACTTCATTATCATCTATTAAAACTTTTTTATTATCAATAATAACTCGAGGTAACTTAGATAGACCAAAAAATACTTTTCTTTTTCTTTTTCCTTCTAAATACTCATTTTCAACTTTTCCAATATATATTGTTGCATCTTTAAATAAGTTATCACTATCTTTTTCAAGAGCTCCAACATGATCAGTATCTTGATGAGTTATTAATATTTCTTTTATATTTTTAGGATTAATATTAAGCCAACTCATCTTTTCTTTAAGTCTATCATAGTTATATCCAGCATCAATCATAATGGTATATCCATCTTTTGTATAAAAAAATATATTAGCAACATACTCTCTAATAGTACTAACTCTTTCATCGATAAAACCAGTATTTAATGGTTTAAATATTTCTTTTCCTCTAAACATAAAAGACATAAATTTAACTTGAAATTTAGTATCTTTTTTAGCCATAGTTTTCACCTTCATTCTTTTACTAATAAAATAAGTATTTAAATCAGATATATTATAGCACTTTTAAGAATAAACTAAGTATATAATTAAAAGTTTATTATAGAGTGTATATTTATATTATAATTACATCTGAGATCTTTTTTGGGCAATTGCTCATAAAGGGTCTTTTTTTATTTGATATTCATAAGATATTACATTACTCTCAAACTATATAGGAACTTTCCTAAAAATTAGTATTATTTTTTTTACTTTCTGTCATCTATACCACCTATTTTTTTTAATTTTTCATTGTCAAGTATAAGATTACTAAACAAAATTTTTTCCTCTGTTTTTTCGGTATCTATCACGTCGATATAGTCACATTTAGATATATCGGCGTCATTTTCAAGATTAAGAATATATTTTTCTCCGTTTTCTTTTTCTATAATTATTACACCTGGTTTATTGTCATAACCTCTTTCGTGGTGTTTATTAACTATAATTACATTATTTTTTATTGTTACTTTTTTTATCATTTTTCCCTCCGTTTTTTTATTTGTTTTATAAAGCTATTATATAATACAACCCTTTATATTTAGGAATTACTGTTTGATATTCATAAGATATTATGTTACAAGTTCAAATAAAAATTTATTGTAATCGTTTGTAAGACGAATCCAATGGGATTCATTTACTATGTAACATTTAAAAACACATTAGTTTAACTAATGTGTTTTCTTTTATTTAATTTACAAATCTATTCCACGCTATTGATTTAGAACTAGTAACTGTATTAAATGCTTGATCTATTTGTCTTATTAGAATTCTAGCTTTACAACTAAGAGGACTATTTGAATATTTTAAAAATTCATTACCAGCACTTATAGATGGTCTCATAAGTCTTGGAAAGAGTGTTGCTCTATCTTCTTTATAATTAATTTGCCCATAATCTGCAATAAAATATGCTGTTTGAGCATTAGTATATTTAAAACTTAGTGATGAATTAGGATTTCCATAAGCAAATCCAGCTGGATTACAAGTTACATATTCTGTTTCTGGTGTATTAGGATACATTTTAGTTTCAATATAATTATCAATATAATGTAATATTTCATGATGTAGAGTTTCTTCAAATAAATAACTACTTGTTGCTACACTTATAACTACATTACTTAAAAATTCACTATCACTTAAACCATGTAATCCATTATCAATTTTATCCAAAAGATTAAGAGTAAGAGACATACCATTAGCATTAAATTCTTTAAAGAATCCTGCTGGATATAAAGATAAACTATAATTTACTGAATTTAATACTGTTTTTAATTTTTCTTCATCGTATATTGCAGTACCATTTCCTCTTCCTACCCTTGTTCTACTTTGATCTCTTACAGTAAATTTAACTCCATATCTAGAAGTCATATCTGCTATTTTTTCATCATTTAATTGTTTTTGAGTTTTTTCAACTGGCTTAGGTGTTGGTGGAGTTGTTGTTCCAGTACTTGGTTTATTAACTGGTGGAGTTGTTGTTCCAGTACTTGGTTTTGGTTGTTCTACTGGTTTATTAGCTTTCTTTCCTTCAATATTTGTTTTTGGTTTATCAAGTTCTTTTTTATTATTTGTTATTTCTTTTGTTTTTTTATTAGTTTCTTTAACTTGATTTTCTTCTTTTATTTCTCTTTGTTCTGAAGAAGTAGTTTTATTTTCCTCTTCTTTTGGTGTTTCTTCTTTTACTTCTTTATTATTTTCATTAGTATTTTTTGTTTTATTTTCACGATTTTCATTTTTTTCATTTATAGTAATATTATTATTTCCTTTATTATGTTTTTTTATATCTTTTTTAATAAATAAAAATATTATCGACATTGTTAATGTAATAAAACTAAAAAATGCTATTAATATAATTAAAAACTTTTTTTTATTTTCCATAATCTCTACCTTCTTATGATAATATATCATAAAGATTTTAATAATACTATTTATCTAATTGTTTTCATTATTACTTTACTGTAATTTTTAAAATATAAAAACACATTATTAATGTGTTTTCTTCTTAACTATATTATCTTTATTTTTATAAATAGAATTACTATCTATACATCCTCTTACACTAGATAAAGGATAAATATTAGTATTTCTTCCTATAATAGTACCTGGATTTAATATTGCTCCACATCCTACTTCTACAAAATCTCCTACTATAGCACCTAATTTTCTTAAGTTCGTATTATATTCTTCATCTTCTAAATGAAGTACTACATTTGTTTTATCACTTTTTAAATTAGATGTTATACTAGAAGCTCCTAAATGAGCTTTATATCCTATTATAGAATCTCCTACATAACTAAAATGCGGTATTTGTGCATCATTAAATATTATAGAGTTTTTAAATTCACAAGAATTCCCCGCTACTACATTTTTACCAATTATAACATTTCCTCTAAAGAATGCTCCAGGTCTTATATCAGCATTTTCACAAATAATAAGAGGTCCATTTAATGTAACTGTACTTGTTATATTAACTGATTTATGAATCCATATATCATCGTTTATCTTATTATATTCTTCACCTAACCTAGAACCTAACTCTATTATAAAACTAGATATATCTTTTAATACTTCAAAAGGATATACATATTTTTCAAATAAAGACTTTGCTATAGTTTCATCAATATCTAATAATTTTTCTATCTTAATATCTTCTTTTTTCATATCTTACATTTCTTCTTTATAATAAGCATTTACTATATTTTTAAAATTATAAATAAATTCATTATTCTTTATTACTTCTTTAATACCATATCTATTTTTCTTATAAACTATATCATTTTTAATAAAATAAATACTTCCATTACTTATAACTGCATCTTTTATATCTTGATCACTATATAAAAGTATTTTATTATTTATATCTTTTTTACTTACTTGGTAAAACTTCCAATCTTTAGTTATAAAATAATAATTTCTTGCATTTTGATAAACCTTAATATAATCATATTTATTTAATGCTTTATATTTTCTCACAGGAAATAGCACCTTATTTGTTATAAAATCATTAATATTTTTATCAATCCAATTTTTTCCATCAAAATATTTAGCATCCATTTTCTCCATTACAGATCTATATGGATCTATAACATACTGTGTATCATCTGTTCTATTTACTAAATATAGTTTGTTATCTACTATTCCCTGTACATATAAAGTCTTTGATGATGGATAATCAAAATTAAAATAACTATGGGTATTTTTTCTAACATCTATTATTTTAAATCCATCTATTAAATCATCTTCAGTATATTGAGGAAATATTAAATAATTATTTATCATATATGAAAGTTCATTATAATAAATATCTTTATTATTTGTAGTAAAATAATTTTTCTTATATCCTTTAGTAGATAATTCTGCTATATAGTGATATTTATATATATAAATAAATTCATTATCTTCTATATTTTTATAATAAAAATTATTTTTTTCATCTACTACATCACTTTTATTATAAAGTTCACTATCTACATAATTATTAAAAGATTTAATATTTATTATGTTATTTACTAATACTTGATCTACTTGTTCATGATTTTGATAACATCTTACATAATTATATTTAACTTGTTTTAAAAATTTTAACATTACACAAATAACATTATCTTTTTCTTTTATTTCAATATCTTGTACTATTTTCTTTTGATGATTAAAAAAATTACTTATATCATAATTAAATACTTTATTTCTATATTCTAGGTTAATAGAATAAAAATCATCTTCCTTAGTTTTTTCATATATTTCATTTATTTTAATCTTCTCACTATTTTTAATCATTTCATATCTTATATCGTGATGATTATAAAATATACCTATTAAGTATTGAATAATTAAAAATAATAAAGATAATATAATTGCAGTATAAAATGCTTTTTTTATCATTATTCGTCCTCTTTATCTAAAATTAAATAATTTAGATATTTGTGATAGTAATTTAGCTACTTCTTCTAATGTTTTTATTATAGAATCTAAAATATTTTTATTATTAGTCTTTTTATCGCTAGTAGTTTCTTTTTGCCATAGACCTATTTTTTCTTTTTTAGCAATAGTTTCTAATTCTTTTAATTCATCTAGATATTTATATTTACCATAAACATATTCTACTTTTGCATATCCGTTTTCTACTAAATCTTTTTGAAGTAGTTTATCATCTAAAAAAACCCATCCTAGTTTTCTACCATATCTATCACTTTTATCACTATTTTTATCATATTCTATTTCAATAGTTTTAGCTTTTTCTAATCTATCACAAGTATATTTACTTGCTTCTTTTCCGTAAAACTCTACACCCTTTTTAGGACTTTTAGTTTCAGGTGTATTTACTGCTAAAAATCTTAATGTAAATACTTTATTATTTCTTTCAAATTTAGCAGTATCACCATCTACACATTTTGCAAATTTTACTTTTTCTTTAGTATTAGCAAACACTATTAAAGGAAAAATTAAAAAGAATATTAAACTCTTTTTAATTATCGAAAAAATCATCAAAGAAATCGTCTTCTTCATTACTTAAAACCTCATTTACTTCTTTTTCTATCTTCTTAGCATCTATAGAATTTTCTATATTATTAGAAACATTTAAAGGAACTTCTATTTTTTCTAATTTGATATCTGGTTTAAGCATATTTTTCTTCTTTTCTTCTAATTCTAACAATTCTATTTCTTCTTCTATTTTAGAAATCATTGAATCAACTTCATCAAGTTCCTTTTTCTTTTCTTCAACATTTGACTTTAATCTATCTTCTTGTTCTAATTTAGCTAATTCTTTTGCTACATCAAAATCTTTTAAGAAATTATTATAATTGTTTTCTTTTTCAAAAAAACTTGGTTTTTTAAATTCACTCTCTTGAAATAATGAATTTGTAATATTTTCTCTTTTTGATTCTCTTAAGTTTTTTACATAAGCTTTTAAATCAAATACTTTTAATTCTTTCTTTTCGTGTATCGGATAATCCATTAATTCAAATGTTCTTCCCCAGTCCATTTTAAAATTAGGTGTTAAAGATGTTTTAAAAGCATCAAATCTATGTCTTTTAACTATAACATCAAATTCTTTTAACTTTTGTAAATCACTTACTGTAACTAAAGGAGTTGATGCTGTCTTATCATCTTTTTTACTTTTTACTTCTCCACACATCTTAGATATTTCTTCTAATGCTTGTAGTTCGGTTGTAAGTAAATAAACTAAGTTACCACAGTTACCTTTAATAGTTTCTGCTATTTCTTTTCCATAAACTTGATTTAATTGAGCAAAGTTTTGAATAATAAAAGTAAGTCTTATTTGTCTACTTCTTGCTGCAGTAATCATACTAGTAACATCTTTTAATTGTGGCATATTAGCAAACTCATCTAATAAAAAGTTAGTTCTAACTGGAAGTTGTCCCCCATTTTCAAATGCTACATCTATTAATTTTTCATAACATTGTTTTACAAATATTGTAGTCAAAGCATGATATGTATTTTTTTCATCGTGAACTATTATAAATACAGCAGTTGGTTTTCTTCCGATATCACCCATATTAAAATCACTACGAGATAACATTTCACTTAAATTTTCTCTAGTAGTAAATATTTTTAATTTTTGTTTAAACATAGAAACTATACTACCTTTAGTTTCACTTGGAGCATTAACTGTTCCAGATAAGTTTCCATAAATACTAGATGTTTTATCTTTAGAGTTCATATACTCTTTTAAAGCTTGAACCCCTTCAACTTTTTCTTCACCAACTGAATCCATATATGCTACAGAATTAATATTTATTTCACCAGGTTTTCCATCTTCAAATAAACTTTCTACAAGACCAGCAAAATAGTCTCCTGCTGTATTTCCCCAAAAAGCATCATCTGTTTTTTCTTCATGTAACATATTAGCTGCTAAGTCATCTACTAGCTCAGTTGCTTTATCTTTATTACCACTTTTATATAGTTCATATGGAAGATCAAGTGGATTCCAACAATTACCTCTTTGAGGATTTCTAAAGTTTAATACAATTATATTATATCCCCTTGCTTTAAGTAATCTTCCTGTCTTTTCATATATTTCCCCTTTAGGGTCAGTAATTATCATAGATTCTCTTTTTTTAGCAAGAAGTTTTACCATAGGTAATATTACACATTCAGTCTTACCACTTCCTGTAGTACCAATTACTAAGTTATGAAAATTAGTATTATCTACATAACATTCATCTTTATTCATAATAAGAGGAATACCCGCTACATCTGCATCTCTTGCTTTTGGATCAACTCTTTTTAAAGCTTGTTTAAAGTCATTTTCTTTTACCCATTTAGAATATCCAGAAGTTTGTTTAGCTCCTATTTCAAAACCAAAACCTTTTTCTCTTTCAAAAAAAGTCTTTTCCACCATTACAAATGTTGCAATTATAACTATAAAAGTAATAGTTAATGTCGTAAATAAAAGTGGAGGTAACATACCAGGAAATGGATTTATACCTATTAACATATTTTCACTTGCTAGTGAATGAATATTTCCAACTCCTATTGAAACAATTAAAAACAAAAATAAAGAAAAGATTAAAAATTTCATTATATCTTTTTCTTCTGCCTTAAATTTTAATTTCATTAACCATTCTCCTTTTTCTTATCTTTATCATAAAGTTCTAAATTATCTCTATATTTATATATATGAGTCAAAAGTTCATCTTTTGTTTTTTCTTTATTTGTCGAATCTTTAAACTTATCTTTATAATATTCTTCTAAAAATATTGAATCTATCATATTCCAATAAAATATAGATCCACTGTTATTATTCAATAAATCACCTTTTTTGGTATCTATATTATATTTAACTATATCAACATTTAAACTACAATTAAAGTTTCTTTCATTTTTTATAATTTCATCTATATTATTAGATTTATTTTCATCATTTCCTGCTATTTGTCTTTTATTATTACTAAACAAAGAACATTTTGTACTTCTTTCAAGTTGAAAAGAAGCAAGTATATTAGCATACTTTTCATTTAATACTTCATTTATTTGTTTATTTTCTATACTATCTGAAGGATTATTACTATAAAAAGAGGGATCTTTATCTAGAAGAAGTACTGCAAGAAGTAGATATTTATCTACATCTACATTATAGTCTTTTTTATATTTATTTACTACATTATCAACGATAGTATATATTTTATTAGTAGTAGATATTTCTGTATTATTAGAATCTATCTTAATATTAGAAGCACTACCAATTAAAACAATTAATAAAGGTATAAAAAATAATAATAAAATAGCAATTAAAATAGGTACAAAAAGTTTAAACTTAGCTAAAGTACTTACTACATTTACTGCTGTTTTAGCTTTATCTATTTTATTTTTCAAATTACTTATATTATATCCTGTTGGATATGTATAAGTAGATTTAGATAAATTTTTCTCCTCTTCTAACTCTTTTTCTTCTAAGTCCTTTTCTTCTTCATCTTTTATACCATATTTTTCTATTAAGTTACTACTAGTTGGCATAGTAACTTTTCTTTGTAATTTTTCTTTATCTATATTAGATGATTTAGAAAAAGAAGAGTAGCTATTTACTCTTTTTTTTAATTTCTCATCCATAACTACCCTCCTTTAACTATAACTATAGTCCTCCACCAGATCCAAACGAAGATAACTCTTCTGGTGTTGCTATAACGTTTATTCTCATTCTTCTATTACCACAAACAAATAACGCTTCCCCTTGAGAATAAGTCTTAATACTTTCTTTTTCATTATCATTTAAATCGATAAGTTTAGCTAAATCTTCTGCTGCTTGTTTCTTAAGACCCATTATTAAATAATAAGATGCATTATCAAATATTGCTTTACCTTGTGTTATTAAATTAGGATCTGCAAAATCACTTGGTTGTTGTGTAATAATTATAGTTCCTGTTGAATATTTTCTTGCACGACGTTGAACTTGAGCAAGGAATGCTGCTCCTAAATTATTCTTTTCACTTAGTAATACGTGAGCTTCATCAACCATTAAAATAGTATCTCTATTTCTATTTAAACATAATCCCCATGCATATTTTAAAACATTGAAGAATAATGCATTTTTAACATTGTTTTCAGCATTCATTAACTCTTTAATATTAAATGTAATAAAGTCAGAATTATGTGCAATTGTCGTCTTACCATCAAAATAATATCTAAGTTCATTAACTAAAGGTCTTATTTTAAGTTCAAGTTTTTCCATCATATCTCTTTCGTGAGTATGATCTGTCATAGCCATCATTCTACCTTTTATAGTTGTATATACATCTGAGAATGTTGGATAATCATTTGCTGTATAGTTATAGAAATTTGTAGTATTAAAATCTATTCCAAATCTTCTATATGTATCTTGTACTACTTCAGAAAATAGTGTTAACGTATCATCTTCCATAGATGGATCATAATACTTCATAAATGCTTTTAAGAATTGTATTGTTCCAGTTAATATAGAATTTCCTAAAGAAGTACTATCCTTCATATCTTCTTCATCATAATCAATTACTATTTGAAGTGGATTAATCATTCCAAATTCTCCACCTTTACCTAAGTCAATCGTATCTCCACCATATAACTTAGTCATTTCTTTAAGTTCATTTTCAGGATCAATTGCAACTATTTGACAAGAATTTCTAATATGTGTTCTAAGTAATAACTTGGCTGCTGTAGATTTACCAGAACCAGTAGTACCTAACATAATCATATTAGCATTATTTCTATTATTTTCTTTTCTTAATTTATATAAGAATTGATTAAATAAAATAACTCCTCCAGAAAAATCTACTCCAAGTAAACATGAATCTCCTGGATCTTTAATACTATCAAAGATAAACGGATACATTGCTGCAATCGTTACTGAAGGAATCGGTGTTCCTACTCTTTCTTCTATAGAAGATGCTGGAAATAACGGTAACATTGATTTAAACACTCTTTCTTGCTCGAATCTAATAGATACTGCTTTCATTTCCATTGCTTCTAAGTAGTTCTTAACTTGAACTTTTTTAAGTTCAAGTTCTTCCTTAGTATCTGCAGTAATCATTATATGCATTTGAAAATCAAATATTCTAGCATTTGAACTAGCAAGCATATTAACAAAATATTCAAGAGATTCAAAATCAAGTCTTATTCTTTCTTGAGTAGTTTTATCTTTTTCATTTTGATATAGATTTTTTAACTCTGCTATTTGCTTATTAAGCATTTTTCTAATAGATAGAAATGGTACAGGAATATGTTTAACTACTATTTTTATTCCAGACATAGTTGTAAGTGTCGATAAATAACCTGGGGAAATAAAATTAGGAAAAGATATTACTGTAAGTATAGTTGCATATTTATCACTTATAAAGAAATCACTTGGATAAAATTGTAATCCCTTAGGTGCAAGTTCTGCTCTTAATCTTGTACTCATAATGATACCACCGTCCTAAATTCTGTTGTTTTTCCACCATTTAAGAAATTATCTAACACTACTCTTAAATCTTCATTAGTTACTTGTGTAGTAGCAAGTCCACAACTAGATAACGAGTTTATTAAATGTCTTATCTTCTTTTGAATGTTTTCTGGATTTCTTTCTTTAAATAAGATGTAGTATTCTGTATCTACTACAGAATTATTTATAAATCCATTAGCTTTTTGTATATCTTCCATAATAAGTTTTCTAATAGCAACTGATGCTGTTTGATTATACATTACTTGAAGTCTAGACATATATACTGATATATCTACTGGTCTATCTGCTACTACTAACCAAAACTCATAATCTATTTGATTATATACTTGTTTTAAATTAGATATAACCATAGTTTGTTCTTCTTCACTTAATATAAAGATATTTCTTGGTATTATTTTAACCCCCGATACTTTTTCATTATTATTTAAAATAATCATTCCATCAGTTATATTTTTAACTGGTAACCAATTTTCGGTAACTCTATTTCTTTGGCTTGACATTACTACACCATCCTCTCCAATAATAAATTTGTGTTTCACTATAATATCTGTACATACTTTCCAAAAATACCAGTCCATTATGATAATGAGTTGGTAGTGGAAAAACTAATAATCCACTTATAAGTAATGGAAGTAACATAAGTATAGTATAAAACAAATTACTTGCCGCTTTTGAAAATATAAGCATTAAAAGTACAGTTGTAACTATACCAGTTGCAAAAATACCTAAATCTATTGGTCTAAAATATCCAAAAATTAAATTACCCCTTTTGGTATTAGCTGGTATTAAAAAATTATTATTCACTAGCACCCTCCTTTTTATCTCTTATTAGGATCAAATCCTCTATCATTATCTAAATTATTATCTGTTAATTTTTGCATCTTAATATCGTTTTTAGCAATTCTTTTATCTCTTTCACTTTCTACTGTCGTATTATTAATAACTGATCTTGCTCTATCTCCTAGAGTAGCTTTATCACCACTTGATTTAGTACTACGATATTTGTCAACAAATGAATCTTTTTTTCCAATATAAGCACTAATTTCTTCGTAATTCTTTTTAGCATTTTCATATTCTTCTGATTTTTTATCAGTAATTGTACTTGTTCTATCAAGTTCTGCTCTTGCCATTCCTATACCTACAACATCATTTGGATGAGCTGTAAGTAATTCATCGTAATTCATTTTAGCTTGTGCTTGATTAGTTTGAGCTGCTATCATTTCAACTTGAGCATTTTTCATATTCTTCTTAGCTTGTTCTAAATGCCACTGTGTAGCATTATATTTTCTATCAATTCCAGCTTTTTGAAGACCAGATGCTTTATCTTGTATAAGATCAGCAATACTTCTCATCTTAGCATCTTTATTTCCAGTTCTAATTTGAGTTGCTAAAGTTCCTCCAGCTCTATATGTTTCAGCCATCGTAGAACCACCTTTTTGACCATTTGCATAACCTGTTCTTGCTCCTGCTACAGCTCCACTAAGTGCTCCTGTAAGACTTCTTCCACCAACAAGTCCTCCTACTGCTCCAAGTGCAGTACCTGTAACTCCTCCAACAACTCCACCAATAGTTGCTGCTAAATCTTTATCGTTATCTTTAATTCCAATAACTCCCTTAATAAACGAAGGTAAATCTTTAGCAAATTTTAAAAGTCCAAGTATTAAAATAACTTTTAGATACATAAGCCTCATAGGATCTTCTTTTAATCCCTCAGCTGCACCATAATCTATAAATAATTTATCCGTAGATAATGCATTTATAAAATATAAAACTATATAAATTGTTCCAAGTGACAAAAATATATCTAAAAATGTAGAAATTAAAGTTTGTAACCAAGTAGAAAAAGCATTGTCTTTTTTATCAGATGTATCAAGTAAAGAAATAACTGGTATTGGCGCAATCATTTCTAAAATAATCATCTTAAATACCCTAATAGCTACTTTTAAAGTAATTGAAAAAAGTAAAAATACCGCTACTGCACCTACTATTGTAGATAAAGGCCACTTATATTCATATCTATAATGTGATCCAAATCCTAAAAATCCACTATTATCACTTTCATTTATTTTTTCACTAAATTCTTTTAAACTCTCTATTTCTTTTGATCCATCGATACTAGCATAGTTATTATTAGCATCTCTTCTTGGAGTAAAGAAGGATTTTAAAAGTATAATTGACATTTGAGAAGAATTTTTCTTAACAGTTTCATCTACATTATTTGTCGTCTTTTCTTCTGCAAATAAAATTCTAGGTAAAACTGGTAAAAAAACCTTTTGTGCTCTATAAAGTACATTAAATGTTGTTGGAAGTAACATAATAACTACTATAACTATAAATACATTTGCAAAAATCTTTTTTATTCCTTTTTTACTATCTAAAAGCTTTTCGGGATCAAACATTAACTGAAAAAACGATATAGTTAATTTAAAAAGCATTATAACTCCTAAAATAGCATATATCCTATTTCTAAAAGAATCTATTATTCCTATATGTACCCTTAGAGAAGATAAATCAAATATTCCTTGAGTAATAAACTCAATAATAGAATAAATGAAATAATCTATACTACCAACTATCCATCTAAAGGCATCGATTATTATATTTTTATCCATATATCACCTTAATTTGTAGTCTTACGACTATTATCAGTAACTCCACAAAGTGGATCATCAACTAAATTTAAATTTGTCTTAACTGGAGGTAAATTTAATATAAGTTGTAAAATTGTAGGAAGTAAAAAAACAAGTGCAGCTGCTATAATTCTATTTTTTGAATTAACAAAGACTGACTTAGTCATGTTTTCTTCTTTTGAACTAGTTACTGCTGTTATAACATCTAAAGATATTAAAACAATAAGAATAATAGGTATTACAAGTTTAACTAAATTAATACCATCATTTAACATTTTCCAAGCTTCTTCAGTAAATATTGCATTACAATTCATATTTATCTCCTTTAAAGTTATTTATTATATCATAACTATTTTATTTTACCACATAAGGATCTAGTTTTGACCCACTTCCACCACTAATAACTGTATTTTTTGATATAGCATAAACAGGTAAAACATTCATCATTCTATTACACTCTTCTTCTTTAATTGTTTTAGATGCATAAAATGCTAAATTACTAGCTTTTACTGATGGTGTAGATAACCAAGTATTATGTTTAGATAAAAAATTATAATTTTGACATTCAACAGATGTAGTCATAAGACAATTTTTATCTAAAGATGCTGCCATATATTCATATGCTGCTAAAGCAGCTACTTTATTATTATCTATAGTCTTACATTCATATTTTCCATCTTTTCCAACATCTCTAGGCATTCTTTGTCCAACACAGAAATTTTTCTCTACTAAATTAACATAAAGAAGTGGTGAATTAGCTTTATTTCTTTCTAAATTATCTTCTAAATTTTTCTTAAGTAAACTTCTCGTATAATCATTTTTACCACTTGTTTTTGATGTAAAACTATTATATCTATCATCGTATGAAGAAAGTATTCCATAAGTATTTGGTGTTATTAAAAGATCCCCTTCCATATCTATTTTTATAATTCTATATAATGTAGAATGAATTTTAACATAATTATTTGGATCTTCTCCTCTAAATATATAACCTGATGTCAAAGTAGTTTTTGATGAAGAAGCTTTTGAAATAGATGACATATTATATAATCCATCTTTTGTATTTGAAGTCTCTATATTTTGTTTCATAACTTCTTTTCCAAGAGTCTTAGAAGAATAATTAATATCACCACAATCTATATAAGTAATATATTGATACATGTTTTTAGATTGTTGATATACTTTAACATTTCCCTTACATGTTTTATTTAATTTAGAAACGGTTAAAGATTTTAAATATCCTCCACTTATAAGTTCATCGCTAGTTATAGTTTTATACTCACCTGATATTAGAGGTAACTTATCTTTATTTTTATTAAAATATCTAACTGCTGCATTTTTTAAATTTTTTTCTAAAGCTTCTAAAGTATTAGCAGTAGTTTTTACTTTAGTAGTAGTATTAAGTAAAAGTAAAATAATGATTAATAAAAACATTGCAATTAAAACAATAAACATTCTTATTATTTTAGGATCAATACTTTCTTTAACTAATCCCACCATCTTCTTAAAATCCATATATACCTCTATTATTATCTTAATTATAATATAAAATACTATAATTTAAAATAAAAATAGTTAACTACCTAACTATTTTTGTTTCTTTATTCTTAGAGTTGTAAACTTTATCTATTTCATCAAGATAAATTTTAGTTTTCATAAGCTCTATTTTTTCCTCTTCTAATATTTCTTCATCTTTAGTATTTTCTGATATAAATTTATCTATAAGTAAAATATCATCTTTATTATTTCTTTTAAATATATTTATTATATCATCTCTTAATACTTTTATATTACTACTTATATTTATAAATTTTTCATCTTTTAATTTATCTAATATATTCATTTTTAATTTATTAACTTCTTTTTTAGATTTCAATATATTTCCATATACATCTTCTAGATTTTTTATGTTTCTAGTAGAATGATTTTTTTCATAATATAAGAATCCTATTTTATATAGTTCATCTAAATAAGTAACAAAATCTCTTCCAAGTTCAACTTCCTTTTTTAACATTTCTTTATATAATTTTTCTTCATCTTCTTTTGCAAAACTAGGAAAGAAAAATATATCTTCAAGATTTTTAAGTCCATGTTTTTTTATTTTTTCATATTTATTTAATTTATTTATACTATATAAATCAATAACTTTTGATAATATTAAATCTTTTTGATAAATATTAATATCTTCTAATACTTCTTCAAAGTCCTCAAAATTTAAATCTTTTTTAAATTTTAATATATAAAATATTTCTTCTTCTACTATACTATCTATACTTAAATCTACTAAATTAACTAAGGAAGACTTTATAAAATTAGGTAATATAGAATATTCTAAAGTAAAAGTAAAAGGAATTTTTTCACTTTCGTTTTTTCTTATATTAATTAAATCTAAGTATATTTGTTCTTTATCTTTTGCATCAAATTTTTTTATAGTTTCATCTATCTTATCGTAAGATAAAGACATATCTATTTTTTTATTTTCTTTATAATATTTTTTTAAATTATCAAATTCACCATTTTTTAATAAAGAAAATTTAAATTTTTTATCTTCCATTTTATCTTCTAAAATTTTTAAACCATCTACATATCTTAGAAGTTTATTTTTTATTTCTTTTTCTTTCTTTTGATCAGATAAAACTTTATATTTATATGCATTTAAGATATTTTCAAATTCTATTAATTCACTTTCATTTTGAAATTTTTCTAATAATTCGTTAATTTCTTTGAATTCTACTTCTTCTAATATTTCTTTTATATCTATCATAATATTAACTTTCTTTTTTTATAAATCTTTCTTTTTTCATTTTTGTTTCTATTCTTGCTCTTTGAATAAAACCAAGTGCTATTACATTAAACATTAAACTTGTTCCTCCATAACTTAAAAATGGAATCGGAATTCCCGTAAGAGGAATGAATGTAGATACTCCTCCTATATTTATAAATAAATGTAGTGCCATCAAAAACATTATTGCATAAGAATAAGAAGCTTGGAAATTACGATAACTACTTTTAGCAATTAAAATAATTCTATAAAACATAACCATGAATAATATAATAATTGCTATTCCCCCTACTATACCTAACTCCTCAACTATTACTGGGAAAATAAAGTCTGTATGACTTTCTGGTAAATATAGATATTTTTGACTAGAATTGGCAAGTCCTTTACCAAATAGACCACCATTATTAAAAGCTATTAAACTATTACACAATTGATTACCATCTGTATAAAATCTCTCTTGAGTACAAACTCCTTTCGTATTTATACGATTTTGTTTCTCTTTTGATAAATTCTTATAAATGTTTGAAAATAATAACAAACCAACAATTAAGAATAAAGAGATAAAAATAAAGCTTACTTTTTTTATAGATTTAGAAACAGGATTAATAAAAAATAAAAATATTATAAGCATAACTATTAAGACAGATGTTCCAAAATCCGGTTGAACAAATACTAAAAATGCACCAAGTAAACCCCAAGCTATAGGAAATATCAAATATTTAGGATTATCTAACTTAGTTTTATATTGATCATAATAAATTGATGCAAGTAGTATATATACTAACTTAAATAATTCACTAGGTTGAAAGCCTATTTTACCGTTAAAAAGTAATAACCATCCTCTAGTTTTATTAATAAATGTACCTTTAATTACTAAAAAAAACAAAGCTGCAATCGTTATTAAAAGAACTGGATATACAATTTTTTTATAATGCTTACTATCAATAAAAAGGATTATAAAAAATCCTATTAATGCTATAAGTGCCCAAATTGATTGTTTGATAAAATAACCAAGAGGACTTTGTTTATATCTTACTATAGCAGCAACATTACTTGCTGAAAAAATCATAACAATACCAATTGCTATAAGTAAAATCATTATTATAAATAAACCAACATCTATTTTCTTTAATATCTTCATATAATTAAATTATACTTTTTTTATAATTTTTAATAAAGTTATTTTTGTAATCTTTAAAATTATTGTTCTTTATTGCTTCCCTTACTTCTTCCATCATTTTTATTAAAAACCTTGTATTATGTATAGATAAAAGTCTCATACCATACATTTCATTTGCTACAAGTAAGTGTCTAATATAAGCTTTTGTGTGATGTTTACATGCATAACAATCACAATTTTCTTCTAACGGAGTAAAATCTTCTTTAAATCTTGCATTTTTAATACTTACTCTTCCACTTCTTGTAAAAAAATTACCATGTCTTGCAATTCTAGTAGATAAAACACAATCGAATATATCTATTCCTCTATCAATTGCTTCAAGCATATCAACTGGTTCACCTACTCCCATTAAATATCTTACTTTATCTTCAGGTAAATAAGGAGTTGCAAGTTCCACCATTTTTATCTTAGTATTTTGTCCTTCTCCAACACTAACTCCACCTACTGCAAAACCATCAAATGGTAAAGATGTAGTATATTCAGCACTAAGTTTTCTAAGGTCAGCAAATTCTCCACCTTGAACTATACCAAATAAACTTTGATTTTCATTTTTATGGGCATCTAAACATCTTTTCGCCCATCTAAAAGTTCTTTCTATAGAGTTTTTCATATACATATGAGTTGAAGGATATGGAGGACATTCATCTAGTACCATAGCGATATCAGAATCAAGTTTATTTTGTATTTCGATAGATTTCTCTGGAGTTAAAAATAAGTTTCTTCCATCTAAATGACTTTTAAATTTAACACCTTCTTCACTAATATCTTTTGGTCTTGCTAAAGAAAACACTTGAAAACCACCTGAGTCTGTAAGTATTGGACCATCCCAATTCATAAAACTATGAAGTCCACCAGCTTTAGCTATTAAATCTTCCCCTGGTCTTAAATGTAAATGATATGTATTTGATAATATTACACCTGCTTTAGTATCTTTTATTTCATCAAAAGACATAGTCTTAACTGTTGCAAGTGTACCTACCGGCATAAACATAGGAGTTTCAAAACTTCCATGATTTGTATGTAAAATTCCATATCTTGCATTTTCATCTTTTTTTATTAATTCATATTTAACTTTCATACTACCACCTGGTGTTATTATATCAAAAAATTTAAAAATATTGTATAATGATCATATGAAAGCAATGAAAAAAATAAATTTATTAATAATTATAATCTTAGTATTTATAGCGTTTGCTACTATCGATTACTTTAGAATTAAAAGTGATAATTTTCCTATTTTTGCAATTAATATAGTAAATAATAAAAACAATAAACAGATTTTTATCGGACCATTTTACATCGTTAAAAGAGAATATAAAGAACAAAACGAAAAATTTAGTGAATCATCTAATGTTTATTTTAATTTTGAAAAAATAAATTATAAAACTAAGAATAATAAAAAATACTTAGATTTTAAATTTAATAAATCAGATATTATAATCAATAAATATTTAGAACATCAAGCAAGTACATTTTATACCGCTAATATTGATAATTTAAAAATAAACTCTTTAACACTTCAAGATTATTTAAATAATAATTCTATTGATAGTTTACTTAAAAACGCTTTAAGTATTACTAATGTAGTTAAATATAAATATAAAATTTACGAATATGAAAAAATTAAAATTATGGCTTGTAACAGTTCTTACGATGATAATAAAAAAATAATAAAAAAAGATTATGTAATAACTGATAAATTAAGTGTTTTTGATAAATCTTTCTGTCAGAAAAAAGAATGTATTTTTAAAAAGACATTAAAAGTTACTCAAAAACTTGATAATTATAATATTAATATTATTCAAAAAAATAATTATAATTTAACTACAGTAAAAGTAAATGAAGATTTATTTTCTAAATTAAAAAAAGATATTTATTACGATTTCACATTTTTAGCTAATCCTTCGATTAATAAACATGATCTTCAAAATATCTTTAATACAACTAAAATAATAGATATTAAAAATAACGATAACTTTTATAGTTTTAATGATAATTCTTGTAATTAATTAAATCTAAGAAATTATTCATTATTTTTTTATTATAACTTATTAAATTATTAACTTTTTTAGCTTTACTTTTATAACTTTTTAAAGCATTTAATTTCTGAGTTTTTATACCTATTATATTAGAATAATCTTCTTCAAATATAACAGATCCCAAAAGATAACATTTAAGCATATTATCTAAATCTTCTACACCTTCTTTAAAATATATATAATAATTAGTTTCTAAATATGAAAATAAATCTTTATTTTCAAAAGTTTTAAGTTCAAATATATAATTAATATCTTTTGTATAATCAAGTAATTTTTCTTTATTCATACAAGAGATAATAATATTATCATTAAATACTTTTACTGTTGGTAAATTCTTTTTAAATAGTTTTTCATCAACATAAGTATAATTTTCATAATCTGTTACTACTTTATCAAACTTAGGATATTTTTTATTATTGTCTTCATAATTAAATAATATTCTTAAACTAGTCTTAGTACTAAGAGCATATTTTATAACATCTTTATCAGTTCCAAGACAAACTACTACATCATAAGTTTTATATATTTTATGAAATAATAACTTACGTTTTCTAAAATATAAATTAAAAGAATAATTAGAATTAAATACTTTTAAAGAATAGACATCTACTTCTATTAAATTTTTATCTAATCTATTAACTAATTCTAAAATATTTTTATATTTATTTATTCCCTCAATAAATACCGCTATCTTTAATTTAGATTTCACCATTATCTCTTCCTCTTTTATTAAAAATCAAATTAATTAAAAAAAGCCAGTTACGTTTAACAAAATATAAAAACGCTCTCTTTTTTAAAGACATAGTTTTAATAAATTTATTACTATACCAATCTTTATTTAAAGAAGTAAATTCTTCTTTTATTTTTTTAGCTTTTTCTAATTTATTCATTTTAATATATTTAATAGATACATCTATTAAATATATTTCTATACCAATATATTCATAAAATTCTTTATATCCATGTTTTAATATTTTATTTTTCATTAAACTATATGCTAAGATATGATTTTCTAACTTTTTTTCATTAAGTTCTCTTGTTATAGAAAAAGGTGTCGTAACATAATAGTATAAATAATCTTCTATTTTAACTATTTTTTTACATTCTACTATCATATTAGAAATTGCTACTACATCTTCAAAAACCATATTTTCAGGATATAAATTATTAAGTGCAATACTCTTTCTTATAAGTTTATTACAAGAATGAAATTCCATCATTAAAATATCATTAAAATCTTTAGTATATTCCTTATAACTACCCTTATTTTCTTTTACTAAAATTCCATTATTATCTCTTATAAAATTACATATAACCATATCCGCATCAGTGTTTTTTTGAACTGTTAAAAATGTTTCTACAAAATTATCTGCTACATAATCATCACTATCTACAAATAGTAAAAAATTAGCACTAGATTCTCTTATACCAATATTTCTAGCTTTACCTGGTCCTCCATTAGTTTCTTTTATAAGTTTTATAAATCTTTTATAATCTTTTAGTTTCTGTAATGAATTATCTTTTGATCCATCATCTACTACTATTATTTCATATTTAAAACTTGTTTTTTGTTTTAATATAGAATCAAGACATCTTTCAATAGTTTTTTCTGCATTATAAAGTGGAATTATTATAGAAACATCCATTCTTATTCTCCTATTATTTTATAAAATTTATCAAGTATATCTTTATTATAATCATTTAAAGACTTACTAGTTTTTCTAACTCTTTCAAATTTTTCTAAAGTTTTAAGTATATCTTTAGTACCTTTAACAACGTCTTGTGTTTTTTCCAAATGTTTTGGAATAATAACTGGAAGACCTAAAGCATAAGCTTCAATAAACGCCATACCTTGTCCTTCATACCTAGACATACCTATATATAAATCCATTTGAATTAAATATGGAAATGGATTTGCTATCTTACCTAGTAAAAACACTTTATCTTCCAAATTATATTTTTTTACAAGTAAACTTATTTTATTAAAATCTTCACCAGATCCAATTAAATAAAGTCTCATATCATTTCTTTTTAATTTACTAAATGTATCAATTAATAAATCATATCCTTTAGCATGTGTAAATCTACCTAAAGATACTAAATTAATATATTTTTTATCTACTTTAAAATTAACTACTTCTGTTTTTAATTCTTTAATAACTTTATCATCAACTATATTAGGTAAAATATATGTATCATTTTTCTTAAAATATTTATTAAATTCATTTAATGAATTTTTAGATACTGCTATTACACTATCGAAATATTTATATTTTTCTTTATTCATAAAAACTAAATATTTATATTTTATTTCATTTTTCATTCTCTCTAACATTTGATCATGACACATTATATATTTTTTATCAGATTTAGTTTTTATTGCTGCTATAGCTGTTTCTTGAGAATATGATGAAAAATCGATAGTAACATCATACTTTTCATATATTTTAGGATTATAAAAATATTTAACAAAAAAGAATGGTAAATATTTACAAAATTTTGGAAGTGGTAATAATTTTTTTAATTTCACCTTTTTAGATATTCCTTCAGTATAAAAGTTAACATCATTAACTACATAACAATCAACTGATACTTTTGTATAATCTAAATTATTAAGTAAATTTATAAGAGATTTTTGTATACCTCCTACTGTTAAATTTTCTTGAAATATTGCTATTTTTTTCATTATATATCTAACTCCAATAGTACCGGACAGTGATCTGATCCATATACTTCATTTAAAATATCTGCTTCTTTAATATGTTCTTTTAAATCATCACTTACTAAAAAGTAATCTATTCTCCAACCTACGTTTCTTTCTCTTGCTTGAGTTCTAAAACTCCACCATGAATATTTAACTTTATCTTCATATAAATATCTAAATGTATCAATAAATCCACTATTTAAAAGTTCAGTGAATTTATTTCTTTCTTCATCACTAAATCCTGCACTAAAATGATTTGTATCAGGATTTTTTAAATCTATTTCATTATGTGCTACATTTAAATCACCACAAACTATAACACTTTTTTCTTTTTTTAAATTTGTTAGATAATCTCTAAAATCATCTTCCCATTTCATTCTATAATCTAATCTTAAAAGTTTTTCTTTTGAATTAGGTACATAAACGTTAACAAAATAAAATTTTTCAAACTCTAATGTAACTACTCTACCTTCTTGATCATGTTCTTCTATTCCAAGACCTTTTCTTACACTAAGTGGTTTTTCTTTAGTAAATACCAAAGTCCCAGAATAACCTTTTTTAATAGCTGAATCATAGTATTGATAATAATCATCTGTTTTAATTTCTATTTGACCTTCTTGCATTTTTGTTTCTTGTACTGCAAAAATATCAGCATCTACCTCTTGAAAAAAGTCCATAAATCCTTTATTAAGACAAGCTCTTATTCCGTTAGTATTCCAAGATATTAATTTCATATATTACTCCTAAGAAGATTATAACATTTATCTACTACTTTAGTAAAATTAGAAAAAGAAAAAACTAATATTTATATTAGTTTTTTAACTTTTATATCACTTTTTTCTTTTTCTAAAGAAGATATTAGATATTCTTTTAATTCTTCTTCATTTAAATATTCTTTATCTCTTAAATCCATATACATATCTAAACATTTTTTATCAAAAGAAACTTTAGAATATTTAAGATATAATTTATATATTTCTTTATCTTCATTTACTATTTCTAGAAATCTTCTTAATATCTTTTTTTCATCTTTTTTAGTTAAAATATCTAAATTATTTTTTTCTCTATATAAACTAAGATCTATTTCTATTAAAGGTAAATTATGTTTTTCTGCTAATTTTTTAGCTTTTTTATAATCAACACTTATACTTTTATCTCCATTAGTTCTAACAAAAACAGCTTTTTTTACTAATGATAAATTATTTAAAAGAACTATTTCATTATATATTTCTTCAACATCATAATTTAATTTTTCACCATTTATTTTAATACATTCATCAGTATTTATTTTTTTCATATAACTAATTGGTATAATTTTTGAAATCGATGCTATACCATGACTAAAAATTGGAGATATTTTAACTTCAAAATCATTATAACTATAGTATTTTTCAAATATATCACTAAATTCTATATTATCATATTCTACTTTTATATCAGAAAATATATCTGCATTAGAAGATACTACAATATTATCTAAATCAATATCAAATATATATCCATAAGAATTTACATTATCTTCATTTATAAAAAGACCTATATTATCTTCACTTATTAAAGAAGTAGATGTTATAGATGAATTTTTTTCTAATCTATTGTAACCATTAGTAACAGTATGAACTAAAAAATTGAAATTTTCCCCTTTTTGATATTTATTAACATCAGTTAATCCACTTTTAAAAATTTTAAATTCTATATTTTCTGTATTAGAAACTATTTTATTAAATATATGCATTATGTAATCAATCTTATCTTTATCTATTTCTTCTTCTATAATACTATTTTTTAATATAACTAATAATCTATTAACTTTATTAATATTTTCTTTCAAAGCTTCTTTTTCTTTAAAAGTCAATTTTTCGTCATAATTACATAAAAGATAATTCAAAATATCTAAATAAAAACTTAATTCTTTTATATATAATTTTTTAGCATCTTCTACATCATTTTCATAATAAACTCTTCCATCTCTTCTCATAAAACCCCCAAATTTATAAGAAAATATAATACTAAAAATATTATTTTTTAGCAAGTTTTATTCTACTGTAACTGATTTAGCTAAATTTCTTGGTTTATCTATTTCTCTATTTAAAAAATCGGCTACATAATAAGAAAGTAATTGAATTTTTATAATTGTAAGTAAATCTACTTCTTCAGGTGTTTCTATATAATAATCTGCTTTAACTAATTCTTTTAAATTCTTTTTAACTACAGCGATAGTAATAGCTCCTCTTGACTTTACTTCTATTAAGTTCGAACTTGTTTTTAACGCCATTTCTTCATCAGTAATTATTCCTATAACTACAGTATTTTTTTCAATTAAAGAAATAGTACCATGTTTTAATTCTCCAGCTGGATAACTTTCAGCATTTATATAAGATATTTCTTTTAATTTTAAACTGGCTTCTAAACTTATTGCATAATCTATTAATCTTCCTATAAAAAACACTCTTTTTTGTTTTGCAATTAATTTTATTATTTCTTCATAATTAAATTTTAAACTTTTAGGTATATTAATAAGTAATTTATTAAAATATTCTAGAGCTTTTTGGTAATCATTATCTAATCTATATCTTAGTAATTTCATCATAAGAACTTGGGATAAATAAGCTTTAGTTGTTGCTACTGCTACTTCAGAGCCACATTTTAAAAACATTTGATACTTCGTTTCTCTTGCAAGTCTTGATGTCTCTACATTAACTATTCCTAAAGAGTCGATATTTTTATCATTACTTAAACAAGCTAAAGTATCTGCAGTTTCACCAGATTGCGAGATAAGTATTAATAAACTATTTTTAAAATCAAGATGTTTTCTATATCGATATTCACTTGCTACATCTATTCTAACATCAACCTTATCTTCTAAAATATATTTACCAATCATACCAGCATGATAAGCACTACCACATGCTACTATATCTATTTTGTCATAATTATTTAAATTAATTACTCTTTTTAAAAAAGTTTCTTCATCTTTTAAATAATAATTTATTATATTTTTAACTACGTTTTCTTCTTCGTAAATTTCTTTTAACATGTAATGCTTAAAATTTCCTAAATTGCTATCATTATTTTTTTTATCAAATGTTAATAATTCTTTTTCTTTGTTAAATTTTATATCATCTTTAGTAATGACTGCATAATCATAATTATCAAGCAAATAATATTTATTAGATTCAAGTGCTGCTATATCACTTGCTATTTTAAATCCATCTTCTTCTTTTCCAATAATCAAAGGAGAATCTTTTTTCATAACATAAAGTTTATTAGGTTCTTTCTTATCTATAAATATTATTGCATAACTTCCTATTATTTTTTCTTTTATGATTTTAAAGATATTTTCTTTATCTTTTTTCATATAATAATCTATAAAAGCTGCTAAAACTTCAGTATCTGTTTGGGATATAAATTTATATCCTTTATCAATTAATTTTGTTTTTAACTTTAAATAATTTTCAATTATTCCATTATGTACTAAAACGATATCACCTTCTTTATGAGGATGAGAGTTAGTTTTAGTAACATTACCATGTGTTGCCCATCTTGTATGAGCAATACCAATATTAGTTTTTTCTAGAGTATTTATTTTCTTTTCTAGATTACTTACTCTTCCAACTTCTTTTTTTACAATAACTTTTTTATTTTTTACATAAGCTAGTCCAGCTGAATCGTAACCTCTATATTCCAGTTTTTTAAGTCCATCAATTAAAACATGTAGTACATTTTCTTTATGTCCTACATAACCTACTATTCCACACATAAATTCCCTTTTCTGATAATCTTTTTGTTACAATATTAATTTTGCTTTTTAAAATTATCTTTGATAGCATCCGCTGAATATTTCGATACTCTATCTCCTCGTCAACCAAATTGGTCCTAGCGCTAATTTTTAACAAATTCCTCCATATTATTAAAAATTTAAATTCATTATATCATTTTAAGACAAAAAAACACAATTAATAAAATTTATTAACTGTGTTTAAATTTATTTTTATTTTTTTATTTTAATTTTTTTTTGATTTCATTTGTATTTTCAACAAGTTTTAATACTAAAATTGTACCTTCAAATACAATTCTTAATAAAATTGGTGCTACAATTAAAGATCCAAAGAACCCTTGAATACTACCTAAATATAAGAATCCAAATGCTCCTAGTACACAAGTAACTGTAAGTGCTACATATGCTACTTTAGCTAATAATTCTAATGTTAAAAAATCAAAATTTAAGAAATCACGGCAAAATTTAACTATACCTTCTTCTTTTGCTTCTGGTTTTTTGTTTAAGAATAATACATAAACTAAAACAGCTGCTACTAGTCCTAATACGAAAGATACAAACATCCACATATTAAATCCTTGTAATTTATTGTAAACTTCTAAATTATACATAATTAATCCTCCTTAATCTAATTATACTAAAATAACAAATTAATTAAAAGGTTTTTAATTTTTATTTACAAAAAAACCTTAACATCTTAAAAGTATATTGCTATTTTTTAAAAATTATTATAAATAATAATTAAGGAAGTAATTCCTTGTAATAAATGAAGAGTTATCTACTTTATTACAAAAAACAGTTAATGATTTTATTAACTGTTTTTTTATTAAGCTAAATTATGATAAATACTTTGTACATCATCGATGTCTTCTAATGCTTCAATTAGTTTTCCATTCTTTTCATAGAATTCATCGTCCCCTTCAATTGTAGTATCAGCAACAAACTCTACATCTAATTTTTCAAAACTATTTATACCTTCAGCAACAAAAGCTTCTTTAACTGTATTTAAATCTTCTGGTTCTGTATAAATTATATAGTTTTCTTCAGTTGATGCTGTATCAAGAGCTCCTGCCATAAGGGCTGTTTCTAACATTTTTTCAGAATCCATTAATTCTTTAGAAAATTCTATTACACCTTTTCTTTTAAAAAGATATGATACAGATCCACTAGTACCTAAATTACCACCATGTTTTGTAAATGTCGATCTAACTAACATAGCACTTCTATTTTTATTATCAGTTAAACAGTAAACCATGATAGCTACTCCACCAGATCCATAACCTTCATACATTATTTCTTCTAATTGTTCAGTATCTCCTGCTCCAATAGCTTTATTAATTGCTTTTTCAATGTTATCTTTTGGCATATTTAAAGCTTTAGCTTTATCTACTACTAATCTTAAAGATGGATTATCTTCAATTTTTCCATTTGTTCCTTTAGCAGCAATATATATTTCTTTTGCTATTCTTTGGAACACTTTTCCTCTTTGTTGATCTATTAATCCTTTTTGTCTATGAATTTTTGCCCATTTACTATGTCCACTCATCGTTTTTCTCCTTTACTTAACAATTCTTTTAAAGATGATATGCTATTATCTTTTTTTATTTTACTAAAATGTATTCCTACTCCACCTTTTTTATTCCAATCTATAACATTTGCTTCTAAATCATCTATTAAATAATAATTCTTTTTAGGTATTACAATATCAGATTTATTAGATGAATATGGAACAAAATGTATTGGTATAAAAATATTACTATTTCTTAAAAAAGCTTGTTTTTCTTTCATCTCATGAATAGTATGTACTTTAGATAAAATAAATACATGTTTATACATCTTCTCTATTTCTTTTAGATTTTCAATAGATGATTCTATTTCTTCTGCTTCTTCTATAAGTTTAGTCCAATCTACACTAGGAGAAAACTCTTCCCAAGTTCTATCACCCTTCATGTATTCTAATCTAGCTTCAGTATCTAAAATAACTCCATCAAAATCTATAAATATATATGAATTTTTATTAATGTTTTTCATCAAAAAGATTATAACACAATTTATATTTTTATAGCAATTAAGTGTTAATTATTAATTAATTTATCTATTTCTTTATTATAATCATGAATTATAAAGTTTATTTTTTTATTATTAACGAAGTAACTACCTTTATAATTTTTATCTTTATTTAAAAGTTCTTTACCAAGTGGTGAATTTAAAGTTATCTCTTGATACTCTTCA
Organism: uncultured Eubacteriales bacterium; assembly: GCA_963536495.1. GTDB lineage: Bacteria > Bacillota_I > Bacilli_A > RF39 > UBA660 > CAJPPJ01. The sequence goes on from CAUTAF010000011.1 coordinate 31,353, forward strand.
TTTAAATTAGGATTTGGTGAACCAATAAGTTTAATAATTATTTTTTCTTGATCGTCATCTCCATATATAAGAGTTAAAGAAATATAATCGTTTATGTTTATATATTTATTAGATTTATTTTTTAATATAACTATATTTTTTAAATTGGCAATCTTTTCTTTTAATTTATAAGATAAAGAATATTCAAATTTTTTAGCTTCTTCAAAATCAAAATTATCGTGCCATCCATCTCCTACTGCAGCTTCTGCTGCTTCTGTTCCACCTTTTGCTTTGTTATTAAATTCTTGTTTTAAATCTTCTATTTCTTTTAAATACTCTTTATAACCTTCTTCATCTAAATATATTTTATTATTCACTTATTATTCCTTTCTTAAATTTCAAAAAAATTAACAATTAAATAATAATATGAATATATAATCATTAATTATTTTTCTTAAAATATTCTGCTATTTTTAAATATGCTTCATTATTCCAAATTTTAACTCTTTCTTTATCCGGATAATTTGCTAAAGTTTTATCATATCCATCTGGTACAAAAATGAAATCCCAATTCCATCCATACTCTCCAGATTTTTCCAATGCTATTGTTCCATTAGTAATAGATGTAAATACTATAGGTTCTTTATTATATTCACAATATGCATAAGCTTCAATAAAGCATGCTTTTCTATTTGTTTCGTTTTCTAGTAATTTTAATATTTTTTCTTCTCCTAATCTTTCACCAACATAATGAGTATAAGGTCCAGGAAATCCATTTAATGCTTCTATAAATAATCCTGTATCATTTTTTAAAACAGATTTTTTTAATTTATCACTTGCTTCTTTTGCAGAATGCATTGCTATTTCTTCTACTTTATCAGCTTGAATTTCAGTTGTATCCATCTTAATATGTTCAACTTTAAAACCTAAAGGTTCTAAAACTTCTTTTGCACTTAATATTTTAAACCAATTACTTGTAACATAAGTTATACTTTTCATTTTTAATATCTCCTATTTTATACCTTTATCATCGCTAATACTTTAAATATATCACATTCTTCTCTAGTGTATACTGCTATTTCTTCTTTTTCTTTTATAAATAATATATTATCTTCTTTTTCATCTAATTTTATCTTATTACCATTTAATACTTTGTCTTCTAAATCTCTATTAAGTTCTACTTCTTTATAATTTAATAAATCATTTATTTTTAATAATTTAAAATTATTATTTTTTATATCTTCTAGAGTATAAGAATTTTCAATTAATAAATTATCTACTTTTGTTCTAGTAAGTTCTTCTAAAGTCATAAGTTTATTTAATTTTTTTGATATATCTCTAACTAAAGCTCTTATATAAGTACCATTTGATACTTTAACACTAAATGTAAAGCTATTATCTTTAAAATCAATTAACTTAATATCATATATATAAGAATTTTTAATTGGAAGTTCTACTTTTTGATTATTTCTTGCATATTCATATAACTTCTTACCATTTACTTTTATAGCAGAATATATTGGTACTTCATAAGAATACTCTCCTATAAAACTTTTTAATACTTCAAGTAATTCTTCTTTATTTAGTTCTTCTTTTTTCTCTTCTAAAATATTACCTGTTATATCTAAAGTATCAGTTTTAATTCCAAGTCTTACTTTAGCAATATATTCTTTATCTTTATAATTAAGTAACTTTACTACTTTTAATCCTTTATTAACTGCAACAAGTAAAATTCCTTCTGCAAAAGGATCAAGAGTTCCTGTATGACCAATTTTCTTTGTGTTTAATATCTTTGTTAAAATATTAACTACATCTCTAGAAGTCATATCTTTTTTCTTATTTACTAATATAAATCCATTCATTTTTGACACTTCTCACAATAATAAGTAGATCTTCCACCTATCTTAATTTTTTTAATTAAACTAGAACAATTCTTACATTCTTCATTTTCTCTTTTATGAACTAATAAGTTATTTTGATTATGACCAGATTCATTATCTAAAGATGTATAACTTCTAATAGTAGTTCCACCATTTTTTATACCTTGTTCTAACACTAAACAAGTGTTCTTTATTATATCTTCTAAATTTTTATTAGTTAAATCTTTTCCTTTTAATAAAGGATTAATATGAGATAAGAAAAGTATTTCATCAGCATATATATTACCTATACCCGTTAAAATAGTTTGATCTAAAAGTAAAGTTTTAATAGGTATATTTTTATTATATTTATCTTTTAAATATTCTACATTTAATTTTTTATCCCAAGGTTCTAAACCTACATCAGTTAGTGGTTTTACATTATATATATCTGTTGTTTTATCAAATAAATACATACATCCAAACTTTCTTACATCTTTATAAATTAATTTTTTATCTCCTAAGTGAAAAATAATATGTTCGTGTTTTTCTATTTCTTCATTACTATCTTTATATAAATATTTACCTTCCATTCTAAGATGAGAAAGTAAATAATAATCACTTAAACAAAATATTAACCATTTACCATATCTTTTAATATCTAATATTTTTTGATTTCTTAAAGAGTCTTTAAAAGTCTTAGGATCTACATTTTTAATAATCTTATCATAGATTATTTGGACATCATCTATTGTTTTATTTTGTACTTTTTCAAGTAATTTTTTTCTTACTGTTTCAACTTCTGGTAATTCTGGCATAATACCTCCTATTTAGCTTCGTATAAATCTTTTCCCATATTAATATCTACTACTAAAGGAACAGATAATTTAAAAGCATTTTCCATTTTTTCTTTAACTATTTCTTTAACTATTTCTTTTTCTTCTTCTTTTACTTCAAAAATAAGTTCGTCATGTATTTGAAGTAACATTTTACTTTTAATATTTTTTTCTTTAAATTCACTATCTATATCTATCATAGCTTTCTTTAAAATATCACTTCCACTACCTTGAATAGGTGTATTTAAAGCCATTCTTTCTCCTTGCATTCTAATCATATAGTTACTTGCTTTTATTTCATCTATATATCTTTTCCTATTCATTATAGTTGTTACATAACCTTTTTCTTTAGCATCATCTACTTCTTTTTTCATATAAGCTTTAATACCATCAAACTTTTCCATATATCTATCTATAAAGTCTTTAGCATCATTTACATTTATTCCTAAGTCATTTGCTAAACCAAAAGATGAAATACCATATATTATTCCAAAATTAACTGCTTTAGCTCTACTTCTTTCTTCTTTAGTAACATCTTTTATATCTTTATTAAATATCTTAGATGCTGTAAAACTATGTATATCTTCAGAATTAATAAATGCTTCTTTTAAAGATTCTACATTAGATAGTTCTGCAAAAAGTCTAAGTTCTATTTGTGAGTAATCACTTGATAAAAATGTATAACCTTCTTGAGATACAAAACATTTTCTAATAAGTCTTCCATACTCATCATGATTAGGTATATTTTGTAGATTAGGATCTTTTGAAGAAAGTCTTCCAGTTCTTGTTAAACATTGATTATATATAGTATGTACTTTATTATCAGACATTATTTGTTCTTTTAAACCTACTACATAGTTAGAATTAAGTTTAGAAAGCATTCTATATTCTTCTACTAAACTAACTATTGGATTAAATAATCTAATCTTATCTAAAACTTCTTTATCAGTAGAATAATTAGAATTTTTACTCTTCTTTGGATATGGAATATTTAATTTTTCAAAAAGAATAACTCCAAGTTGTTTAGGTGAAGATATATTAAATTCTTCTTCTGATATAGCATATATTTTTTCTTCTAAAGTTTTTAATTTTCCTTTTATCTCAGTTTCTAAACTATCTAAGTAAGCTTTATCTACTAATATTCCTTCTTTTTCCATATTAGCTAAAATACTAGCAAGTTTTAACTCAATATCATAATAAAGATAATGTAGATCATTTTTTTCTATTTCTTCTTTTAATCTTTCTTTTTCTTCATATATAAACCTAGCTTTCTTACAAGCATCGTTAATTAATGTTTCCTCTTCGATTAATAATTTATCTTTTTTAAATATATCTTCATTTAACTTAACATCATATCCTTTATTTAACATAATAAAAGATATATCTTCAGTTATTTTTTCATTAAGTAAATAATATGCTATATAGTTATCAAAATTAATATTGTTATTCATATTTAATAGTGATAAAGATACATCTACTCTTTTTACATCATATGTATATTTATTAAAATTATTATTAAATAAATCTTCATTAAAATATTCTTTTTTAATAAAATAATTCTTATCTTTCGTACTTATCGCTACTCCTATAGTAAGGGACTTAAAATAACTTAAATTAGAACTAACTAAGTATAAAGAATAATCTTCATTTAATCTAAAATTAATATCTTCTACTATTTCTATGTCTAATTTTTCTTCACTCTTTTTTATAGACATCTTATTAATTAAAGAGTTAAATTCTAATTCTTTTAATAAACTATTTAATTCTTCTTCATTACTTCCTTTATATGCTATTTTTTCTAAATTAACTTCTATAGGTACATCTAAATAAATAGTAGCAAGTTCTAAAGATTTATAAGCACTTTCTTTATCATTTAATAAATTTTCTTTAACTTTACCTTTTAAATCATCTATATTTTTATATAAATTATCTATAGTATGATATTCTTTTATAAGTTTTAAAGCAGTCTTTTCACCTATTCCTGCTACACCTTTAATATTATCTGAACTATCTCCCATTAATGCTTTTAAATCAATTATTTCTATTGGTTTAATACCATAATCTTCATAAAAACTCTTTTCATCATAGTAAACATAATCTTTCATTTTTAAAAGTTTCATTCTTACATTAGGAGAAATAAGTTGTAATAAATCTCTATCACTAGATACTACTAAAACCTCTTCATCTATCTTTTTTGAATATGTCCCAATAATATCATCTGCTTCATAGTTTTCTATTTCTTCAACTGTAATTCCCATAGCTCTAGTAACCTTCTTGGCATAAGGAATTTGCTCTTTTAATTCTTTTGGAGTTTCACTTCTTCCACCTTTATAATCATCGTAACTTTCATGTCTAAATGTTTTACCCTTATCAAATGCTACCATTATATGACTTGGTTTTTCTTCTGCTATTATTTTAAGTAACATCTGTATATATGCATATACTGCATTAGTTGGTAATCCTTTAGAGTTAGTTAATATCTCACCTCTATATGCTGTAGCATAGTAAGATCTAAATATTAAATTATTACCATCAATTAGTACTACTTTTTTCATTATCTTCTCCATATTCTACTTTTTCTAAATAAAGACCATTTCCACTTATAAAGTATGTTCTAGATATTTCTTTTTGATTAAGTAAATCTTTTACAACACCAACATTTTTTTTACCAAGACCAATATCTATAAGTAAACCAGTCATATATCTAATTTGATATTTTAAAAATGAATTACCACTATATCTAATAGTTACTATATTATTTTCTTCAGTTATTTCTATATCATAAATAGTTTTTATATAGTGATATCTTTTTTCTCTAAACTCAGTAAACATATAAAAATCATGTTCTCCAAGTAAATAACTAGCTGCTTCTTTCATTTTTTCTATATCTAATTTTTTATTTAAATTAAGAGTATATTTATCTATTAAAGGATTATACTCTCCTACATTAATTAAATATTTATAAGTTTTTGATAAAGTATTTCTTATTAAAAAATCATTATCTACTATTTTTAAATTCTTTAAATAAATATCTTTTGGTAAATAACTATTTATTGCTCTTAATAAATTATCTGTTTTTATATCTTTTTCTATTTCAAAACAAACTGGTAAAGCTACTGCATGTACTCCTTTATCCAGTCTAGAAGAAAAGAAGCACTTAGTAGATTTATTATTAATATTACTTAATACTTTACTAAATTCTTCTTCTACTGTTCTATATGGTAAATTTATACTACTACCATGAAAATTACTACCATCGTATGTTATATATCCAAAATATTTCATAATATCACCACTATTAAATATAATATGTTAAATAATAAAAAGATTATATCCGTCTTAGTAAATTCTATATATAGTTTATTTTTTTTATAAAAACTATTAAAACTTAATTTATAAGATTTTTTAACTTCTTCTAACTCTTCTTTAGAATGTAATAATTTATATATAAAATCTTTTTTAAAACCAAGTTTTTTTAATAAATAAATTTTATCGTAGTTAATCATAAATATAATTAAGAAATATAAGTATTCTAAAACTAAGATAATCTCTGCAATATATTTAAGCTTATAAAAGAATATTGGTATAAATAACAAAAAATTTAAGATACTTATAAATAAGTTTTCATGATCTATACTAGAATAAATACATAAAAGTAATATAGGTAATAAAAAGTAAGTATTCTTTTCTATTACTGCTATTGTTATAAATATAATAAACGAAATAAGTCTTGTAACGACATTAATTTTTTTTAGAAACATTTTTATACACATCCTTTATAAAATCACGATAATCTTTGTTATACATTATCTTAATATTCTTTTTTCTTAAAATATTTGTTATTTCATATAAAGAAGATAAATTATTATCTTTAAAATATTCTTCAGTATTAACTATATTATCATCTATTAATAATTTATTTATATATTTCATTAAGAAATCTTCATCTTCTAATATATAAATATTTTTATTTTTTTGTTT
>CAUTAF010000012.1:0-37465 GCA_963536495.1 uncultured Eubacteriales bacterium
ATATGTTTATATTCTAGATTAATATTTAAATATTCTGTATAAAACAAAAGTCTAGTAAAACAATATTCTATTTTATTTTCTTTTTCATTAAAAATATTAAAATTTGAATCTTTTTTCATACGCAATTCTTCTTTTTTATTAATTATTTATATCTTCTATTAATTTTTCTTCTAATTGTTTTATTACTTCTTCAGTATTTATATCTTCTTTAGTACCACCTGTTGCAAGTAAATTATTTCCTCCACCATTTCCATTTGTAAGTGAAGAGAAGTATTTTATATACTCTACTGCAGATAGCTTGTTAGTTGATTTAGCTACAAATGTTAATGAATCTTCATTTTTAATTAAAATAAATATAAATATTTCTTTTTCTTTATTAGAAATATTATCTAAAAGTTCTTTAGCAGTTTTTACATCTATTTCTTTAACTCCAAATATTAAGTATTTAGTATTATTTACTTCTTTTATTTCTGAAATATATTTATCAGTTTGATCAAGTACTTTTGTTTTAACTTTTTCTTTATACTCTTTTTCTAATTCAATAACATCATTTTTTAAAGATTCTGTTATATTTTTGTAATATACTATAGATTCATAAGAATTTAATTCTTTTTCTTCAAAATATAACTTAAAATCTAAATTAATATTTTTACTATTAGCACTATCTATAATATTTCTAGATTTATTAATTATCTTATCTATTTCTGTTAAATAATTACTTACTTTTTCTTTTACTTTATCTTTAATAAATCCTTCGTGAGTTACTTCTATTCTATAAATATTACTTCCTTTAGATTCTATAGATAAAATAGCACATTTCTTAATTAAAGAAGTATTTTCTACGTGACATCCACCACATAATTCAATAGAGTCATTAAAACTTACTACTCTTACTATATCAGAATATTTTTCACCAAATAAATGCATTGAATTAAGTTTAAACGCTTCTTCTTTAGGTAAATATTTAATATCTCTTTTGATACTTTCTTTAATTCTTTCATTTACTCTTTTTTCTACTTCGATGATTTCTTCATCTCCAATTTTCTTAATATAAGTAAAATCAAATCTTAAATAATCTTCATCTACATAACTACCTGCTTGTTTAACATCTCCTAAAACATTTTGTAATTCTTTTTGAAGTAAATGTGTTAATGTATGATTCTTTGTAACATTTTCTCTTCTTGTTTTATTAATTTTTTGTATTAATTTATCTCCAACATTAATATTTCCTTCAATGTTATCTAATATAAGTAAGTTTTGTTTAAATGGAGCTTTTTTGCAATCTATTACATCTGCTTTAAAGTTAGAATTTTCTACTGTTCCTCTGTCTCCTACTTGACCACCAGACTCAGCATAAAAACATGTTTCTTTTAAGATTATGCTATTATCAAATACTCCTATTACTTCACTTTCAAGTTCATAAACATCTTCTATAAACTTACTTTCTTCTTGAAAGTTTAATAACTTATCATTTTGGATATTCATAGATGTAGATTGATTAAAATTTCTTGATTTATCTCTATGTTCTTTAATAAGTTCATTTACTTTATTAATATCAGTTGTAATGTTTTCTTCATCTAAATATTCTAAAGTAAAATCTATTGGAAAACCATAAGTATCATATAGTCTATATACATCTAAAGCATCAATTTTCTTATCAGAATTATTTGCTTGTTTTATTAATTCTTCTAACTTTTTAAATCCTGTTTCTAAAGTATCTTTAAATAATTTTTCTTCTCTATATATACTTTCTTGAATATTAGGTAAATTTTTTTCAAGTTCAGGATAACTTTCTTTCATTACATCAACTACTTCATTAACTATTCTATATAAGAAAAGATCATTAATTCCTAATTTTTTACCCATTCTAACACTTCTTCTAAGTAATCTTCTTAAAACATAATCTCTTCCTGTATTACCAAAATTAGCTTTATCAGAAAGTGCCATAGTAATACATCTAATATGATCTGCTATTACTTTAAATGGTGTTGAATTATCATATTTTTTATTAGCTATTTTTTCAATTTCTTTAATAATCGGTTGAAATAAGTCTGTATCAAATATTGAATTAACATTTTGAAACATTAAACACCATCTTTCAAGTCCTGCCCCAGTATCTATATTTTTAGATGGTAGTTCTTCATAATCTTCTCTTTTTACACCTTTTTTAGCATTATATTGAGAAAAAACATTATTCCATATTTCTACAAATCTTTCTTGTTCTTCATCTTTAAAGAAAGCTTCTTTGGCTTCTTCTCCTCCAAACTCTTCTCCTCTATCAAAGAATATTTCAGTATCAGGTCCACTTGGTCCTTCTCCTATTTCCCAGTAATTTCCATCAAGTAAAACTAAATGCGATTCATCTATTCCAAGAGACATCCATTTATTTTTAGTTTCAGTATCGTGAGTATAAACAGTCATATAAAGTTTTTCTTTTGGTATATTCATATAATCTATTAAAAATTCATAAGCAAATTCTATAGCTTCATTCTTAAAATAATCTCCAATTGAGAAATTTCCCATCATTTCAAAGAAAGTTAAATGTCTTTTAGTAACTCCTACATTTTCTATATCATTAGTTCTAATACATTTTTGAATATTTACTATTCTTCTAGATTCTGGAATTTGTGATCCATCTAAATATTTTTTAAGTGGTGTAACTCCCGCATTGTTAAATAATAAACTATCATCATCTATTGGAACAAGAGATGCACTAGGCATCTTTAAATGTCCCTTACTTTCAAAAAAACTATACCATTTTTCTCTTATTTCATTATGCGTTAAGTATTTCATTATAATGCTCCTTTATAATATTGATAGTATCTTCTTTTAACTTATCTATCGTAGTATTTTCAATTATATAATCAAATTTATCATAGTTATCAAGTTCTACTTCAGTTCTATGATTTTTTTGTTCTTCACTAAATCCATTATCAAAATCTTTTCTTACAATTCTTAAATTTAATGTTTTTGCTACTTTAGATATTTTTTCTATTTCTATAAGAAGTCTTATATCTGTAACGATTAGAAAATCAAAAAAATATGATAATACATCAATATCTTCTATCATTCTATTTACAAAAAATTCTTCTTTTTTAAGTTTTTCTCTAATTATTTCTGTACCTAATTTTTGTAATAAATCTCTAGGTTTTGTTTCTTCACTTCCATCCCACCCAAAATAATATTTTGCATATTCTTTTAATGGTTTAGAAATTTGTCCCATAGCTACTTTGAAACCTTTTTCTTCTAAAAATTCTTTTATAATATTTCCAGTTGTATCTTTACCGTGTCTTCCTTTACCTGATATTAAAATGACTTCCATTTAAATTCTCCTTTCAAACTTAAATATATAACTCTTAAACATGACATAATAGGGGTTGCAAATATCATACCTAATATACCAAAAGATGCTCCTACTGATAAACCTATAATAATTAAAACAGGATGTAATTTCATAGTTTTACTCATTATATTAGGTGTAATTAAATAACTTTCTATAAATTGACATAAAATAACACTTATTAAAGTAGCTACTCCAATTGATGCAGATATAGTAAATCCAACAACAACTGCAGGTATTCCTCCTATATATGGTCCAATATATGGAATCATATTAGTAAATGCACAGAAAAATCCAAATGCTAAAGGTGAAGGTAATCCAGATATTTTAAAAGCTAATGTTTGACATATACATAGTAATATAACAACTATAAATGTACTTTTTACATATTGTCTAAATGTGTTTTCTAATTCTTTAATAGTTTTTACTAAGAATACTGTCTTTTCTCCTTTAATTAACTTTTTAGCTTTTGTTCTAATATTAGGTAAATCTATTAAAATATAAAATCCTATAATAAATGATAAGAAACTTTCTATACTTGTTTTAACTAAAGATTTAAGTATATTTAAAATAAAATCAGGATTAAAATCAGAAATTCTTTCAAAATTAGCCATTATATTTTTATATACAATATTTTTAATAGTATCAAAATCTAAATGAAATCTTGTTGTAAAATGTTTTATTATCATATCTAAATTATTTTTACCTGTATCAAGTAATTTAGGTGACATATTTGCAAAATCTTTTATTTGATCATATAAAACAGGTAAAAAGATATTTATTACGAATATAAAGAAAAGAATAATAAGTAAATAAACTAAGATAGTTGAAACAAATCTAGATATCTTTTTCTTTGTTAAAAATGTAACAAGTGGATCAAATAACCACGCTATTAAAAAACCAAAAAACACTGGTGATAAAATACCAATAATATATTGAAAAATTTCAATTAATTTAATTTCTTTTGCTATATAAATAACAATAAGTGCTATTGCTACACATAGTATAATAAATAATGCCTTTAAACACTTAATTCCTAAGTGAATCAACTTTTCTTTTTCCATTTAATACCTCTTCTTAAGTTTATCATAAAACTTAAATCTTTCCTTAATATTCTTCATTTTCTTTTAGTTTTAATATTTCTTCTTTTAAATAAGTATTTCTTATACTAGATGTATTATTTTTTGCTGCAAGACTCAAAATATTTTTATTACCTATTAAATATAGTTTCTTTTTAGCTCTAGTAATAGCAGTATAATAAAGTTTTCTATAAAGCATAATGCTATATGAAGTACTTAATGGTATTATACAAGTCTTAAATTCACTCCCTTGAGATTTATGAATAGATATAGCATATGCTAAAGCAAACGAATTATAAGTACTAGATGTATATTTTACTTTATTACCATCAAAATCAACTAATATTTCTTTATCAGTAATTTTCTCTATTATTCCAATATCTCCATTAAATACATTGTTATCTGGCATATTAACAAGTTGTATAACTTTATCTTTTTCTCTATAAATAACATCATTTATTATCTTTTCATTCTTTAATATATCTTTTTTATTAAATACTTCTTGTAAAACTTTATTTATATTATTTATTCCATGACTTCCTTTATAAAGTGGTACTAGTACTTGAAATTCTTTATAATCATCTTTCACATGATTAAGTGCTATTTCTTTTAATGAATCTAAGATATCACCTTCTTCTTTTATAATAAGTTCATCATCACTTTCTGTTTCTAATTTTTTATCTAAATTAACTGCATAAGCAAGTTTAACTATAGAAGATTCTTTTGCTTGTCTATAAAGTTCTTTTAAATAAACTACATTATCTATAGAAGAAATAATATCAAAAAGTAAATTACCACTTCCAACACTAGGTAATTGATCTTTATCTCCTACTAAAATAATCTTTGTATCTGGTTTTAATGCTCTTAGTAAAGATGCAAATAAACTATTATTAACCATTGAAAATTCATCTACTATTATTATATTAGCATCTGATTTATTATGCTCATTTAAACTAAATGTATTGCTATCTTTATTCCATTCTAAAAATCTATGAATAGTAGAAGCTTCTTCAAGTGTTAATTCACTAAGTCTTTTACTTGCTCTTCCAGTTGGTGCTAATAATTTAATTTTCATTTTAGGATTATCTTTTTTTAAAGCTCTATATATACCATAAATTACTGTAGTCTTACCTGTTCCAGGTCCTCCAGTTATAACTAAAAAATTATTCTTTAAACTTTGTAAAATAGCATCTTTTTGATTATTATTATAAGAAATATTTAATTTATCTTCTATCTCTTCTACTATTTTTACATCTTTTTCTGTTATTTTTTTATTTTTTAAACGATTAACAACTTCTTTAGCAATATATACTTCATCTAAATAATCACTTGTTAAATAATATCTTTTATCTTCTTTAGTAAGTAATTTTTCATCAATTAAACTTGTTATGATAGATAAAAATAACTTAGTATCTATTTCTTCTTTATTTATCTTTATAACATATTTATATAATTCATCTAAATATAAGAATATATGACCAATACTTTCTGTTACTAATTTAAAAGTATAAATAATTAAAGATTTTAAACGAAGTTTATCAGTCTTCAAATAACTATTCATAAGTGCTATCTTATCTATTGTATTAAAAGAAATATCTAAATTAAAATATAATTCATATAACTTATTATTTATCAAATCATCTATATCAGATAAATAAACAGTTGTAATTTTTAAGGCATCATTCATTGAAAAACCAACATCAGTTAGTTTTAAAATATTACTATAAGTACTTTCATAAGATATTAAAGTATCATGAAGAACATTAACATCTTTTATGCTTATTCCTTTTACTTCAAAAAGTTTTTCACTATTATTTTTTATTACATCTAAACTATCATCTTTAAATTTTTTATAAATATTAACTGCTTTTGTTATACCAATACCTTTAAATAAATCAGATGATAAGAAGTTAACTATATTTTCTTTACCTTCTTTTTTTAATTTTTCATACTTTACAACATTAAACTGTTCACCAAACTTATTATGTTCAACTAAATTACCATATAGTTTAAAACTATCAAATTCTCTATTTTCAACAAAATTACCTACTACTGTAATAGTTTTATTTTTGTATTCTAATAAATCTGTATCTTTAACTTTAAAAAGTGCTACTAAATACCCATTAGTACCACAAAATATATCTTTTTTAAATTCTCCACTGATAAAATTCATATTTATATTATATTACAAGTTTTTAAAAATTAAAATTTATATTATAATATATTTAGGAGAAAAGATATGAAAATAATAGATGGAGATAAATTTCAAAAAGAATATATAAAACAAGAAAAGAAAAATAGTACTATGGAAATGATAATTAGTATATTGTTAATAAGTTTAGGGCTTATTGGTTTAATATTAAAATTAAATATTTTATCTACTATAATTTCTATAGTAGTTCCAATAATTTTTTTAATATATGCTTATGAAAACTATATACATTATAAAGAATTTAAAACTATTGCAACTATAAAGATGGTTATATATATATCTTTAGCTATTTTTATAGCATTTAACCCAAGTTTTATACCTAATATTGGTATTAAATTACTAGGAAGTTATTTAATATTAAGATCTATATTTAGAATGATTTTATTATCTAAATATTTAGATTCTATTAATATAGAAGATATAGTTAATTTATTACTTGGTATTTTAATAATAATACTATCATCAATTATATATAGTTTTATTAATATAATTATATCGGTTACTTTAGTAATTATTGGAATTAATTTATTAGTTAAAAATATAAATAAAGAAGAAAAATAATTCTTCTTTATTTTTCTTCTCTAGCTCTAGGATGAGCTTTAAAATATATTTCTTTAATTCTATCATCTGTTACATGAGTATATATTGCAGTAGCAGATATACTTTCGTGTCCTAACATCTCTTGAACTGATTCTAAATCACATCCTTCATTTAATAAATGAGTTGCAAATGAATGTCTTATCATATGAGGAGATATTTTTTTATCAATTGATGTTTTCTTAATTAATTTACTTAATATATCTTCTATACCTCTTCTAGTTATTTTATTACCTAAATGATTTAAAAACACATAATCCGAGTTATATTTATTTAAAAACAAATAACCATCGTTTAAATATTCTTCTAAAGCATCAACTGCATATTCACCTAAAAATACTATTCTTTCTTTATTACCTTTACCTAGTACTTTTATTTGTTTTTCATTAAAATTAATATCTTCTAATTTTATATTAATAAGTTCACTAACTCTTGTCCCAGTAGCATATAAAACTTCTAAAATAGCTAAATTTCTTTGACCTAAAGATGTAGATGTATCACAAGCAGCAAATAATTCTTCAAGTTCATTATAATAAAAAAATCTAGGTAATTTTTGTTCTTTTTTAGGTAAATTTATTAATTTAAAAGGATTATTTTTTATTTTTTCATTAAGTCTTAAATATGAATAAAAACCTCTTAAAGAGCTTATCTTTCTAGATATAGTACTATTAGTATCTTTTTTATCATTTAAGAAAGATAAATATTTTCTAATAGATTCATAATCAATATCTAAATAATTTTTATTATTATTTTTTAAATATAAAAAATATTCATCTAAATCTCTTTTATAAGCTTCTATAGTATTTTCTGAATAATTTTTATTTATAGATAATTCTTTTATATATTCTTCTTTGTCTTTCATATTTTAATTATATCAAAAAAATACACTGTTTTTTAAAACATATGTATTTTTTAGTGTTTTCAAATTATATATTTGTAAATTTTTAATTTTTAAAGTCTTATCTTTTTTTCTTAAATAATTTTTATATTCTTCATATAAGAATTTTAATTCTCTTCCATAATAATATTTATTATCAAGAGTCATTTCATTTTCTAAAAAATTCTTCCAAGATTCTAGTGTTTCTTCATAAATATCTCTCATATAAGTAACATTATTAGTTAATAATTTTAATCTAAATATATCAATTACATTAGTATATAAAGAATTTTGATAAATTTTAATCATCATTCCATATTCTTTTAATAAATTATATTCTTTTTTATTCTTAATTTTAACCATAAAGTTAAGTGTATCTTTTAATCTTTCATTTTTTAGAAATAATTTTAAATATTTATTATTTTTAGAAGACCATAATAATTTTCTAGCTTTTTCAAACTCTGTTACTTTTTCATTATTAATATCTTTATTTATAAATAATTCATTTTTTTCATTTAATAATATTTTTAATTCTTCTTTATAATCTTTATTTTCTATATAAAATAACTTTATTTCACCATTATCTATCTTTTGCTTTTGTTTTAAAAAACGTTCTATTTGTTCTTTATATTTAGGTATATTTTTAAGCTCGTCAATAGAGGCATACTTCGATGTTAGTTTATCTATTGTATGTAAATTACTATCTTCTAAATTAATAAAATCCATAGTATTATCATCATTTTTAACACTATAAATCAAAATTGCTTTAGATTCCATTTAATCCTCCTAGAAAATATTAAGATTATATCATATTTTTAATAAAATTTCAATTTGATACTTCTTCTACATTAATTCCACTTGAAATACATTCAATTTTGTATTTAACTGTCTTATTTATATAACATAAAAAGACAAATTTAAATTTGTCTAAAAATTAGTAATTATATTTTTTTCTTGAAGTTTTTTAATATTTCTTTTAATTTAAGTTTTTCTTTATCTTCTAAATTATTTAATATTTTCTTTAAAACTTTAGTATTTTTATCTCTATTATAAATATCTAAACATGTTCTTTTTAAATCATAAGTATTTACTTCATTATTTGATTTTGTAATAGATTTTTTTATACCTTCTTCAAAAGTTTTAATATTAACATAGTGAAACACTAAATTCTTAGCTTTCTTTTTAATTCTATTAACATTATAACCTTGTGGTACTGTAATAGATATATCTTTAGGTTCTACATTTATATAATTATTTAAGTAAAGTGCAGTTTCATAAGAAAAAATTATCTTTTTAGTATTTAAAGAAAGTAAATAATATATATCAATTAAATTATCGTTTTTTGTATATACACCTTGTTTAACTCTTTTAATTTTTTTATCTTTAGCCATTATAGATAATATATGACGACTTATCCCCATAGCCTCTGCTTGTTTAGTAGTGATAAAAGAATTATTTTCAAGATATTCATTAATAATAATATTTTCTATTTGCATAATTATCTCTTTATTTCGTCTTATATCATACTCCATTCGTTCTTTAAACTCAAGAAAAAAAGTTACTTATGTAACTTATATTTCTTTTAAAATATTATCTATATTTTTAAGTTTTAAATCTAATTGTTCAAAATCAACTTCTTTTGCTTCTATCTCTTCTTTTTCTTCTTTATACATGTCTTTTAATTCTTTTGTAAATGAAGTTCCAGCTTGATCTAAATCTTTAATTGCAATATCGCTTACTTTAATAGTTTTTATATCTTCATCTATTAAATAAATATTATCTTTATTAGTAACAAGTAAAGCTTTAATACTATTATATTTATTAGTTTTAATTGTTCTTATTATCTTAGTACCTTTATTAGTTCTCTTAGCTTCTTTTATATCATCTAGTTTAATTCTTTTTAAAGTACCATTATTAAATCCTATAACTATATAATTTTCTTCTTTTATTGTGTTACTACTTACTACATAATCATCTTTTTCTAGTTTTATAGCTTTAACACCTTGAGATTTTAAACCTAAAAGAGGTATTTCTTCTGTATTAAATCTTAAAGCATAATTATTAAATGTATTTAATATTATTTCTTCTTCAAGATTATTAACATCAACTAAATTATCATTACTTCCTAATTTAATAGCAGTAAATGATTTAGAGTTTCTCTTAACTTCTAGATCTTTAACATTAATTTTCTTTATCATACCTTTTTTAGTAGTTAATACTAAGTATTTATCTTCTTTAAAATCATCTACTAAATAAGTTCTTACTACTTTTTCATTAACTTCTAAAGTTATAATATTACTTACATGTTTTCCTAGTTCTTTATATGAAAAGTTTGGTATTTCATGAACTGGTAAATATAAGTAATTACCTAGATTTGTAAAGACGATAAGTGTTGATAAAGTTGTAGTTTTATAGATATTTAAGAAGTAATCGTTATCTTTTAAACTTGGTTTATCAGTAGCATTATAACTTCTTGTACTACTTCTTTTTATATATCCATCTTTTGTAACAGATACTACTACATCTTCTTTACCAATCATATCTTTAGTATCTATTTTTATCTCTTGAACTTCATCTTCTATAAGAGTTTTTCTAGGATATCCGAATTCTTTTTTAATTCTTTTTAATTCTTCGATCATCACTTTTCTTAAAGTATCTTCTTCATTTAATATCTTATTTAGTGCTGCTATAGTTAAATTTAATTTTTTTAATTCTTCTTCAAGTTCAACTACATCTGTATTAGTTAACTTATAAAGTTGTAACATAACGATAGTTTCTGCTTGATCTATTGAAAAATCAAATTCTTTTACTAAGTTATTCTTAGCATCACTTTTATTTTTAGATGCTCTTATTACTTTTATAACTTCATCTAAAATAGAAATACATTTTACTAATCCTTCTACTCTATGAAGTTTAATTGAAGCATAATTTAAATCAAATTTAGTTCTTCTTATTACTACTTCTTTATAATGACTAATATATGCATCTAACATTTCAGTAATCGATAATAGTTTTGGTGTTCTATTAACTATTGCTACTGCATTATAATGAAATATTGTTTGTAATTCAGTATTTTTATATAAATAATTTAAGATAAGTTCACTACTAGCATTTGCTTTTAATTCGATAACTATTCTTAAACCATCTTTATCAGTTTCATCTCTTACTTCTGATATTCCATCTATTACTTTACTAAGTCTTATAGTATCTATTTTTTTTACTAAATTAGCTTTATTTACTTCAAAAGGTATCTCATTAATAATTATTTTATTCTTTTCAACTTCTACTTTAGCTTTTACTACTATCTTACCTTTTCCAGTTCTATATGCTTTTTTAATCTCTTCTATTCCACATGCTATAGCTCCTGTTGGAAAATCTGGTCCTTTAATATATTTTAATAAATCTTCAAGTGTTGCAGATGGTTTTTCTATCTTCTTAATAGTTGCATCAATTACTTCTGATAAGTTATGTGGTGCAATATTAGTAGCGTAACCTGCAGATATACCATTAGATCCATTAACTAATAAGTTTGGATACTTAGCTGGTAAAACAGTTGGTTCTAAGTTAGAATCATCAAAAGTTAAAATCATTTCAACTGTATCTCTATCTAAATCTTTTAATAACTCCTCACTTATTTTTGAAAGTCTTGCTTCTGTATAACGATATGCAGCTGGTGGATCTCCATCTATTGACCCATTGTTTCCTTGCATATCAATATATAAAACATTTTGTTTCCAATCTTGACTCATTCTAGCCATTGCTTCATATATTGGAGTATCCCCATGAGGATGAAATTTTCCCATGACATTACCTACTGCAGCAGCAGACTTTTTATAAGCTTTATCATAAGTATTTTTATCTTTATACATTGAAAATAAAATTCTTCTTTGAACTGGCTTTAAACCATCTCTTGCATCAGGTATTGCTCTATCTTGAATAATATATTTAGAATAAGCCCCAAATCTTTCTCCCATGATATCGGATAAGGAATATTCATATATTTTTTTAAGTACTTCTTGCATTATTTAAGATTCTCCTTTCCAAAATCATCTTCCATAGTAAAATCGACGTTTTCTTCTATCCAAGCTTTTCTTGGTTCTACATCTTCTCCCATTAATACAGATATTCTCTTATCTGATAACAGTTTATCTTCATTTACTACTTTAATTAAAGATCTAGTTTCAACATTCATTGTCGTCTCAGCAAGTTCTGAGGCATTCATTTCCCCAAGCCCTTTATATCTTTGTATATTTACTACTTCGTTCTTTTCAGATAAATCTGCTTTTTCTTGATCTGTATATACATAAACACTCTTCTTATTAGAAAAAGTCATCTTATAAAGAGGTGGCATAGCTATATAAAGCTTTCCATTATCTACTAAATCTTTCATAAAACGATAGAAAAACGTAAGTAACAAACATTGTATATGACTTCCATCAAAGTCAGCATCGGTCATTATTATTATCTTATCGTATTCCATTTCATTAACATCAAAGTTAGATCCATATCCTGCTCCAATTGTATTAATGATAGTTGCTATTTCTTCATTAGCTAAGATATCAGACTCTTTTGCTTTTTCAGTATTTATTATTTTACCTCTTAAAGGTAGTATAGCTTGATATTTTCTGTCTCTTCCACCTTTTGCTGAACCTCCAGCTGAGTTTCCTTCAACTAAAAACAATTCTTTTTTACTTTTATCTTTTGATTGAGCAGGTACTAATTTACCAGATAAAGTAAGTGATTTAGATTGAGTATTTCCTGATCTAATATTTTCTCTTGCTTTTCTAGCAGCTTCTCTTGCTTGTTTACTTTTTTGTATCTTATCGATTAAGATAGTAGCTATTTTATTATTTTCTTCTAAATAAAAAGGTAATTTTTCACTAACGACTGTATCTACTGCACTTCTTGCAACAGGTGTTCCAAGTTTTGATTTAGTTTGACTTTCAAATTGTAAGATAGATTCAGGTATCTTAACTGATATAATTGCTGTTAAACCTTCCCTAACATCACTTCCTTCAAAAGTTTTATCTTTAGATTTTAAAATATTATTCTTTTTAGCATATTCATTTAATATTCTAGTAAGGGACGATTTAAAACCAAGCTCATGAGTTCCACCATCTACTGTTTTAACATTATTAACAAAAGATATGATGTTTTCAGAATAGTTTGTAGTATATTGCATTGCAATTTCTACTTCTATATCATTTTTATTTCCACTAAAGTATAAAGTATCACAAAGTACTTCTAAATCTTCATTAACAAAATTTACAAATTCTTTTAATCCATCTTCATAGTGATATAAGTTTTTCTTATCTCCATCTTCATCTATTACTTCGATAGTTATATTTTTAATTAAAAATGCTACTTCTTGCATTCTTTCAGATATAGCTGTAAAAGAAAACTTAGCATCTTTAAATATTTCTTTATCTGGAAGAAAAGTTACTGTCGTACCTGTTCTATTCGTCTTATCAAGTTTAGTTAATGGAGATAAAACTTTACCACCGTTATTAAACTCTATTTCATATTTATAACCATCTCTTTTTATTTCTACTTTTAAATAACTACTTAAGGCATTAACAACTGAAGCTCCAACTCCGTGAAGTCCACCACTAGTCTTATATCCACCTTCTTCAAACTTACCACCAGCATGTAAAATAGTATAAATAACTTCAGGTGTTGAAATACCTGATGCATGCATTCCAACTGGTACTCCTCTTCCATTATCTGAAATAGTTAATGAATTATCTTTATGAATAATAATTTTTATATAATCACCATATCCATTAGATATTTCATCTATCGAGTTATCTATTATTTCCCATGCTAAATGATGAAGACCTCTTTTATCAGTAGAACCTATATACATACCAGGTCTTTTTCTAACCGCATCAAGACCTTCCATTATCTTTATAGAATTTTCATCATAACTATTATTCATATTAAATCTCCACCAAGATTATAACATAATTATCAAGTAAAATCATAGTTACAACAAAGAAAAAAGAATTATTATTTTTTAATAATTCTCTTTTTGGTCTTTTCTATTTTATAACTTTTATCTTTAATTCTATTTATTTCATCTATTATAAAACTTTTAATAAACACATAATGTTCTTGAGTTAATTCATCTAATAAAAAAGATTGTTCTAAATTTTCTAACTCTATTTCTTTTGCTTTTAAAAGAATTTGGTATATTTTTTCATTATTTTTCTTGATATAATCTTTATCTTCGTATTCTTTTAATGCAAAATAAAAATCTCTATATTTTAAATAATTATCAATGTTATCACTATATAAACTAATTAATTTGTTTTTTTCTATTTCAGTTTCAAAATCCTTATTTTCTAAACTATAAATACAGTTTAATTTATGAATTAGATAACTCATCTTTTGATTATAAGAAGTATAAAATTTTTCTTCTTCATCTAAAAATTTAACAAAATTTTTTTCTTTTAATGCATCTGTTACAGAACGCAAATTATAATCATCGTCAAATATTATATTATCTGTTAAAGTATATAATTCTCTATCATCAAACAAAACACATTTTTTTTGATAAGTATTATTTTCTTTACTAATTATTAAAAAGTTACCATTATCTTCGATATTTAAAACTTTTCTTAAAACATCTTCTGAATAAAAAGATGTTATATTATCAATAGTTTCTAAATTATAAGAATCTATTGCTTTATTTTCTAATAAAATAACTTTTTTTAATGCAAAATTACTTATATGAATATAGTGTAATTTTTTATCTTCGTCATAATATACTAAATTATATATTTTTTTACTCATTTATACCTCTTTTAAAACTTTATATATTATAATTATTTTAATAAAAAAATCAAATGTAATAAAAAAGAATTATTATTTTTTAATAATTCTCTTTTTAGTTTTTATTAATTCATCATTATTAAACATTATTTTATTTATTTCATCTATTATAGAATTTTTAATAATTAAATACTCATCAAAATCTATTTCATCTAAAAGATATAATTCTTCTAGTTCTTGTAATTCATACTCTCTTTTTTTAACAAGAAGATTATCCTCTTTACTGTCGTTATTTTTTAAATATTTTTTATCTTCATAATCTCTTACGACTAGATAAAAATCTCTATATTTTAAATAACTATCTATACTTTTTGAATAATAATTAATTAATTTTTCTTTTTCTATTTCAGTTTCATAATCTTCATTATTTATACTATAAATACAATTTAATTTATGTATAACATCTTTCATTTTTTGATTTCCACTATGATAAAAACTAGCTTCTTTATCTAAAAAACTAACAAAATCTTCATTTTTTAAATAATTTTCTACTTCACGAAGATGATAATCTTCATCCCAAATTAAAGCATTGGTTAAAGAAAATATCTCTTCATCATCAAATAATACATGTCTTTTATAATATTTATTATCTTTTTTACTAATTATTAAAAAATTACCTGATGTTTTTATACCTAAAACTTTTTTTATAGAATCTTCTGAAAAAAAAGATGTTATATTATCAATAGTTTCTAATTTATATTTAGAACTTTCGATATTTTTATCTAATATAGATATTTTTTTTAATAAAACGTCATTAATATTTATATATTTAAGTCCATTTTCATCATCACAATACGCTAAACTATATATTTTTTGTGTCATTTTAAACCCCCATTTAAAATTGAAATATATTGTAACTCTTTTGACAAAAAAAATCAAATAAGTTAATATTAAGATATGAAAAATTTATCAATTTTAGTACCTGCATATAATGTAGAAAACTATATTGAAGAATGTATTGATAGTTTACTTGATTTAGATACTAATTATGAAATAATTATAATTAATGATGGATCTACAGATAATACTAAACAAATTCTTCAAAAATATAAAAAATACAACTATATAAAAATAATCAATCAAAAAAATATGGGAATTGCTCATACAAGAAACAATTTACTAAAAAATGCTACTGGTAAATATATTTTTTTCATTGATTCTGATGATTATATAAATAAAGAAAAATTTAATGAATTATTAAAAAAAGTAAATAATCAAGATTTAATTTTATTTAATTATAATATTTTTAATAACAATAATAAAAAAGTTAAAAAAAATATTTTTAATGAAAATTTTATAAATATTAAAAAAAATAAAGATTTCTTTTTTAAATTAATATCTAAAAGAAATGATTTATACTTATGGACTTTTTTAATAAAAAGAGAATTAATAACTAAATCAAATATAGATTTCTTACCTTATTTATTTGAAGATTTACAATTTTTAATAAATGTTATTTATTATTCTAAGACTATAGAATTTATAAATTTAGATATTGTAAACTATAGAATAAATAGAGAAAATCAAGTAACTAAAGTTCATAGTTATGAAAATATATCTCATAGGATAATAATGTCTGATTTAACGATAAAACAAGTTAAAAAATATAACTTATCTAACAAACTTAAAACATTATTATTTAAAAGAATTGCTAATATCTACTACTCTGCTATTCCATTAATTAATGATAAAACAAAAGAAGAACAAGAATTATTAAAAGATTTAATTGATAATTATAACTATATTTTAAAATATAGTAGTAAAAAAACTTTAATATTAAAAATTCTTATGAAAATAAATAAAAAATTTACTTATATATCAAGTAATACTTTTTTAAAATTATTTAAACTATACTAAAAAAACATCAATATTATATTGATGTTTTATTTTGTATAAATTTCTTCTGCTATAGTCCAATTTATTAAATCAAACCATTTTTCTAAATATTCTTTTCTTCTATTTTGATATTGTAAATAATATGCATGTTCCCATACATCATTTCCAAATATTATTTTAAATCCATCTGTAATAGGACAGTCTTGATTAGATGTCGGTATTATTTTTAATCCAACACTGTCTTTTACTAACCAAATCCAACCTGATCCAAATACTTTAAGTCCTTCTTCTACAAATTTTTCTTTAAAAGCATCAAAACTTCCAAAAGTATTATTAATAGCTTTTTCTAATTCTCCATGTAGTTCTTTCTTATTTGTTGGATTTATAATAGCCCAGTATAAATCGTGGTTATATGCTCCACCAGCTTGATTTTTTAACTTAGTTCTAATACTTTCATCTACTTCTTCTAAATGAGTTAAAATATATTCTAAACTTTTTTCTTCTAAACTTGTTCCTTTAATTAAGTTATTAGTATTATCATAATAAGTTTGATGATGTTTATCATGATGAAAACTAATTGTTTCACTATTTATAACTGGATTTAAATCATCATATCCATATTCTAATTTTTTAAGTTCTAACATTATTCCTCCTCTTTAAATTCTTTTAATTCACCATCTTTTAATATTAAGTTAATATTATCTTCGGCTTTTTTTAAACTTTCATCACATAATTTAGCAAGTTTCATTGCTTCATTAAATTTAGTCATAGCTTCATCAAGTGATACTTCACCATTTTCTAATTTTTCTACTATTTCTTCTAAATTTTTTAAATTATCTTCAAAACTTTGTTTCTTTTCTGCCATTTATTTCTCCTTTATCTCTATTACTTTAGCATCTATTTTTACTTTTTCTAATTCTATATTTATTAAATCATCTTTATTTATTTTTTTATTATCAGTTAATATTTCATTATTAAATCTAGTTATAGAATAACCTCTAGTTAACGTCTTAAGAGGTGATAAAGCATCTAATTTAGATACTGATAACATATAATTATTTATAAGTTTATTAATATATGTTTTATAACTAATAACTAAATTGTTTTTTATTTCTTTATAATTACTCTTCTTTTTATCTATTAAAAACATAGGATTTTTAAAGATAAAAGATGATTTTAATTTAGATAATTTATTATTATTTATTTCTATTAAATGTTTTATACCAATATTCAACCTATCTAATATTAAAGAAAATTTTTCTTCTTTATCTAAATATAAATTTCTTGGATTTTGAAGTATTCTACTCTTCTTTATTTTTAAGACTTTATCTTGTAAATTTTTAATCTTATGATTAACATTTACAAAACTTCTTTTCTTTAATGAATCAATATAAGTTAATACTTCTTTATAATCTGGTACTGCCATTTCTGCTGCTGCTGTTGGGGTTGGTGCTCTTAAATCAGCTACAAAATCAGCTATAGTAAAGTCTATTTCATGTCCTACTGCAGATATAACTGGTACTTCTAAATCATATATTGCTCTTGCAACTATCTCTTCATTAAAACACCACATATCTTCAATAGATCCACCACCTCTACCTACAATTAATAAATCTAAATCATAATTTTTACTTAAATTAATATTTTTAACTATATCTTCTGCAGCATATTCTCCTTGAACAAGAGATGGAAAAAGTATTGTTTTAACTAAAGGATATCTTCTTTTTATTGTAGTTAAAATATCTCTTATTGCTGCACCAGTTGAGGCTGTTATAATTCCAATAGTATTTGGATATCTTGGTATTTTCTTTTTATGAGATTCATCGAATAATCCTTCTTCAGAAAGTTTTTTCTTTAATTTTTCAAATTCTAAATAAAGATTTCCTATTCCATCTTCTTCCATAGAATTAACATATATTTGTAAAGATCCACTTTGTTCATAAACAGATATTTTACCAGTTATTAATACTTTCATTCCATCAGTTGGTAAAAACTTAACATTTTTTGCACTTGATGCAAACATAATTGCACTTATTCTTGCAGTTTCATCTTTTAATGTGAAATAAAAATGTCCTCTAGTATGTGCTTTAAAGTTACTAATTTCTCCTCTTAAACAAATACTTTGTAAATTAGTATCATTATCAACTTTATACTTTAAATACCTAGTAATCTGTGTAGGAGTTAAAATTTCTTTATCCATTAACTTTTTCCTTTGCTATCTTATCTAAACAAGCATTTATCATAGATTTAACTTTATCATCACTATATTTTTTAGCAAGTTCAACTGCTTCATTTATTGCTATTTTTATATCGATATCAGTATATATTATTTCATAAGTAGCTACTTCAAGTATTGCTTGATCAACTAAACTTAGTCTATCTAGTGTCCAATTACTTAAATATTTATTGATAAGTAAATCTATATCTTTTTGATTTTTTTTAACTCCATCTATTAAAATATTTGTATATTCACTACTAGACTTTTCTATTTCACTTTTTACTTTTAATTGATATAACTTAATAACCGCTTCTTCTCTTTGTTCTGTTCTTTTCATATTTTAATCCTTATAAGTAAATTCCATTCCATATATATTAATTTTATCGTCTTCTTTAATACCTGCTTCTTTTAATACTTTATCTATATCCATTTTCTTTAGTTTTAACATAAATCTCTTATGAGCTTCATATGTATTAAAGTTTGTCATCTTAAATAATTTTTCTAATTTTTTACCTGTTACTACAAATGTATCATTTACTCTATTAACATATAATTTATCAAAATCATCTTCTTTAAATTCATAAATTACATGATCTATTGCTTCTTCTTTTTGTTCAATTTCTTCTTTCTTAAGAATTTCTAAAGTATCAGCTAAATAATTCATCACTTTATCTAAACCTATATTCTTAATAGCAGATATTTCAAATATTGGTAAATCTACTTTTTCTTTAAACTTCTTTAAATTTTCTTCTGCATTAGGTAAATCCATTTTATTAGCAATAATAACTTGAGGTTTTAAAGCTAACTTTTCGTTATAATTTTTAAGTTCTTTATTAATAAGTAGATAATCTTCATATGGGTCTCTATCATATGAATCCATATCAACTACATGAGCTATAATTCTACATCTTTCAACATGTTTTAAAAATCTATCTCCAAGTCCTACTCCAAGACTTGCCCCTTCTATTAAACCTGGTAAATCTGTTAAAACAAAACTCTTACCACTACTTACTCTTACTACTCCAAGATTGGGAATAAGTGTAGTAAATGGATAATCAGCTATTTTTGGACGAGATGCTGATACTTTAGATATAATAGTTGATTTACCAACACTAGGAAGACCTACTAAACCAACATCTGCAAGAAGTTTAAGTTCTACTTTTAAAAGTTTTTCTTCACCTTCTTCACCATTTTCTGCAAAGTTTGGTGCTGGATTAGCATGAGTTTTGAAAGCTGTATTTCCTCTTCCACCTCTTCCACCTTCTGCTACTATAAACTTTTTATTATGTTCATCTAAATCACAAATAACTTGATTAGTATCTAAATCTGTAACTATTGTTCCAACAGGTACTTTAATATAAACATCTTTAGCATCTTCTCCATGTTGATTCTTACCAAGACCGTTTTCTCCCTTATCTGCTTTAATTAACTTTTGATATCTTAAATCAATTAAAGTAGATAATCCTTCATCAGCATAGAAAATGATATCTCCACCTCTTCCACCGTTTCCTCCATATGGTCCACCCATTGGTACATATTTTTCACGATGAAAAGCAAGACATCCGTCTCCTCCATTACCAGCTTTTACTTTTATTTCAACTTCATCTACAAACATAATAACTCCTATAAGAAGTATAGCATAAAGAAGCTATAACTTCTATTAATCTATTTAATAAATATCAAAAAAATAAAAGCATTTTTATATATGCTTTTGTTTCTTTTTTACATCTTCTAAATACTTACTTAATCTAGCTTTACCATTAATTGTTACATTTACTACTTTAGAATCAAAAGTATAACTAAATTGATCTCCTACATTTTTTAAATAAAGCATTTGACCTATTTGAGATGACATCAATACATCAGGTATTGTTTTATTAAAATTCTGTGAATTTTGAACTAAGTGAATAATCATATTTTCTGTCTTTTTATCTTTATAAGAAATATCTAAAATCAAATAATCATTAATTTCAACTTTTATTTTTTCATCTTCTATTACTTCTACTTTTTTTAATGCTTCTAACTTTTTACTAAGTAAGTTTTTTCTTTCTTGTAAATATTCTATCATTCTACTATCAGTTTCTTTATATATTAAATTACGAACATTACCAAATTCTCTTATATCATCTAAAAATCTATTATATTGTAATTTAGTTAAATATATATTATCTAATTGCATAAAATACCCCCATTTATGAAACTTCATTATTCTAACATATTTTTATAAATATAACAATTTAAAATAAAAAATAGTAAAAAATTACTATTTTTATATATTTAAAATTTGTTTTTTCTTATCTTCCTCTATTATTTTACCAGTTGAAGATTTAATATTAATATCATTTATAATCATATATTCTTC
This sequence comes from uncultured Eubacteriales bacterium, assembly GCA_963536495.1. GTDB lineage: Bacteria > Bacillota_I > Bacilli_A > RF39 > UBA660 > CAJPPJ01. Next base: position 21,356 of record CAUTAF010000012.1, read on the forward strand.
TTTAGATAACATAAAATTACTATACTTAAGTTCTTTATAAATATTAGATATTTTAAACTTATCTAAATCTAAGAATGGATTAAATAAATAATATCCATCTATATCATATTTATTATCTTTTATATAAATATATGTAACATAATGTTCGTTTTTCTTTATAATTTCTGATTTTATATTAAAATAAGCCAAAATATATTTAAAAAGTCTATTTAAAGATTTCATATTAGCTTCTCTTAATACAAAAACATCATCTAAACTTTCTATATTATTTTCTTTAAATTTAGTTAAATAATCATAAATAACTTTTATTTTATCTACTATACTAAAATCTTCTTTCATTTTAGATTCTAATAAATTTAAATTTTCTAATATTACTTTATATTTTACTATCGAAGTAACTTTATAATTATTATTACTTTCCAAATAAGAAATATTCCAAGTATTAGGATTTAAATAATTAAGTTTAGATAATTCTTTTTTTATTTCTAAATCACTAGTTAATATATTTTTTTCTACTCTAGAATCTACTATGTAAGGTGAAAGTTCTAAATAATATTTTATATTAGCTACATCTTCTTTAAATATAGAATCTTTAAATTCTATTTGTTTTATTGTATTTGGAGAAAATAAAATATCTTTTATTTCTAATAATTTGGATGATGTGATTTTTTTATCAAACTCTAAATTAACAAGACCTACATATTTAAAAAAATCATCCATATTTTCGTTCATTATATCCCCCGAAATATTTTATTTTTTAATTCCCTTTAATCCTTTTAATCCGCTAAATCCTTCTAAAATATTAGTTTTAAATGTTCTAATCTTTTTACTTTCTTTTTTATATTCTCTAATACTATTACTTATCATTATATCTAACTCTTCAGTATAAGTTTTATTAGTTTTATCCCATAAATAAAATGAAAGTGATCCAGGTATTGTATTTGCTTCATTCATATAAACTTTTTTAGTTTTTTCATCTATTAAAAAGTCAAGTCTAACAACACCAGAAAGTCCTATTACTTTATATACTTCTTTAGCAAGTCTTCTTACTTCATTTGCTACTTTCTCATCGATATTAGCAGGTATAATTCTTGATGAATTAGCCATACCTTTTCTAGCTTTAGATCCATTTATATATTTATCTTCATATGTAAGAAAATCATTTTTACTTCCAACTTCTTCAATAACTGAAAGTTCAAAATTTTCTTGTCCACCTAAAATAGATATATTTACTTCTTTTAAGTTTTTAATCATTTCTTCTACAATTATCTTTTTATCGTATTCTATAGCTTGATTAATAGCTTCAACTGCTTCTTCTTCGTTTTTAACAACTTTTATTCCAACTGAAGAGCCAAGAGTTGCAGGTTTTACTATTACTGGATATGTTAATTTTTTAATTTTTTCTAAAATATTTTCTTTATCATTAATAAATTCAAAATCATAAAACCAAATAAAGTCACTTGTTGAAATATCACTTGCTTTATACATAAGTTTTTGAACTACTTTATCTTGTCCTATAGCAGATGCTAACTGATCACTTGATACACAAGGTATATCTAATAGTTTTACCATACCTTGAAGTGCTCCATCTTCTAAATAACTTCCATGTCCTATTGGAAATATTACATCTACTTCTTTTATTAATCTTTTAAATAATCCTAATGTTTGTAAATATACTTGATTATTAATTCTTACTATTTGAATTTTTTTAGTATTTCTTTTTAATAAATTTAAATCTTTATAATTATCTATTTCTCTTAATGGATAACCAGTAAAAAATTCTAGTTCTTTTGTAACATAAATTGGTATTATTTCATATTTGTTACTATCTATTTTATTCATAGCTTGAACTGCAGTAATAATACTTACTTCATGTTCAACACTTTTTCCCCCAAATATAACTGCTAACTTAATCATTTTTTATCTCCTTTTTCTACATAACTATCAGGTAAATCATTTTCATATAAAGCATAAATATCGCTTTTTTCTTTAAATTTTTGAATCATTTTATAACTATCTTTAACATCGTTTATGATGTATAAATTATCTTTATTAAATCCTTCTTCTATAAGTCCATCTTTTATTGCTTTAGTTATTTTTTCACCTACTAAAATTACTTTATCTGCTACTTTAGCAATATGCTTACCAAACTTTTTGTTTTCTTCATATTGTTTGTCCCCTAATTCTATCATTCCAGGAGTAACTACTATTTTTACTCCAGGCATAGTATCAAGTACATCAAGAGCATTATTTGCACCTACTGGATTAGAATTAAAAGCATCATCTATTTGATAAAAATTACCAATTTTCTTAAGTTCTAATCTGTGTTCTATAGGTTTAATTCTAGATACACTTTCAACTAATTTATTTTTATCTATCTTAAAACAACTAGCAAGTGCTAATGAAGATAAAATATTATATACGTTGTGTACTCCTAATAACTTAGTTTTAAAATTATAGATTTTATCATCATCTTTAAACTTAACATCAAATGTAAGACCGTTTTTACTACTTTTTATATTACTTGCTTTAACATCGACTTCATCTTTAGTATCTATTCCTATCCACATAACCTTACAATGGTTTTTAATATGATAACTTACTTGTTTTAAATCATCTCTATTTAAAACCGCTACTCCATCTTTTGGTAAAGCTTCAACTAACTCCATCTTACCTTCTAAGATATTTTCTTCACTTCCAAATGTATATAAATGAGCAAGTCCAATTCTAGTTATAATTGCATATTTAGGTTTAACTAAATTAGCAAGAGCTTTAATATCACCTTTAACATATGCTCCCATCTCAGCAATAAATACTTCATCAAACTTAGATAATGTATTGTTAATAACCATCATAAGTCCGTTTAATGTATTAATTGATCTAGGAGTTTCTAAAGTATTATATGCTCCACTTAAAATATCTCTTAAGATATTTTTACAACTAGTCTTACCATAACTTCCAGTAATACCAATTATTTTTAAATTTTCCATATCTCTAAGCTTAGTTTTTGCTTTATTTTTATAATATAAAAAGACTAATTTTTCAACAGGATAATTAATAAGATTTATAATACCAATTAAATAAAAATTAAGACTTGTAATAGTTGCTAAAGCTATTAAAAAGTAATTATTTAAATATATAGTTAAAATTAATAATAAGAAATTAATTATCACTAAAGTAGTAATAAATCTTTTTATTCTAGCAGTAACTACTAATGGTTTTTTATTTTGTTCAAATTTTTTTAAATATCTATAATAACAAGCACTAACTATATAAAAAATTAAAGATATAATTAATATATATTTATTTTTTAACAATAAAGAAACTATTATAGAAATTAAAGAAATTATATCAAATCTAAAAGTTTCTTTAAGATTTTTAAATATCCATTTAAAATATCTGTTATTTTCGTTATACATATTTTGTTGAAGCATATGTATTGATCTTTTTGAAATATATAAATTATAAATTACTATAATTATACTAATAAATACTATGTATGTTTTCATTTTCACCTCTTAAATAAAATTTTTAATAATATTAACTACTTGAGTTAAATTTTCTAAATAAGCATAATGTGTTAAATTATCAAATTCTATTAATGCTGCATCATGCATTTTTTCAACTACTTTTCTTGCATCTTCTACATCAACTGCCGCATCTTTTGTCCCCCATATAAGAAGAGTTGGTACTTTTACTTTTAACATATCACCTTCTACATCTGTATTTATAGTAGATATTAATATCTTTCTCATCATTTCACTACTATTCTTATAATCACTTGATCCTATAAAGTTTTTAAACCATTCTTTTACAGTTTTTAAAAATGGTACTTTAGCTAAAAACTTTAATGTTTTAACTTTTAAACTCTTTTCAACTTCACTTTTATATATTGGTCCAGCTAAAGATATAACTTTATCAACTTTATACTTACTTGCATAAACTAAAGAAAGTCTAGCACCAAAAGAATGCCCTATAAGAGATATATCTTTTAAATTAAGTTTTTCTATTAACTTATGTAAAAAATTAACATAATCATACACGCTCATAACTTGTTTTGGTTCATCACTCTTACCAAAACCTGGTAAATCAATAGTAGTTATTTTATAACCATCTAGATGTTTTCCAAGTAAATCCATCATTTCTTTATTTTGTCCCCATCCATGAAGTAAAACTAAATTTTTACCTTCTCCATATTGATTATAAGAGACTTTTAAATTATCTATTATTATTTCCATTTTTGTTTATTCACCTAAAAAAAGTATAACACAAAACTAATTAGCTAAAAAGTAAATTAAGTGATTTATTAATATTTTTATAAATAAAAAAGCTTATTAAAATAAGCTTTTTATTTAATTCTTTCAAATAAAATATATGATGTTAATTCTTTATAAGAATCATCTTCATTAAATAATACATCATCTATATTAACTTCTTTTTTATTTAACATATTTTTAATTTTTAAAGAAGTTTCAGGAATAAAAGATTCAAGTAAAATAGATGCTACTTTAATATTTTCAAGTATTATATATATAACATCTTCAAGTCTTTTTAAATCATTATTTTTATATAAATTCCACGGTTCATTTTCATCTATATATTTATTACACTTATCTAGTAATTTAAATATCTCTTCTAATGCTTCATTTATTTTTAAATTATCAATATTTTCATTAACTTTAGTGTATAAAGAATTAGTATTTTCTATTAAACTTTTATCTAAATCATTATAATTTTTACTAAACTTTATTTCTTTATCAAAATACTTATTAGCCATAACGATAGTTCTATTAACTAAATTACCTAAATTATTAACTAAATCAGAATTTGTTCTACCGATAAGTAAATCTTCACTAAAATTACCATCTTTTCCAAGTACTATTTCTCTTAATAAGAAATATCTAATAGCATCTTTTCCATATTTTTCTATGTATTCTTTAGGACTCTTATAATTACCTAAAGATTTAGATATCTTTTCATTATTAATTACTAACCATCCATGAGCAAATACTTTTTTAGGAAGTTTAATACCTAAACTCATAAGTATAGCTGGCCAAATAATAGCATGAAATCTAACTATTTCTTTACCTACTAAATGAATATCACAAGGCCAGTATTTATTAAACATTTCTTTACTACTAGGATAATTAAGTGAAGTTAAATAATTAGATAAAGCATCTATCCATACATAAATAACATGTTTTTTATCAAAACTAACAGGAATCCCCCAATTAAATGAAGTTCTAGAAACACATAAATCTTTTAAACCAGGTTTTAAAAAGTTATTAATCATTTCATTTTTTCTAGAAACAGGTTCTAAAAAGCAAGGATTTTCTTCATAAAACTTTAATAATTTATCTTGATATTTAGAAAGTCTAAAAAAGTAAGCTTCTTCTTTAACTAAAGATACTTCTCTATGACAATCTGGACAATTATTATTTTCATCTAATTCTTCTTTAGAAAAGAAAGATTCACAAGGAGTACAGTATAATCCTTCATAAGTACCTTTATATATATCACCATTTTCATATAATTTATTAAATATTAAAGTAACATTTTTTATATGTTCTTCATCAGTTGTTCTAATAAATTTATCATAAGATATATCTAAACTATTCCAAAGTTCTTTAGTATTTTCTACTATTTTATCTACATAATCTTTCGGTTCTTTATTTTGTTCTTTTGCTATTTTTTCTATCTTTTGACCATGTTCATCAGTTCCTGTTTGGAATATTACATCAATTTTCTTAAGTCTATTAAATCTAGCTAAACTATCTGCTATTACAGTTGTATAACAATGTCCTATATGAAATTCTTTACTAGGATAATATATCGGCGTTGTTATATAAAATGTATTTTTATCTTTCATTTTTCTCTCCTTTCTACTTATTTACATTTTTTATAAAATCAGCTACACAAAAGTTTTCAAAATTTAAATTTTTATTTTCCTTGATTTTATATACAGTAGTATTTTTATAATATTTTATTTTATTTTTTAATATTTTTATAGATAAATTCATTTTATTTTTATAAATAGGAACTTTTAATTCTGGTATAGAATAAAATTTCCAACATGGCATCATTTTTAAATTATAATCTATAAAAGCAGCATACTTTCCCGCAGGACAATTAAAAAATTTATTGTTTTGTACTTTAATATTATTTTTTTTATAATTAATATTAACTTTATACTTATCTACATTTTCATTTATAGAACTATTAACTAATTCTGAAGTATATCTAAAATTTATATTATTATTTTCACACCATTTTTTAATTTGTAAAAACTCTATATTATTATCTTTAGTTATTGTCATTTTACAAGTAATATTAATATTATTTTCTTTCAACCATAAGACATTATTGTATATTGTATTAACATCTATCGAATCACTTATAATAGTTTTAGAAAAAATTTGTGAACTAAATCCATATAATGTAACATCAACATTAAATGGTTTATATTTTATAAATATTTTTTTAATTTTATCATTTAACATCGATAAATTGGTATAAACACTAACCAATACACCTTTATGTTTTAAATATAGATATATACTTAAAAATTCAGGATGTAAAAAAACTTCACCCCCTGTTAAAGTACAATGAATCAATCCTTGATTTATCAAAGTATCAAATATTAATTTTAAAGTATTAAATGAAGTAAATTTTATATTTTTTTTGTTATTTATATAACAAAAGCCACAATTAAAATTACAATAATTTAAAATTTCAATTGTAGCATGTAAAATTCTATATTTTTTATCTATACTATATATTTTTTCATATAATTTATTTAAATTAATTTCAGATATTTCATATTTTGAACTAATGTATAAATCACTACTTGAATTAATATCTAAGTAATACCTTATATTTTTGATTTTTCTTCTAACTAAATTATTATTTTTATAATTCATCTGCATTAACTGTAGCCCCACCATCACACATTAAAGTATTTTTAGAAACCACAACTTTTATAACTTTTATTTTTTTCATACTATTTTAACCTTTCTCATTAAGATTATATAATTTATAACTATTTTGTCAATATTACTATCAATAAATAAACTCTATATCAAAAGAAATATATCTATCTTTATTATAATAAGTTTTTAGAAATTTTATAATCTTTTCTAAATTTTCATCTTTATTATATTTTAATGTAATACTACATTCATATTTCTTATCTAATTTTCTAATATTTAAAATATTAGGTCCTAAAATAGATGTAGTTTCTTCTAAGTTTAATTTTAAATATTTATATATTTTTATTATATTTTCTTTTACTAAATCAATATTAATACTTTTTACTTTTAAAGTTAACATATTAGAAAATGGTGGATATAATAGTTTTTTCCTTATATCTATTTCCTTTTTATAAAAGCTTTCATAATCTTGATTTACTACTTCTAAAATACCATAATTATCTGGATTATATGTTTGAATAATAACTTCACCTTGCTTACTACTTCTTCCACTTCTTCCTGATACTTGAGAAAGAAGTGAATATGTATTTTCTATAGCATTATAAGTTGGTATCATTAAAGATTGATCAGCATTTATTACTCCTACTAAAGTAACATTTTCAAAATCAAGTCCTTTAGCAATCATCTGTGTACCTACTAAAATATCATATACATGATTTTTAAAATCATTTATTATTTTCTCATAACTTCCTTTTTTTCTAGTAGTATCCATATCCATTCTAAGTACTTTATAATCTTTAAATAAAGTATTTAATTCTTCTTCTAACTTTTCAGTACCTACTCCCATAATATTTAAATCTTTTTCATGACATTTATCACAATAATTTATATATTTTTCAATATGTTCACAGTAACTACATCTTAATTGATTATCATTTTTATAATAAGTTAAACTAATATCACAATTTGGACATTTTTTAACTTCTCCACAACTTGAACACATCACATAATTAGCATAACCTTTTCTATTTAAAAATAAGATTACTTGTTCATGATTTTTTAATTTTTCTAATATTTTTTCTTTTAATTCTTTACTAAAATAAGATAAAGTTTTATTTTCCTTTAAATCTATTATTTTAATATTTAGTTTTAAATCATTATACTTATTTAAAAGTTTAAGTAATTTATATTCTTTGGTTTTTTCTGCTAAATAATAATCTTTAACAAGTGGAGTTGCACTAGCAAGAACTAATTTAGCATTATTATATTCACTTCTAAATATAGCTATATCTTTTGTAGAATACTTAGGATTCTTACTATATTCATTATAAGTATCTGAATGTTCTTCATCAATAATAATTACTCCAAGATTTTCAAGAGGAGCAAATATAGCACTTCTTACTCCTATTACTACTCTTACATCTTTTCTTTTAATCTTTAAATATTCATTATACTTTTCTCTATCAGATAAAGATGAATGTAATATAGCGATGTTTTCTTTAAAATAGTTTTTAAAAAAATTCATCGTTTGAATTGTTAAAGATATCTCAGGAACTAGTAGTAACGCTGTTTTACCTTCTGATAAATAGTGGTTTATTAGATGTAAATAAATTAAAGTCTTACCACTTCCTGTAACTCCATATAATAAGTATTTACTTTCTTTAGACTTAATTATTTCATTATAAATCTCTTGTTGTTTAACAGATAAAGATATCTCTTTAAAATCTTTTTTATCTTCAATAATAGTAGATAGTAAAACTTTCTTTTCTTTTAAAACATTTTTATTAACTAAAGCTTTAATTATAGCTTTTGAAAAATTTTCTAATCTATCTATTTTTTTATCCTTTAAATAATCTACTATCTCTTGTTGTTTAACAGTTAGTTTTACATTTTCTTTATCTAAAAAATAATATGTTATTTTTTTATCTTGAAGTTTTTCTTGTGTTCCAAGTTTAAATGGTTTAGGTAACATAGTTTGATAACAAGACATTAAAGATGTAAAGTATTTCTTTTCCATAAATCTACCTAATTTTAAAAGTTCTAATGTTAAAATACTTTCTTCATCTATTACTTCAATTACTTCTTTTAATTTTTTTAATTCTGTTTCTTTAGGAAAACTAACTATTAAAGCTTCACTTAGTTTATTATTAAAATCTACTAATACTCTAGATCCTATAGATATCTTTTTATCTAGATTATAGTTATAATGATAAACTTTATTTACACTTAAGTTAGTTCTATCAACAAGTACACCTACTACCATCTTTTCTCCTTCAATATGTAGTATAACATAAAGTATTACTTGCAAAATAAATAATAATTATCATAATATATAAATAGATATAAAAGAGGAAGAAAAAATGAATATTGTTATAAAAGTTGATGAAGAAACAAAACAAAAGATGATAGCTTATTATAAAGATAAAATAAGAGATAAAAAAATACCTTATGCTATTTTTCAAGCACAAGAAGAAGATACAGTAATTACTTTATATGAATCAGGTAAAGCTATGTTTCAAGGGATATCTGCAGATGTAGATGCATCAATGTGGGCAATGCTACAAGATAAAAAAGAAGAAACAAATAATGAAGAAGATCTATATCATATTACATCTATTGGAAGTGATGAAGTTGGAACTGGAGACTATTTTGGACCAGTAGTAGTTTGTGCAGCATATGTAAATATAGAAGATATTAAATTTTTAGAAGAATTAAAAGTAAAAGATTCTAAACAAACAACAGATGATTACATAAGAAAAATCGCACCTACTATAGCTAAAAAGATAGATTATGAGTTACTAGTACTATCGAATAAAGAATATAATGAAAAATATAAAACAATAAAAAATATTAATAAAATAAAAGCTATAATGCATAATAAGGTTTTATATACATTACATCAAAGACATAGTGATTGTAATAAAATAATAATCGATGAATTTGCTAAAGAAAAATCTTACTTTAATTATTTAAAAGAAGTAACAAATGTAGAAAGAAACTTAATATTTACTCCTAAAGCTGAAAATAAAAATATGGCAGTAGCAACAGCAGCGATACTTGCAAGATTTAGCTTTTTAGAAATAATGGATAAACTTAGTGATAAATATCACGAACCATTATTAAAAGGTGCTAGTAGCGAAGTTGATAAACAAGCTGAAAGATTAATAGAAAAATATGGTAAAGAAGTATTAGAAGATATAGCTAAACTCCACTTTATTAATACAGAAAGAATATTAAAAACCAGAATATAAAAATACTAGAAAATCTAGTATTTTTTATTCAATAACTTTTTCAAGAAAGATTTTTTCTTCAAATCCCCCTCTTTTATCAACTTTTTTATTAGCTACTTCTATTACATCTTCTAAAGTTTTATTTTCAAGTTTTGCTATAGCTCTTATTACTTCTAACATATCTGCTAACTCTTCTACTTTTTCTTCACCATTTGCTTCAAGAACTTCTTGATATTCTTCATATAGTTTCTTTTCAAGTTCTTTTTTATACTCTTCATCAGTTAACACTTTCACAACTGGTGTTTCATTCTTTTCTTTAATTATATTAGGTATTTTATCCCTTACTAATTTATTATATATCTTTTCCATATTCCCTCCTTATATCAAGAATTACTCTTATCTAAAAGACTACTTTCTAACAAATCATAAACTAAATCTTTATCACTTCTAATATCTAATTTTTCTTTTAATCTTAAGATATCGTTTACTCTATCTGTTATTATACCATCTACTGCTGAATCTAAATACTTTTTCATAGAATCAGGTGAATTAACCGTCCATACAATAGCTTTCTTATTATGTCTATGAATTTGTTCTATATGATTTTCTGTAACAAAATCTTCTGAGAAAAGCATATAATCAGCTTTTATTTTAGACATATCTCCTAGAAATAAAAAGTAAATAAAACCTGTTTTTAAATCCTTATACTTAGTCTTAAGATAATCAATTACACTATATCTCATAGATATAAATACAACTTGTTTTTCCATTTTTTCTTTTTTTACAAGTTTAACTATATCATCTACCATTTTCTTATCTGCAGTTTTACCTTTTAATTCTATAAATAAATTAATTTTATTCTTAGATAACTTTAATACTTCATTTATCTCTGGTATTTTTTCTTCTCCTCTTAAAGATATCTTTTTAATTTCTTTTAAAGTCATATCACTAGCAGATTTATTAATACCTGCTACTCTTTTAAAAGTTTTATCATGATTTACTATATAATAATTATCTTTTGTTCTTTGTATATCTATTTCTACATAATCTATTCTTTTATCAATAGAGTTTTTTATAGCTCCTAAAGAGTTTTCTACTCCTTCTCCCCCTCTATGTCCAATAATTAATTTAGTTTTAAAAGAATTATTAAAAAAATTAGGTACAAATATAAATAAAACATTTAATAAAATTAACATAGATATAAAAGTAAATATAAGAGTTTTCTTAAAGCTAAATATCTTATCTATGATATTATACTTATCCTTTTCTTTAACTACTAATCTTTTATTAATTTTTGTATATTCATAAAATTTATCAGTTAAAAATTTAATTTCTAAAGGTATAAAAATTAAAATTATAGTAGTTAAAATAATATTTTTTATTACTAATAAAAATATTATTGAATAAGTAAAAAGTTCTTTACTTATATTTTTAGTAAAATTAATTATAAATATAGATAGAAAAAATATTATTAAAAATATAACTAAATATTTTAATATTCTTAATATAAAAGTATCAAAAAAGTCTTTAAAATTATCATTTATTAAATTAAAACTTTTCTTAATAGCAGTACTAGATTTTTCTTTTTTTATAAGAATATAATGAAATGTAAAAATTGCTTTTATAAATAAATAATAAAAAATTATAACTATCAAAATATAGATAATTAAATAAAGTGGATTCTTTATTATTTCTCTAAATATAAAATTAGGTATATTAAACTTTTTAAATAAATTAAAACCTAAAACACTACTAGTTATTGGTATAAGTAACAAAAAGTAAAAACTTATAGCTATAATACTTTTATTTAAAAATTTAGGTATTAGTTTAATTGATTCTTTTAATATAGTTATAAAACTAGGTTCTAATCTTTCTTTTTGATAAGAACTAGTAAGTATAATAAGACCCGATAATTCTACTAAAAAATAAAAAAATATAACCATTAAAGATATTATTAATAAAATAATTCCAAGTGGGGAAAAAACAAATCTTAAAAGTTCTGTGTTATCTATAACGGAGAGCTTATTTAATGAAACAATAAACGTTCTTATATAAAAATAACTAGGTAATATTATAAATATAAATAATAAATGAGTTAGTATTTGAAATTTAAGGATTCTAGGAAATATATCACTAAATTCTTTTAACCTATTCATTTTCATTTTTATTAATATATTCTTCTATTTTTTCTACTGCTTCTTTAAAAGAATAAACTAATACTCCATTTTCTAATATTCCACCTAGTACATAGTGATTAAATCCATATGCAGGTATATCATATTTATTTGCTGTTTTAAGTCTTATATCTGATAGTATTGCAATTATATATTTATTATTACTTATTGCTATTCCAAGTTCTGTCATAACTCCAGGATCGTTATTTGTAATATCCGCTAAAAAAATATCTACTTCTTTTACTGCTTTTGTATCTTTTAAAAATATAAAATTTGGAGTTGGTAAAGTATCTTTATTATCATTAAATGGTTTTTCTATTGGATTAAATACATCTAACTTATCTTTAAATTTATCTTTTAATAATTTACCTTCTAATTTTCTTTGTGCTACTTCTGCTTCATTAAAAAGTGAACCTGCTATATATATTTTTTTCATCTAATTTATATCCTCCTATAAAAAATTATAATATTTTTTTTATAATAAAAGAAGTGTTAAATTACACTTCTTTAGTCTTCTTTATTTTTAATTATAATATTTTCTAACTTTTTATATACTCTATCTACTTCTTCTTTTTTACCTTCAATAGCAATAACATTCATTAATGGCTCTATATATTCATCTATTTCAAATTTTATATTTTCTTTTTCATAAACATATCTTTTTCTTTTTAATACTTTTTTTGTATTTAAATTTAGTATTTCTATCAATGAAAGCACAAACTCTTCATTATCTTTTGTAATAATTAAATCTTTAGATTCTCTGGATGTTTTTAAAATTTTATCATTTAAATTATCATCTTTAAAATTTAAAATTTTTTCATATTTTTCTTCATACTCATTTTCAGTAATACGAGCCATAACAGCTCCACCATTTTTATATAAAGTTCTTGTTTGAAAGTACTCTTCTTGTTTTTATAATTATTATTTTCACAATAATCTAAAAAATCTTTTATATTTTTAACTTTAAAACTATATTCATATTCTTCATTCATTATTTTTATCCTTATGTAAAAAATTATATAAATCTTCTGCTACCTTTTCTGGTAACATCTTAGATAAATCTTCTATACTTGCTTCTTTTAATTTTTCAATAGATTTATATTTCTTGAGTAATTCTTTCTTTCTTTTTTCACCTATTCCTTTTATAAAATCAAAACTAAGTTTATAGATTCCCTTATCTCTTAAATTTTTATGATAATTTATAGCAAAGTTATGTACTTCATCTTGCATACTAGTTAAATATAAAAATAAACTACTAGATTTATCAAGTGGTATTTCATTTAAATTTTTATCTATTAAAGCATAAGTATTATGATGTTTATCTTTCTTTAACCCAAGTATTTCTATATCTAAATTAAAGTTATTTATTATCTCTTTTGCTACATTAATTTGATTATCAGCACCATCTACTATAATAAGATCACACTTATCTTCTTCTTTCATAAGCACTTTATAATATCTTCTATAAAGTACTTCCTTCATAGCAGCTAAGTCATCCTTAACATCTACTTCTAATTTATATTTTCTATATAAATTTTTATTCTTTTCAAAATAATCATATACGACCATCGCACCTACATAAAAAGTTCCAAATAAGTGAGAGTTATCAAATAATTCAATTCTTTTAATATCTTTATTTAAAATACTATTTAACTCTTTTATAGCTTTTTGTTTCTTATCTTCTCTTTTCTTATATAAATCTAATTTATCTTCTAAATAAATCTTAGCATTTTCACTACCAAGTACTGATAACTTCTTAAGTTTATCTTTCTTAGCAACATGTACTTTAACCTTAAGATATTCTTCAAGTATTTCTTGTATTTCTTCATATGGTACATAAATATCTTTTGGTATCATAAGATTTTTCTCATAAAACATTAAAATATATTCTTCTAAAGAATCTATTATATTATCATTAATTACAACCATATCTTTAATAGATCCAAGTAGTTTACCTTCTCTTACTATAAAGATATTAATACCTAAATAATTAGTATTTTCTGATATAGAAAACATATCAAAATTATAATTTTTATTTAAATCGATAAGTTGTTTTTTCAAAGTAATATCTATATCATTTAAAGTGTTTTTATACTCCATTGCTTTTTCAAAATCTAATCTTTCACTAGCTTCATGCATTTTCTTTATAAGTTCTTCTTTTAAACCTTTTTCTTTATTATTTAAAAATGCTACTGTCTTATTAATTAAATCATTAATTATCTCTTCATCTATTTTCTTTTCACAGTATCCCAAACATTCATTAATATGATAATAAAGACATACTTTTTTAGGCATAGTATTACATTTTCTTAAAGGATATGCTCTATTTACTATATCTAGAGTATTTCTTGCTGCTTTAACATTAGGAAAAGGTCCAAAAAGAAGAGAATTTTTACTATGTTTTTTACTTCTTGTTATTTTTAGTATCGGAGACGAACTTTTTATAAGTTCAATATATGGATAACTTTTATCATCTTTTAATAAGATATTATATTTAGGATTATATTTTTTTATTAAATTTATTTCTAATAATAAGCTTTCAAGTTCTGTTGATGTTACTGTATATGTTAAATCATCTATTTCATTAACTAATAATGAAGTCTTAATATTTACAGATCTTGTAAAATAAGACTTCACTCTCTTCTTTAAATTCTTGGCTTTACCAACATAAATAATTGTTTTATTTTTATCTAAATATTGATAACTACCTGGCTTTTCAGGTAAGTTATCAATTTTTTCTTTTAATATTTTATCCATTTATATAGTTTAGAAAAGTAGAGTCTAGTTGACCAGATTTAACCATATCAATAACTTTTTCTTTTGTAAGAATATTATACTTAATTAATATTTGTAACACTTGTTTATTAAAATCATTACTATTTATATCTAACTTAGATATTTCATTTACTATTTGATTAAGTTTTATATTAGGCATTTTTGTTAAAAGTTCAGTTCTTACAGTTGAATTTCTAAACATAGAAATATTGTTAAACATTGGAAGTGTAAATAATAGCGATAAAAGATATGCTACTATAACTCCTTTAACAAGTCCTAATACAAATCCTAATATTTTTGAAAATATTCCAAGTACTATAGTAACATTAAGTAATTTTTCAAGTATATTAGTTAAAAATACTATTAATTGGAATATTATACCTAATATTATAAATACTACTAAGAAAGCTATTATTTGATATATAAGTAAATTTAATGGATTATTACCAACTTTAACTAAAGATATTATTAAATTAGTCGTTGGTGTAATAAGTTTATAAGATACTATAAGTAATATTATATAACCTACTGTAAGTACTAATTCTTTAAAAAATCCTCTCTTAAGCCCTATAAGACCACATACTAATATAATAAGTAAGAAAAATATATCTACTAAATTCATAATTAACTCCTTTTTAAATTATAACACATAACATCTATTTTAATAAATTCATAAATTTTTCTTTAATTTCTTCTAGTCTACTTTCTGTAGTAGCTTCAAATCTTAAAGTTAAATTAGGTCCAGTATTAGATGCTCTTACAAGTCCCCAAGAATCATCAAACTCTACTCTAACACCATCTATATCAAGATATTTATATCCTTTAGATATAACATATTCTTTAACTTTTGCTACTATTTTTTCTTTTTCTTCATCTGATGTTGCTATTTTTATTTCTGGAGTTGAATAATATTTTGTAACATCTTTTAACATATCAGATAGTTTTTCATCTGTTTTTGTAAGTATTTCTATAAGTCTTAAAGATGCATAAATACCTGAATCA
>CAUTAF010000013.1:0-24264 GCA_963536495.1 uncultured Eubacteriales bacterium
TCCGCTCGATAAAATTTTTAAACTTTTCAACTTTGTTAAATGAGATAAATCTAAATTTTTTTCGTTTTCTGATAAAACAACATCCAGAGTTTCAAGCTTTAAATTTTGATCCAAATTTATAGAGTTTGCTTTCCTTGACCTGATTTTTAAATATTTAAGCTCTTTATTGGAAGATAAATCAATATTCTCTGTTTGTATATTAGTCAAACTTATATCCTTTATATTAAGTAAATATTCTATTCCTTGTAAAGTGCTAATTTCTTTTCCAAAATTATTTGCTACTAAATATTCTAATTTATCTAATGCTTGTTTTGATAGTTGTTCTTCTTCTTTTGCTTCAAGTTCTGCTTCTGTTATAACTGGTCCTAATCTTGTATCAGTAAGATAATTACTGTTATCAACAGCATAATATGTATGGTTAAAATAATTATAACCGTTATTATTACACCTATCCCTCATAATACAAAGCACTACACCTCTTCTTAAGTTTTCATCTGGAAATGCTTGTTTATAAGTTACATTATAGTTTAATTCTTTTAGTTTTTTATATTTTATTTTTGGTTTTTTAGTTAATACAAAAAAAGATGTTATTAACATTAATAACACTACAATAATAATTAATAACTTCTTCTTTTTCATAAGATACCTCTATTATTACTAATTATATTATATATATATATATATATATATATATATATATTCAATAAAAAAGATATAAAAGTTAAATGAACTTGTATATCATTATCTTATTAATTCACTTTATATTTTTAGATAAAAAATTTCTTATCATATACTTCATCTATATATTTTCTATCGTGAGAAACACTTATGATACTACCTGGATATTCTTTTAGAATTTTTCTTATAACTGGATTAGATAGAGGACTCAAATTTCTAGTTGGTTCATCTAAGACTAAAACATTTGATTTATCTAAAAACATTTTAAGTAAAAATATTTTAGCTTTTTGTCCTCCTGATAAATTAGATATATCACTTAACATCTCTTCGCTAGTAAATTTAAGCATTCCTAATAAACTTCTTATTCTAGTAATACTTTCTTCATTATTTTCACTTAGAAAATCTAATACTTTAGAATAGTTTTTTAATACTTCATCATAATTTTGTGGCATATAACCAACTTTTATATTAGGTGTTTGTTTTAGTCTTTCTAATATCTTTTTTAAAAGAGTTGTTTTTCCACTTTCATTTTTTCCAAGTATAACTAGTTTTTCTTTGCCTATTAAAGTTATATCTATATTATTAGCAAGATTCTTTTCATTTACTTCTAAGAAATCTAAATGCATATCAAGAATTACTTTAGAATTAGGAATTTCTTCTATATCGGATATTTTTAAAAATATTTGATCTTCTGTTTCTATTTTTTCAGTAATACTATCTTTTTCAAGTCTTTTTTCTTCTGCTATTAAAGATCTTAATTGATTTTGTCTTTCTGGATTATTAGCAACTATTATATCTTTTATTTTATTTAATTTTTTTAAACTTTCTTTTTTATCTTTAGTTTCACTATTATGTTCTTGAATGCTTTTATCTATTCTTTTTTGTCTATCTTCAACATAATCTTTATATGATATTTTAGATACTGTATTTCTTACATCACTCTTTCTTTTTAATTGTTCTAAATGAATTATCATATTCGCCGTATTTTCAAGTAAAGTTTCATCATGAGATATATAAAGTATAGGAATATCTGTATTATTAATAAAATTCTCTAAAAATTCTAAAGTTTCAATATCAAGATCATTAGTTGGTTCATCTAAGATTAAAAACTCTGGATTTTTAATCATTATCTTAGCTAATTGAAATTTTACTTTTTCTCCTCCTGAAAAGGTAGATATTTTTCTTTCTGATTCTAATAAATCTAAATCTAATCTTAATGAATTAAATACTTCAACTGTTTTTTTATAATCATCATATATTTCATAATTTTCATTCGAATCAGGATTATCTTTTAAAAAGAACTCTCTTAATTCTCTTTCTAGCCATAATTCATTTAAGCTTTGTTCTAAATATCCAATATTTTTAGGAACATTAATAATTCCTTCTACATCAACATACTCAAGTATATCTTTATTAGAAATCAAAGTTTTAATAAATGTAGTTTTTCCATTACCTTCTTCACCTATGATTGCAGCTTTATCTTTATTATTTAAAATTAAATTAAAATTTTTAAGTAAATATCTATCAGAATTTCTTAGCTTTATATTAAAATTTCTAACTTCTACCATAACGCTCCTTTATTAAAGAAAACTAAAGAAAAAGTAAACACTATTTTTATGTCTACTTTTATCATACTATTTCACTTTTTTACTTATCTTTTTATAAATTTACTTTATTTACTCAAGAATGAATATATTAAAACACTAAAACTTATTATTAATACTAAAACACCAATTATTATTAAAATATTTGATATTGTATTATCTTTCTTAGTTTGAACTATATTTACCTTTTTTGTTTCTAGTGGTGTTGAACACACAATACATTCTTCTACTCCTACTTCATTTTCCATACCACAATTTGGACATACTACCATATTCTTACCTCTTACTTTAATTTAATTATAATAAAACTATTAATTTTCATCAAGGACAGAAAAAACTTTTCCATCTTGTTCATAAGAAATAATTGTATTTAAATTAATATTTTCTAAAGAATTAAAGATATTTTGTTCAATATTAGGATTTATTTTTCTATAATCTTCTAAGAATTTTCTTATCTCTTTTCTTTTTGAAACGCTTTCATAATCAGTTCTTTCTGTAAAACTACAAGCACAGTTAATAAATTCTAAAGAATTAGCTTTAGCAAAATTTTTTATATCATCTTCTTTTACTAAATATAAAGGTCTTATAAGTTCTAATCCTTCAAAATTAGTGCTTTTTAACCTAGGCATCATAGTTTTAAATTCTCCATTATAAAACATACTCATAATAGTAGTTGATATTACATCATCAAAGTGATGTCCAAGTGCTATTTTGTTACACCCTAAGTTTTGTGCTGTTTTATATAAAAAACCTCTTCTCATTCTTGCACACATATAACAAGGTTTTTCAGGAGAAAGCTTAGTACTTACAGAAAATATATCAGAATCAAATATTTTTATATCTATATTAAGTTTAAGAGCATTCTCTTTTATCTTTTCTATTACTTCTTCTTTATATCCAGGATTCATAACTATATATTCAACACTAAAAGGTATTTTTGTATATTTATGTAATTCACTAAAACATTTTGCAAGTAAAAAGGAATCTTTACCTCCTGATATACAAACTGCGATTTTATCGTTTTCTTTTAACAAATTATATCTAGTAAGTGCTTTTAAAAATTTAGAATATATTTTCTTTCTATAAGTCTTTAGTAGACTTGTTGCTATTTTATCTTTCATTTCTTCTCCATTTAATCTTTATATATTATATATAAAAATTGACAAAATTAACATATAAAGATATAATCATAATTGCATAAAAAGAGCAAATATTAATATTTTTAATGTGTTTATTACGAAGTTACAAGTAAGTATGCTCTAAAACTGAAAGTATTAAAATAAACTCCCTGAAAATAGGTAATATACTTTCTTTTATGACAATATAAGGAGGTACGATGTCAAGATATACAGGACCAGCTTTTAAAAAGTCTAGAAGAGTTGGATTCTCTACTTTAGAAAACGGAAAAGATATAGCTAGAAGACCTTATAGACCAGGTCAACATGGACAAGCTAGAAGAGCTAAAGTATCTGAATACGAAACTCAACTTAAAGAAAAACAAAAAGTTAGATTCATTTATGGTTTAACTGAAAAACAATTTAAGAAGACTTTCAACGAAGCAAGTAAGTTAAAAGGTGTTCATGGTGAAAATCTTTTAAAACTTTTAGAATCAAGACTTGATAATATCGTTTACAGAATTGGATTTGCTTCTACTAGAAGAGGTGCAAGACAATTAGTAAACCACGGTCACATACTTGTAGATGGTAAAAAAGTTGATATTCCATCATACAGATTAAGACCAGGTCAAGTAGTTTCTATGAAAGAAACAGATAAAGATCTTAAAGTTGTTAAAGAATCATTAGAAAAAGTATTTAATAGAGTTGAATTTATTAACTACGATAATTCTAAGATGACTGGAACTTTAATGAGATTACCTGAAAGAAATGAACTTAACCCAGAAATTAACGAAGCGTTAATAGTTGAATACTATAACAAGATATAATAAAAAATAAAAATAACTTATATATTTTATATAAGTTATTTTTTTAATTCTTCTACAACTTGTCTAAAGTTAATAGCTTTTATTAATTTTGGACATTTTTTCTTTTCACATATTTTTTTAACATTTTCATAGTTTTCACCACTAGGTACTATAAATACATCTGCTTTTTCAGCTATAGCACCATCTAGTTTTTGTTCTACTCCACCAATATTATTTATTTCACCATCTCTTGAAATTGCTCCAGTTACTACTATCTTCTTACCTTTTGTTATATCTTCTTTAGTTAAATTATTATAGATAGTAAGTGCTATAGCAAGACCACCAGAAGGACCTGATTCACCTGATAAAAAATTAAATTTCACTACTGGATTAGTAACTAACTTATAGATTTCAGTAGATAAAATACCAATATATTTTTTACCTTTATTTTCTCTTACTGCAAGTTCTATTTCTTTTAGTTCTTTATTTCTTATAAGTTCAACTTTTACTTTATCACCTAGATTTTTACTTTGAATAGAAGCTTTTATTTTATCAAAATACTTCATTTCAATTCCATCTATTTTATATAAGATATCTCCTACAAAAATATTCTTAACTCCATTATCTACAAGATATACAAAATTCGTAACAGCATCTTTTTGATAAGGTTTACCCGCTAATAAAAATGCTTGTTCTATCGCAGTTATTTCACTAACTTTTAAATCTATTAGACTTCTTATTTGCGTTTCTTCTTTTGATTCCTTTTCGTTTATTGTAGGTATATTCATAATTTGTTGATTTAAAATTTTAGCTTTTAAAAATCTAATTATATTAGTTTCTTGAAGTTCAACATAAGCTAAATGAAAACTACCTTTAATATTTTTTGTTCCTTCTCCTGATATTAAAATCTTATCACTTGCACTAAATGTTCCACCTTTTGTAATTACATAATATGGTAATTTTATAAAATTTAAAGATAAAAAAATTATTAATACTGCTATCAAAAAATATTTAATTTTTTTATTTGCTTTTGGTTCTATATCTATTTGTTTCATTTTTTCTCCTAACTATTTATCCCTGTAAGTACTAGATTAACACCATAATTATTATTTTTAAAGTCTTCATGTACTAAAGATAAATTAATAAAGTAAACTGTTTTTTTACCTTGTAGAACATTTATTTCTTTAAAATATTCTTCTTTTTTTGGATTAATAGAAGTAAAATAACCTTCTGTTGGAATATATTTTATATCATCATAAATAAATATATCAAACTCTTCATTATTTTTGTTAGTATATTTAACAACTTTTAATTTTGCAGATGAAGTATCTTGAAATTTTAATTCTAAACAATATTTTTCATCTGTTTTAAGACTACATTTATCTATTCTTTTTAAAAGTTTAATTCTTACATCTTTTTGTATTGTAGATATCAATTCTTCATGAAATGAACTTAATTCTTGTTTTAAAACCGCTTCTTTTGATAATTTTTGATAAGTTAACACTAGTTTTAACATAGATAAAGAAATAGTCATTACAAATATAAATGCAATTATTAGTTCAACAACTGTAAAAGC
This sequence comes from uncultured Eubacteriales bacterium, assembly GCA_963536495.1. Lineage (GTDB taxonomy): Bacteria > Bacillota_I > Bacilli_A > RF39 > UBA660 > CAJPPJ01. Next base: position 5,780 of record CAUTAF010000013.1, read on the forward strand.
TTTTTTATTATTCATATATTTTATACTCCACTTCTCCTATATTACCATTTTCATATAAAACTATCATACGAAAATATTTATTCAATCTATTAGTTTCATCTACATTTGTATCAACTTTACAATTAGATAATTCTTGTTCATAGTTAGTTTTAGTATATAAAATATATTCAGTTAATTCTCTAGGTAAATTTATTTGTTTTCTTTTAGCATTTGCAAAATATTCTGATACTGTTAAATTTGATGAATTAGAGTATTTATCTTCCATTAATATCTTTTTCAAATAACAAATATTATATGGTATAAAATAAAGATATTTTATTTTATACTCTTCACTTGGATTATTTAAGATAGCATTACAATAATCTTTATCTTTTATAAAGTATTGTAAACAAAAATTATCAGGTTTATAAATACTTCCACTATATAATCTAACACGATTATTTCTAAAACTAGTTAACATAACATTATTTATATCTTGTTTAAATTCATACATAATCATATTCCTAATTTCATCAGTATAATACATCGCAGTTATTTCATGGTATTTTTCTTGAGATTCATACATACCAATAAGAGGTTTCATATTCATGTAAATAAATGTAATCATCGACATGACAAAAACTCCAACTATAATTGTTTCTGCTATTACAAAACCCCTTTTTTCTTTCATATTATTAATACCTTCTTTATTGATTATAAACTTATTTTATTATATAATAAAAAAGTATAAAAGACTAGAATAAAGAAGAAGGTAAAGGGTTGTTAAATGGTTAATTATGATTTCGCAAAAACGCCAATAGTAGATATTGTAAACCAAATTTTTTTATATGCTGCTAGAAACAGAGCCAGTGATATTCACTTAGATCCTAGAGAAGATAGTCTTATGGTAAGACTTAGAGTTGATGGTAATTTAATTAATCATTCTAATATACCTAAAGCCTATGAAAAAAATTTAATTACTAGAGTTAAACTAGTTTCAGGTATGAATATAACTGAGACTAGACTTCCTCAAGATGGTGCTATTAAAGGAAGAATAGCTGAACGTGATTTAGATATGCGGGTTTCAGCACTACCTACTAACGAAGGTGAAAAAATAGTTATCCGGATTCTAGACTTTCAAAAATCTTTAGCTGGTATAGAGTCTCTTGGTTTTACTAAAGATAATGAAGATAAAGTTAAAAAGATGATGGCTGAACCTAATGGTATCATCTTAGTAACAGGAGCTACTGGTTCTGGTAAATCTACTACTACCTACTCTATGCTTCAAGCTTTAAATAAAGAAGAAACAAACATTATTACTGTAGAAGACCCAATAGAAATGAATATTGAAGGTGTTAACCAAGTTCAAGTTAACTCTGAAATTGGTATGACTTTCGCTTCTGCTTTAAGATCTATACTAAGACAAGACCCTAACGTTATATTAATTGGAGAAATTCGGGACTCTGAAACTGCACAAATAGCTATTAGAGCTGCCATTACTGGTCACTTAGTATTATCTACAATTCACACCAACAATGGTCTAGCTACTATAGAACGTTTACTAGATATGAATGTTCAAAGATATTTACTTTCAACTGCACTTACTGGAATAGTATCTCAAAAACTTGCAAGAACACTTTGTCCACATTGTAAAAAATTAAGAAAAGTAACTAAATACGAAAAACATTTATTTAAAGCAGTATTAAATAAAAATGTCACTGATGTTTATGAACCAGTTGGTTGTGATAAATGTCACGAAGGATTCCAAGGAAGAATTGCACTTCATGAAGTAATACTTTTATCAGAAAAACTAAAAGCTATGTTAGCAGATGAAAATACTGAAAAAGATGATTTAAAAGATGCAATATATGACGGAGATACTAAAACATTATTACAAGATGCTTTAGAAAAAGTAATCGCAGGTTTTACTACTTTTCAAGAAATATATAGAGTTGTAGATATAGATATAGATTTAGATAAATCGATTAAAAAATCTATGGGTGTTAAAGTTGATGATGAAGTTAAGAATCATAATTATAATGCTAATTTAAAAAGACAAGATATGTCTACATCACCTGTTGTATATTATGTTAATTCTAATAAGATGCCACTAGATGATGACTTTGATGAATTAGATAAATTAATATCAGAAAAAGAAGATGAAGGTTTAGAAGATGGTTTAGATATCTTTGAAAGTGATATAGATTTAACTGCTATTAAACCAAATGAAACTTTATTAGAAAACGATTTTTCATTATCTGATTTAGCAACTGATGTAGATTCTATAAATACTAAAGATATAAATCTAGAACCACTTAGAATTAACGAAGAAACAAAAGAAAATAAAGAAGATAAGATATTAGAAATAATAGACGTCTTTAAAGATAAAGATGACAGTTATTTAAAACTACATCCATTAATACAAAGAAAGAAATTAGAAATAATTGATTCTCTTAATAATACAATAATGTAAAAAGATTTTAAATTTTAAAATCTTTTTTTCTTTATTTAACTATCTAAATTTATCTTAACTCCTCCATCATATCTTGTTTGATAAAGTGTAATATTATATTTTTTAAGTCTTTTAATTACTTCATTAGAGGGATGTTTAAATTTATTAACTAAAGCACATGATATAAGCCCTATTTTAGGTCTTATTTCTTTTAAAAACTCTTCACTTGTTGAAGTTATTGAACCATGATGCCCTACTTTTAGTACATCTATATTACTAAAATTATAAGTATTTAATAAATATTTTTCTGTCTTTATACTAGCATCTCCCATAAATAACATATATTGGTTTTTATATCTAATATTAATTACTAATGAAGCATCATTTTCATTATCAGTATTCATATAATTTAAATTTTCTAAATAAAAATTTTTAGTTTTAATACTATTCATTTTTTCATAATAAATCTTTTTATTTTTTAATTTTTCAATTAATCTTAATTCATTTTTATTATAAGAATTATGATTAAAATAAATTTTATCAACTTTAATTTTATCTACTAAACTATAACTATTACCTAAATGATCAAAATCTCCATGAGTAATTATAATTTTATTTATTTTCTTTATACCAAGAGATTTAAAAAGAGGTATTAAAATATCTTCAGTTTGATTAGTTTTACTTTTAAAAACTCCTCCCGTATCTATTAATATAGCTTCATAATTATCATATAACAAAAAACTGTCCCCTTGAGATATATCTATCATATATAAATTACTATGGTGATATAAATAATTTATATTAGAATGTAATAATACTAATCCAATAAATAAAGATATAACTATCTTTTTAAATTTAGTAAATGTAAATAATAATATCAATAAATAATAAAATATAACAAATATAAATATTTTTTTAAAAGTTAAAAAGATAGAAAAATTAATAACTAACTTAGAAATATATTCCATAATAAATATTAAAAAGCTTATTAAAAAATCTATTGGTAAAATTAAATTTATTAAAAGTAAAGGAAAGAAAATTATAGAAACAAACGGAACATAAAAAAGATTAAATATAAAAGATAAGATATTTATTTCAAAATTAAGGTAAATAGTTATAGGAAAAGATACTATTAAAGATATGATAGAAACGAATAATAAAGACTTAAAATAAGATAAATCTTCTAAATAACTAGAATAAACAATAAGAAAAAAAGATATTAAAGATGAATAAATAAAACCTATATCTAATATAAAATATGGATTAATAAAAAGTATTAAACTTACAGTTAATAACAAAACATTTATTGGTTTTATATAAAAATAATATATTTTATTTATAGCAAGTAATATAAAAAATACTCCTGCTCTTGTAATAGATGCTGAAAAAGAAGTTAAAAACATATAAAAAACTAATATTATCGAAACTAAAATATATCTTTTATCTTCTTCTATTTTTAACAATTTAAATAATTTTAAAAATAACATAGTAAATATACTAATGTGCATTCCACTAATAGCAAATAAATGGTTTATACCTAATTTTTGATATATTTTTTTATATTCTTTATCTATTTCATTATTACCAAGTATAAAAGCTTTCATATATTTAGAAGTTTTTTTAGAATCAATATATCGATATATTTTATTTTTAATAATATATAAAGGATTCTTAGTTTTTTGAACTAGTGATATTTTATGTATTAAAATATTTATATTAATATTTTTATTTTTTAAATATTTATAATAATTAAATAACTCTTTATTATTATTCTTCTTAAGTTCTACTACTTCATAATCTATTTTTATCTTATCTTTTAAATCATAATATTTTACAAAATTTCTTTTTTCTTGTTCATCTTTAAAGTAATATTTAGCTTTTATTTTTATTTTATTTGATAAAGTTAAATTTAAAGATAAATCATTAATATGATATTCTTCTATAACAAATATCTTTTTATTAGTAATATCTACTTTTTCTTTTATATACTTTATTCTAATAAAACTAAGTATTAATATTGATAAAAAGAGAAAAATATAAAGATAATTACAAAGTAATATTTTCCTTAATTTTAGCAAGAGTATTTTCCTTAATACCTTTAATTTCTAGCAACTCTTCTATATTTTTAAAAAGAGCTTTACTTCTTCTTTCTATAATTAAATTAGCAATATTTTCTGTTATATAAGCAACATTTATTAACTCTTCTTTACTAGCAGTATTTATAGAAACTTTCTTTATTTCTTTAGCGTCTTCTTTTTTATTTTTAACTTCTAATTTTTTCTCTTTTTCTTTTAATTCTAATTCTCTAGTTAAATTAACTTCATATTTAGAACTAACTCTAATAAGCATTTGATCAGTTACTTTTTGACTTAAATTAAGATAATAAGTATCTGCTTTTCTAGTTAAACCTCCAGCTTTTTTTATAATATCTATCACTCTATCATTTTTACTTGCACTATAAATACCAGGATTTATTACTTCTCCTTTAATATCTACAACATAGTCTTCCTGCTTTTTATCTTCTTTATTTTCTTCTTTTTTATCCGTTTTTAAAACAGTTTTTTCTGTTTTCTTCTCTATTTCTTTACTATAATTTAATTCTTTAGCATAAACTTTATATAGAAAAAAACCTCCAACTAAAATAACAACAAATAAAACTACTGTAACAAACTTCTTTTTATGATAGAAAAAATAATCTTTTATACTCATAACTATATTCCTTTCATATAGTTATTAAAATTTTTTAATATTTTTTCTAAAAAAAGTATCAATTTATTTATTGATACTTATTTAAATACTCTATCACTAGTAAGCAAATCTATTAAAGATTTGGCTTCTTTTTTACCATCTACTATATCTTTTATAAGATATATTATCGGCATATAAACTTTTTTCTTTTTTATTAAATTATAAATAGATTCTAAAGTATATAAACCTTCTATTGTAGTTTCTTTCTTATATTTTTCTATTTCTTCTTTAGGTCTATTTTCTCCAAACATCTTTCCAAAAGTAAAATTTCTACTCTTAGTACTAGTTGCAGTCATAAGTAAATCTCCAAATCCTGCAAAAGTTAAAATAGTCTTTTTATTTCCACCTAAAGCTTTAATTAAATTTTTTAAATCGTGTAAACTTTCTGTAATAAACATAGCTTTAGTACTTTCTGGGTAATTCATTCCCTCTATCATACCTGATGCTATAGAAATAACGTTTTTTATAGCTCCACATACTTCTACACCTACTACATCTCTACTTGGTCTTACTTTTACATGAGAATTTATTAAAGTCTTTTTTATTACTTCCCTAGTCATCCATGATCTAGATGCCAAAGTAAACGCTACTGGATAACTTTTAACTATATCAATTGCAAATGTAGGACCTGAAATAACAGCTATTTTTCTAGTGTTTATTCCTCTTCTAACAACTTCTTCTAAGAATGAGAAAGTATCGTTTTCTATACCTTTACTTGCTATTAAAATATATTGTTTTTTAACTAATGTTTTTAATTGTTTTACTAAATCATCAACAAATTGTGCAGGTATTGCTATCACTAGAAGTTCAGAAGATTCTACTGTATCTTTTAAATTACTTGTATATTTTATACCACTTGGTAATTTAATATTTTTTATTTTTTCATTAGTATTTTTTTCTCTTAAAGACGCTACTTCTTCTTCAAACCTTGACCAAACTGTAACATCATTATTATTTTCTTTAAATATACTGGCAAGTGCTAAACCAAAAGCTCCAGCTCCAAGTATTGATATTTTCATTTACTTTTTCTCTCCCTTATTGAATCTTTTATTTTTCTAATAGTATATTTTTTTATATTATTATTTATTTCTTCTAAATGCTTATTTATCGTTTCTTTATCTACTTTAAAATAATAATTTTGATAATACCACGATACCATCATATCAACATAATAAAAGCTAGTATCTTCATATCTCTTAACTATATCAAAAGAACTATTTAAATAATATTTCATTAAATTCCCTATATAGTAACGAATTATAAATTCTTTTTTACTATTTTTAATTTTATCTAAAAATCTTTTTAATATATCTAGATTTTTAAATTTTAAATTAGAAATGGTGAAATCTACTAAAGCCCAGTTATCAAAATATTCTAGTAATTCCTCTATTATTTCTACTTTTTTTCTATCTTCTATATAATTAAGACTATAAATTTCTATTAAAAAATCTTCATAATACTTTCTATTTGTTCTTATATATTTTTTTATAGATTTAACATATTTTTTTAATGTAGGTACTCTAATACCTAGTATTTCATATTTAGTAGATATTATTTTTTCATTAAATTTCTTATATTCTAAATCTTTATTTTCTTTATAAAAATCTTGCATTATTTACCTTTTTTCTTTTGCAATGATTTAAAATCAATCTTACCAATTAATGTCTTAGGAAGTTCATCTTTAAATTCAAATTTAGATGGTATAGAATGTCTTGCTAAATTCTTTATACATAATGCTTTTAATTCTTTTTTTAATTTAGAATCCTTCTTAACATCTTTTTTTAAAACAATATATGCAACTGGTACTTCTACTTTATATGGATGAGGTTGACCTACAACTACACAATTATCTATTCTAGAATCTGTTTTTAAAACTTTTTCTATTTGAGAAGGATATACATTAAATCCTGAAGATATAATCATTCTTTTTAATCTTTGAATATAATGAATAATACCATTTTCATCTACTTTTCCAAGATCTCCTGTATGAAGCCAGATTTTTCCATCATCATGAAGTTGAAGAGTAGTTTTATTTTCTTCTTCGTTATTTAAATAGCCCTCCATAATAGTTGGTCCAGAGATACAAATTTCTCCTTCTTCTCCAATTTCTACTTCTTCTATAGTATTAGGTTTTACAAAACAAACATCGTTTCCTGGAAAAGGAATACCTATATTAGAATGTTTATCTTCAACATCAAGTGTTGCTATTACTGCTGCACAAGATTCAGTTAAACCATAACCTTTTTCTAACTTACCAAAACTTCCATTCTTTCTTAAAAAACTAACTATATCATCTGCAAGAGCATCTGATAAATCATCTCCTCCACTAATTAAAAATTTAATTTGTGATATATTATTTTTATTCATCTTCTTAGCTTTTAACATAGCTTCAAAAAGAGTTGGAACTCCAGGAATAATCGTAGGTTTATACTTACTTAACATCTTAGGAAACTCTTTTATATTAAATTTAGGTATTAATACTACTTCAAATCCCATAGCAAGTGGTCCATATATTGTAACTCCTAGTCCAAAAGCATGAAAAGTTGGAAGTATTCCAAGTACTATTTCAGATTCAAATCTAAACTTCATACCGATTTGAAGTGCTAAAGATGTAAAATTACCATTAGTTAAAACTATAGATTTAGGAGTTCCAGTAGTACCTCCAGAATGCATTATAACTGCTCTTTGATCTTTTCCGTATTTCTTAATTTCTTGTTGAACAGTATTAAATCCATTTCTTATAAATTCTTTATAACTCATGTAAAATCCATCAGACTTAGGTCTAGGTATTTTCCATCCTTCTAATATTTCATATCCAAGTCCAAGTAAAAATGGCATAGAGTCTGATGCTGATGTAATAATAACTTTATAAACTTCTGTTTGTTCAATTATATTCATAATCTTTTCAGCACATATATCTATGGTAAGAATTACTTTTGAATTAGTATCGTTTATGAAAAATTTTATTTCTTCTTCTGCACTTAAAGGGTGAACCATGTTTGCAATAGCCCCTATTTTATTTAATGCTAAAACTGCTATTACACATTCAGGTGTATTAGGCATTATAAGTGTTACAACATCTTCTTCTTTTACTCCAATAGATGAAAATGCTTTAGCTACTTTTTCTATTTCATTAAAAAAAGTTGCGAATGTCATTTTATTATCAAAATAATTAATAGCTATTTTCTTTTCTCTATTATAATTATTTTTCTTTAATAAATCATACATACTAATATCTGGAAATTTATAATTTTTTTCCTCTTTAGTATAGTATTTATCCCAAATATTTTTATTCCTTTTCATTATCTACTTTTCCCTTTAGTTTCTTCTAATTCTTCATCTAACTCTTCTTCATATTCTTCTTTTAATTCTTCTTTTTCTTTTTCTTGTTTTAAAAAATATAGTATTTCTTCTAATTCTTTTTTCTTCTTTTCATTTTTATTTTTTTCTTGTTTTTCAAAATCATATTTTTTAGATAATAATTCTTTTATCTTCTTTAATTGATTTCTAAATTTAATAAATTCATCTACATCAATATAATCTTTTTTATCTATTAAATCTTGTTCTAATTTTTTTACTTCTTCTAAAATTTTAATAGTTTGATTAATATCGATATTTTCTTCTACTACATCTTTAAATATTTTTAAAAATTTCTTATTTGCAACATTCTTTACAACTGATGATATCAACTTCTTATCTATTAGATTAAGTTTAGTTATACCATATTTTTTCATACTAATGATTGTTCCATCTAATTCAGATAAATTTTTATTAGATTTAACAAATTTCTTTGATTCTTTTTTACTTAACATTATCTATTAAATCCTTTCTTCTCTCATTAGTCCTTCTTATTCTTTCTTCTTCTCTATATTTTCTAATAAGTTCATGATTTCCACTTACTAGTACTTCTGGAACTTCATATCCTCTAAAATTTCTAGGTTTTGTGTAAACTGCGTAATCAAGTAAATTGTCATTAAAACTTTCTGATTCTAAACTTTCTTTAGTTATAACTCCATCAAGTAACCTCGTTATAGAATCAACTAATACCATACTAGGTATTTCTCCTCCAGTTAAGACAAAATCTCCTATACTTATTTCCATATCTATAAAGTGTTTAATTCTTTCATCTATTCCTTCATAGTGTCCACATATTATTATTAAATGTTTCTCTTTTGATAAAGATATAGCTTTATCTTGATTATATACATCTCCTGAAGGTGTTAAAAGTATAACTTTAGAATCTTTTGTTTTAACTGATTCAATAGCAAGTACAACTGGTTCTACCATAATAACCATACCAGATCCACCACCATAAACTGTATCATCTACTTGTCTATGTTTATTTTGAACAAAGTCTCTGATATCTACTAAATTAATCTCTACTTGCTTTTTATCTATTGCTCTTTTAATAATCGAAGTTTCTAAAAAACCATTAAACTGTTCTTTAAACAATGTTAATATATCTATTCTCATATTAAACCTTCTATCATATCTAAAAGTATTTCTTGTTCTTCATAATCAATTTTCTTAACAAATATCTTTTGAAAAGGTATAAGTATCTTACTATCTATTTCTAACAACTGATTTTCTTCTCCAACAGATAATAAATTAGTAACATGTCCAAGTAATTTACTCTTATATAATACTTTTAATCCAAGTAATGTATCTTTTGTATGAAACACATCTTTTATTTCATCTTTTTTTAAATAAACATTACTTCCTACTAAAGATAAAACTTGATTAATATTATCAACTTCATCAAAAAGAACTAGATAATTTCTTTTATGATATCTAATCTTTGTTATTTTCTTTTTTAAATACTTAGAACTTAAATATAAATTAGTATTAACTTTAAGAAGTTCTTTAATACCAGCATATTCAACTCTTAATTTAACCTCACCTTTAATAGCGTGAGTTCCTACAATTTTTCCTATAAATAAATATTCATTCATAATTTCATTATACCATACTTACTCATCTGTTTTAGATGCTATTATTTTTATCATTTCTTTTATAACTGGTCTTACCTTAATAAGAAACTTAAACCAAGTAAAATCTTTTCTATCCTTTTCATAATCTCTATTTATCTGAATAAATCTTTTAAAGAAATCTTTGGGTTCTTTTTTAAATTCTTCATCATTATCATATTCAACACTCATTCTAGTTTCTGCTAGTTTATAAAAGAAATATCTTTTTTCTTCAACTGTCATCTTCTTAGAATAATAATTAATTAAATCACTTACTGTAGCCATAACTTCATTTTGTTTTGTTTCTTCGTTTATATGTAATCTATCATCTTTTTTGATAAGCATAGAATAAGGAGAATGCCATCCACCAAAAAGATGAGTTATTTGAGCTACTTTATCTTTATCTTTTCCTTTAGTAGTTTTAGATTTTATATATATTTTATTACCTACTGCTAGTTTCATAATAATATTTACAAAATCATTTTCATTACTAATACTAGTTATTTTCTTTTTATTTTTTTTAATTAAATCTTTATACTTTTCAAAAAACAAATCATTAAATCCTTGTCCATCAAAAGAATAAACATGTTTTATTTTTGAATCTTCACCTCTTAAAACACCAATATATTGAGCTTTATTACCACCTTTAGAATGTCCTGTTATATATATTTTATCTACATAATCAGCATATAATTTATACATTTTATCATAATATTTTAATGCTTTTATTTGTCTTTTAGTATCAGATACATAAGTTCCTCTAACATTATCTACCCATTCATAAGTTCCACTAGTACCTTTAAAAACAAATATTAAATTATTTTTATACTTAAGTGTCATATTAACAAGATTTTCTGTACATTCTTTATTACCACTTAAACTGTTTTCTATATTCAAAAAATAAACATCTTTAAATATATTTTTTTCTACTTTTATACTTTCTATTAAAGAATCAAATTCTTCTTCATTTATTTCAGCAGGAAAATATGGATATTTTGAAGAATATTCATAATTCATAGCAAAATCATATACTGATTTACCTATAAGTTTATTAGTATATTTTTTATTTTCAAATTGTTCTATATATATTAAAGAATTTAATATCAAAAAATGACTTACTGTTAACATAATCCCTCGTTTCTAATAAATATTATATAATAAAAAAGAAAAGATTAGAAACCTTAGCTTTAATTATTAAAAATAAAAACTCACAAAATTAGTGAGTTAATAAATAATTTTATAATTTTTTTGTTTGTTTAATTTTTTTCATTTCTTTTTCTGTTAAAAAAGGAACTACATCTTGAAGTGCTTCTTTTGTACTCATAGTAGGTTTTTCTTGTTGAAAGAAGCTTTTTGGTAATCTTGTTATATTCTTCTTTTCAGCTTTCATAAAATCCTCCTATTCTAATTTTAGTATAATTATATAAATAAAATACTTCAATTAAAGTTTTGAATATCTTAATAAAAGATAAGTATTTTGTCAATTTACAAATTATCTTTCACATTAGCAATTTATTTTCTTTATTATTTGGTGCATATGTAGCATATGGTAATCCAATTAATACTCCAATATATACTGGTAAGAAATATCTTATCTCTCCACCTACTGGTGAAACAATACAACTTAAGTATATTCCTAAAAGTGGCATAAATACTATTAATCTCATCCATCTCTTTTTATAGATCATATACATCATAGTGATTATAATTATGTATACTGTGTATCCAATGTTTACAAATATTGAAAGTACTGGAACTTCATCTAAATATATTTTATTTGTAAATTTTTCTATTTTGCCTGATTTATCAATAACTCTTTTTAGTTTTGCATTAATCATCTTTGCATATTTATCTTGGTGTGGATGATGAGCATTTGATACTTGTATTTGTGGTAAATGTATTGGCTTGTATGGAAAATAGTATAAATTAGAATGTACTAATGCTCCCATTGTCATTTCCACTTTATACTTTTTAAATAGTTTTAAAAAGTAATTTATAGCTTTTTTATTTCCTTCTTTAGTATCTACTACTTCAAGACTAATTCTATTTTTTAATGGATCTGAGAATTGGGCCAAGTATAATTCTTCTACTTTATCTACTGTTGGCACTTCATCTTTTTTAAACCAATATGTAATCATTTCTTTTTCTTCTTCAGTTAAGTCTTCTTTTTTAAAATATGCGAGTCTTCCAAGCATTTGTGATGGAACACTATAAAACTCTCTCTTACTTCCTGAAATTATTTGATATTTTTTAACAATGTAATCTACGCTTGTTCTATAAAATACCATTGATAATGTAAATATACTAAATACTATTAATATATATTTCCACTTTTCTTTTTCTTTTATATTAAAGAATATTAATCCAAGTATTAATGGCAATGCTACTAAGTATGCATAATATACATTATGTCTTAGATATAGTGGTAATAGTACAAATAGTACTAGTTTAAATATATTTTTTTTGCTACTAAAGAACTTCTTTATATTTTCTGACATTTCCATTAATTGTAAGATTAAATGTATTAAAACTACAGTACATAATATATCTTTATGGGCAATCATTGTATGATGTGCAATTGGTTGATATAGTATTCCAAATGCTAATATTAATACACTAAATATCTTAGGGAATCCTTTTTTAGAAAATACTTTTATTGTATAAGCTAAAGTAAGCGATGTAAATATCATTTGTAATACTGAGTATAATGCTATTCCTTGAGTATGTGATCCAAATAACGCGTTACCTAAATTTACTACTCCAATTAAGTATAGTGAATGTAATATTGGATGTGCATTATAATATACTCCTGAGTAATATTGAATTAATTGTTCAAAATTATCAGTAGAAAATGCCCCGGGATATCTAGCAAGTAATGTAGGTATCCATGAAATAAATAACAATGCTGATATTATAAAGAATGATTTTAAACTACCATCAAATAAATTTATATTTTTTATTTTTTCTATTATTTTTTTCTTTTTATTTGTTTTTTCTTCTATCAATTTATTTTGATTATCTTTATTTCTTTTTTCTATCTTTTCTAATCCATAAAATGCAATTTTAACAATATCCCATATTAAATATATATATGCTAAATATTGAATTAATATATATATTATAAATTTCTTAGTAATACTTACTGCATGATTCATAAATATATTTTCTGATATTATACCAATTATAAATAGTGTTGCAATTATAAGTGCAGCTAAAAAGCTTGTAACTTTAAATCTTTTTAAACTTTTTTTATCTTCTTTTAAGTGGTTTTTTAAATATATTATATTCATTGCTGTATAATTAATTGCAAATATTGCTATTAACGATACTATTCCATCCCCATCTGTAAACAACCTGTTACCCATAACATTCCATTTTACATTAAAGATAAATGTAAGTATCATTGATATAACCAATGAAATTGAAATAACTGTTATTTTTTTACTATGTATAAATTTTTCATTTAATTTAGAAATAATTTTTTCCATTATACCTTCTTTATTATCCTCTGCTTCTTTTTCTTTAACTTTGTTTTTTTCTTCTTTTTTCACTTTATCTTCTATATTATTTTTTTCTTTTTTATCATCATTCATAACATCACCACTTATTTTATTTTTTTAATTTTTCTTTTTTCTTTTACTTTTAAATCTTTTATTGCTTCATATGATTCTTTTGTAAATGGACAAAGTATTAAATTAATATCATAATCTTCATATTTAGATACAAAATCATTATATGCTTCAATACACATTTTAGCAGAGTTTAAAGCTGGATTTTTTATTTTACCTGCATAAATACCTGCACTTATAAGTGGAAAAGAAATACTATGTAAATCATTATCTTTAGCTAATTTTAAAGAATTATAATAAGCCATATATAACTCTTCATTACTACTTTCTTCATATCTAAAATCCGGTCCTGTTACATGAATAATATTCTTACAATTTGTCATTTGACAAGATGAAGTAATTACAGCTTGTCCTACCTCTAAAGGAGTATTAATCTTTTGACATTCTCTATTCATCTCAGTTATTCCAGCTTTTTCAAAAATAACACCACAAATACCACTTCCAAAAACTAAATTTTTATTAGCGGAATTTACTACTACATCTACTTCTTGGTCAGCACATGATCCTTTAATTATTTTTAATGAACTCATACTCAACTCCTTAAAGAATTTCTATAATACTCACTATCATATCTTCTAAATATAAACTATTATAATATTTATTTTTTCTTATCTTCTCTAACCATTCTTCTATTTTCTCTTTTAAAATATTATCAGATTTTCTATAAATCATTCTTAAAAATAATGCAGTATCTGAATATTTATTAATAATTATCTCAATTTTCTCAAAATGTTTAGTATCATTTGCTACTTCTATAAAAGCTTTAATAACAAAAAATGCTTCTTCATATTTTTCACTATTTATTAAATCTTTAATTATATATTTACAATCAAATCTTATTTCATTATTAATCATTACATAATTATATAAATTATTATAATAATATTCATAAGGTTGAGATGGTAAATACTTTAAAAAATCTACTTCAAAATCATTAAAATCTAAAACTAAATAATCAGAAAAATTTTTATTAAATATTATTTTCAATATGTAGTCTTTTAATTCATTAGCAGGTATATTTTGAATTAATTCATTTAAGCTAATATTATTTTTAACAATTTCTTCTTTTAATTCTTTTTCTATATATTTTTTATTTTTAATTGCTAATAATACTGCATATTCATGTTTACATAAAAATTCACATGGGCATGAACAGTTACAACTTAAAGTTTTAGAATCATTATCAACATTTATTTTTACTTCATAATAATTACTTCCTTTTACTTTAGCTATAAAGAAATTTTTATTTTTAATAACCTGAATAACATTTCCAGCCTTATAATAATCTTCTCCTCTTTTTACTATTTGATGTTGAAAATTATTTAGTTGTTCATCAATAATAAGAAGAATATTTTTATAATTTAAATCTTTATCTTTTTTTAATAATTCAAACTTCATAATATCACCTACTTTTTTTAAAGAAATATATTAATTAGATTATAGCACATAAGAATATAAAAGAAAAAAGCGAATAATCGCTTTTTTATAAACCAAGTAATTCTTTTTTCTTTTTATTAAATTCTTCTTCTGTAATTATTCCTTGATCAAGTAAAGATTTTAATTTAGTTAATTCTTGATATGGATCTACACTGTTTTGACTAGCACTATGATTTTGATTATTCATAACTCCACTCATTGAACCTGCTATATTTTGTCCTACAACATTACCAACAGCCATACTAGCCATCATTGCAGCTGGATTAAATCCAGAAGATGCTCCTCCTAAATTAACATTACCAGCTCCATTTTCTCCCATATGTCCTAAAGCTTCTGCTCCTGCTATACCAACTTCTGCTTGTTTTTCTACTTGGAAAGCTGCCATATTATCTGTTTGAGTTTGTTTATGAACAGCATATTGACCTTCTTCACGTTTAATACGAAGATTTTCTTCATAGTTTCCAATTTCAATTCTTTGTTTATCAGTTATATCTTTAAGTTTAGCCATAGTTTCAGTTTGAACAGTAGCACCAGTAACATCTTTTGTAACAGACATTAAATCTTTATAACCTTCACTAGCTTTATCTATTTCTATTGTACTAACATCTACTGCTGTTATATCAACTCCAAAATCTTCTTGTAATCTAGTTTTTAAGTCTTTTTCTAATAATTGATTAATATCTGCTATCTTAGATTCAATTTGTACTAAAGGTATATTTTCTTTAACTGGTAATGTTACAACTATATTTTTTACATATCTTGAAACTGCATCTTTTATTTGATTTTGAAAATCATCTAAACTAAAGTTTATTAATCTATGTAATTTAATAAATTTTTTATAATCAGTTATTTTAAATGTTATATTTCCTCTTACTGATACTGGTACTCCAAAATCAGCAAATCTTTTATCATATACATCAAAGAAAGGTACTGCAAATTTACTTTGTATTATTTGTGCTAAATTAATAAAATAAATTTCTGCTTGAAATGGTGAATCTCCATTATATGCTAAACCTATTATATTAGCTAATATTGGTAAGTTACTTGTATTTATTTTTTGATCAAATGGTCCAACAATATAATCTTGCATTGTTCCATCTTTTTGTTTATATACAAATACTGCTACTTCCCCATCTTTTACTCTTAAAGATGATCCCCATCTAATAGAATTTTCTCTATTATTAGTTCCTAACTCACTTCCCTTTGGATGCCACTTCCATATTAAGTAAGATGGTTCATCACATCTTATAACATCCATTAATCCGTTATTGTTTTTATTAAAAAATCCCATATTTTCTCTCCTTTAACCTATATGAATTACACTACTTATACGAACAGTTATTTTTTCATTTTCTTCATCATATTTTATTTTTATATTATAACCATCTTTATTTTTAGCTCTAAATATTTTGCTATTTTTAGAATAATTAATATTAAATCCACTATTCTTACACTTATCTACATAGTCATCAAAATCTTTTTCTTTTACATTATATATATCAAATTCTAAAGTATCCGATGAATCAGTTATAATATTTCCATTTTTATATTCTACTTTAGGTAATTTTTCTACAATACCTGCTGTTGGTAAATTTAATTTTTTATTGTATTCTACTTGTCTTTCTTTACTTGAAGAAGCAAATATAAATATTAAAAATAAAGTTATAGCAGTAATTATCAATGTTGTTTTAATAATTAATTTTTTTTTAGATTTTTCTGATGTAGTTATTATCTCACTATAACAATCATCAACTATTGAATCATTTTTAAATAAGATATCTGATTTACTCTTTAATTCTCTTGCTTTATCAGCCCATACTTTTGTCCAATAATAAGTTTTATTATTAGAAGATGAATTAGATATAAAATTAACTTTATCTCTAATATAAATTAATGCTGATAAAATAGATTCCCTATCATTTGGAAATTGATAATTTTGAATAAAATAAGTTAATTCTTTTTCATTTTTAACTAATTTTGGTGCTTTTAACATAGAAAACAATTTTTTATAGTAATAAAAAACTAATGGGATTAAAAATAAAAACATATTTAATAATATCCAACCTAGTTTTCCTCCACCATTCCAACTAGACCATCCTTTATTTTCTAATACACTATATCCTTCTGTTTTATTTTCAAGTTCATAAAGTTTATCAGTAAATTCTTTTAATGATTTATTAACTGTTTTACTATTTATTTCGTGTCCGCAAGATGGACATATTCCAGTTAAACTTTTTAAATCTTCTCCACAATTTGGACATTTTTTAACTGTTCCAACAAATTCTTGTTTTCTAACAGATGAATCATTTGTATTAACTTCTTCAACTTCTTCTTGTGATACTCCACATCCTGTACAAAATTTACTTCCATCTTTTAATTTTTTTCCACAATTATAACAAAATGCCATACAACACCTCTTCTTTTTTCATTTTATCATAAAAGAGTTGATTTATAACAAAAATTATTGCAATGGTTTCACTATCTAGAAAAACATATAAAATGAAATATATCTTTTTTATTATTTTAAAAATTTTTATAATTTTCTAAAAAGTTCTAGCAAAATTTAAAAATATTTTTTAATCTAAAATAAAACTTTCAAAAAGGACTTATATAAACATACTTTGCATAAGTCCTTTTTTTACTTCCAATAATTTTTCAAGCTTTCGATTTTCTAATTTAATTTTTTTATCTATTAATTCAAATATATTTGCAATTTTATTTTGGCTATTTTCTGAGTGAACTAATATTTCTTGATTAAGAATATTATCAGCTTTTAGTCCTAATTGTGCAGAACCAGTTACTTTTCTTTTTAATTCTTTATTTATATATTTTGAGTTTATTTGATAATGTAAATATAAAGAATTAATATTTTTGGTTTTTATCAGATATACATGATCACCTAATATGTATTTATTGTTTTCATCTATAAAACCAGTTTTACCTATAATTAGTCCTCCACCGATATCATCTTTAGGCATAATTAAATCTCCATATGATAACATATCTAAATCACAAAATGTTGGTTTATTTTTAAGTATATATCCTTCTGCATTTACCGTTCCCATATCCATTATGTAATATATTCCATTCTCATCAAATTGGTTAACTTTAGATTTACCTGTTAAAAGAGTACAATGGTTGGATAATAATTTTTTTGTTTCTTTTGATTTTATATTAAAGAACTTATCTGAAGTACATATTTTAAATAACTTAAGGTTTTCAATTTTCTTAGATTGTAATTCGATTTTTTTATCTAATAGAGAAAGTGTATTA
>CAUTAF010000014.1:0-21889 GCA_963536495.1 uncultured Eubacteriales bacterium
TCATTAGCAAAGTTTATTTCACCATTTTTGAAGTTAAAATCAAGATTGTATGCCTCTGTTAAAATTTTCTTTCTTTCTTTAAAGAAAGAAATTTCTTTAACTTTTCTTTTTAATTTAAGTTCTTCATCTACAAGTCCTTCTACTTCTAAATGTTCCTGAATACTTTTATTCTTAAATCTATATATTTCTTTTTTAAATTCAGTTTCTTGTACAAGATAATCTTTAATTTGTTCTACAAATATCCCACCAAGTTTTGTACTTGAAATTTTTTCTAAACTTGTTTCAAAATTTATTTTCTTTTCCATTCCTAAAAAAGCATTTTGGAAGTTATTACCATTAGCAACAAGTCTTTTGGTAATTTCTAAAAGGCTGGTATCATTTATAACACTTTCTTTAGTAATATTCCAATATTTACTATCCTTATCTAATCTTTGCTTTAAATCTTCTCTTTCATCACTTTGCCATTCTTCTTCTTTTTTAGCTTTTGAATAGCCTTTATCATAGAAATATTTAAAGATTATCTTATCTTCTACTATCTTATCTATTTTTTCGTTATCAGCATTTATACTCTTATTATATGAACTTAAATCTATTATTCTTTTATCATCACTATTTTCTTCTTTTAAATAGATTTTAAAGTATAAATTTTCATCTTCCATTTCAGAATATGATAGGATTAAATCTTTGTTATATTTATATAAATCTTTCCCTTTAAAAGTTATGGCATAAGGTTTTTCCTTAATTTTATCATCAGTTATTTGTGTCTGTTCCCATTCAAGATTGACAACTAACATTTTCTTTTCTTTAACATATTCAGTTAAATTATCAAGAGATGTTTTTTCAAAATATCTATTTTCTATTTCTTTTCTTTTCTCAATCTTCTTTTGATTGGTTTCTTCAAATTTATTGACAGCTTTTTCTAATTCTAAAATATCAGGTGTTTTGCTATAATCAGCACTTTTACTTTCCATTACCTTTTTCATATAAGCTAAACTCTTTTTACTTATTTTTTCTACTTCTGATAATGTTTGAATATCTTCATCATCACTGTTTACTTTAGATATTGATATATTTTTAGTTGCTATTTCTAATTGAAAAGCCAATATTTCTTTTTTCTTATAAAGAAATAACTCCATTTTATCTGTATCTACCTTTTCCATTTCATCAGGAATAGAAATTTTTTCTTTTCTTTGTGATACTTTTAAAACATTTTTCTTAATATTATCATTTTCTGTTTTTAAAGTCTTATCAACTATAATAGAGCCAAAGTTTCCTATATCAGTATCTTTAATCTTTTCACTTATTTTATAACCTTTAACAGTGTTCCAATTAAAAAACTTCTCTATGGTTTCTAAGTTGTTTTCATTTTCTTTTAATCCTAATGAATTTAACTTTAGCATTTCATTCATATCAGTAGATATTTTTTCTTCAAATTTTCTATTATTATTATATTCTATCTCTTTTAAAGTGTGGTTTATCTTTTCTATATCATCAGAATAACCTATATAAGTTAAAGCACTTTTTTCTCTTACTTTATCATTGATTTTTTTCTTAGTATCAAATTCTTTAGCCAACTTTTTATGAATAAAATTTTTATCATAAATCTTATCACTTATATTTTTACTAATCTTTAATACATTACTTTTATCAACTTTACCTATGAAATTTTCAACTTCTTTTAAATCAACTAAGTTATATCTCTTAGCTTTTTCTAACTTTACATTACTTAGGACAAGTCTGTCCTCTTTAGTTTTATCTAAACTTAAATATATTAAATGGTTAATATCTTTGTTTATATCCACTTTATTTTGAATAGATAAAGCGTGATTGTAAGAATGTTCTAATACAGACGGACTTTTAAATACATTTTCTTTTAATTTGTATTTATAATAACTTTCCTTTTCACTTCCTAATTCAATTAGGCTTTCTTTTTTATCTAATCTAATCTCTTTCATACTTCCAAAGTCTAAGTCATCTATTAAGAATTTTTTAACTTTTAATAATGGTAAATTAGGTCTTAAATTTTCTTTTATACCTATATCAGAATAATTGATTGTATCTAATATAGTACCTGTTTCTAAAAATGTTCCACTCAAATTTTTATTAAGTTTTTTCTTATCATTTTTTATAATTTCATCAACATATTGTTTATAAGTTTTTTCTTCTTCTTTACCATTAATTTTAGTTTTTACTTTAAAATCTATTCTATATTGTGTTTCTTCTCCATTTTCTTCTTTTGAAACACCATTTTTTAAAATAATATCTCTATCTTTCAATGCTTGACTAAATATATTACTTTTAAAAAATTCTGTATCTTGATTTAAGTATTTTACATTGCTTTCTAATATAGATTTTATCTTATTTACATAATCTTTTCTTTCAGATACTTTATAAACTGATTTATCTCCTATATTAGTGTATTCTGTTTCTTCGTTATCTAACATATTTAAGACATTCTCACTTATTTGTTTAGATAAGTTAGGCATAAATACTTTATTATGTAAATTTTCTTTATTAGAATATGGATTAAGAAAATCAAAATCAACACCTTTTAAATTGTTTTTCTTATTTTTATTTTCAATTTCATCATCTTTAGTAGCAAAATAATTCGTGTCTATATTATAGAATAAATTAGTATAGACAAAACTTTTAGTTAATTCCATATATTCGTTACTAAGATTATTTTCAAGATTTTCATAAAATTCAGTGTATCCAGGTGTTTCGTCTTTTCCTATGATATTTTCATCAAAATAATTTAAAAATTCATAATAAAATAATCTTAATTGATTTCTTAATATATCATTTGAAAAGAAATCTTCTTCTCTTTTATTGAATTTCTTTTCATAACTAATACAATCTATTTCGTGTTTTTCTTTATTTAACTGTTTACACTTAACTTCTAAAGTAGAATTTTCGTTTTCATCTCCTGAAATATTTACTTTAGTTTCTGTTATATAATCAGCTAATTTAAAAGGAAAATCATTCTTTAAGTTTTCTAAAAAATAATTAAGTTCATTATATCTAGGTACATTCAATTTAAAAACATTTACATTAGTTTCGCTTTCGGTGTCTTCTGAACTTTCATTATCTCCTTTAAAAAGCTGACTTACAACTTGGTCAAATATATATTTATCTGTAATATCTTTTGCGTTTGTTTGCTCTCTTATAGACTTATCTATTTTTAACAAATCACTATCTTTATTTATAAGAGTTTCATCAGACTGTAAACTATTTATATCTACAACTTCAGTTAAAATATTCTTAACTGTTTCATTAGTATAATTTTTAGCTTTTAATTCATCTATTGATAGGTTTTTTACATCTTCAAAAAACTTACTTTCTTTTGAAAACATTACGACAAACTTTTCTAAATCTTTTTCATCTAGTTTTTCTAACATATTCTTTAAACTACTTAAACTATCATCATCTTTTAAAACTTTTTTAAAGTTTTCCATATATTCACCTCTTACTTTTTCCATTAAAACTTGTTCAGTTTTTATAAATTGTTCATAATCTTTAGCTGAAATTTTATTTTCTTTTGTTTTATCATAATCATCTTTTTCTTTTGACTTTTCTGAACTACTTATTATTTCATCTTTTGTCTTTGACTTAGACATAATTAGTAATTGTTCTTCAAATTTTTCTCTACTATCATATATAAAAGACTTTTTTTCATAATTTAAGTTCTTTTTTATATAGTTTTCATCTTTTTTAAAAGTTCCTTTAAAATAATTTTTATCAATTTCTTTGGTAAAATCTTCTTTAAAAAATGAACGATTAAAATTCTTTTCATAAATCATCAAATGGCAATGTGGATTATGCAAACCATCACTTGCTATTGGATTATGTATGGCATAACTATATGGCGTATTTTTATCTAAAATCTCTTTAATAAGATTATCTACAAGTTTTATTCTTTCTTCTTTATCAAATTCTCTAGGTATAGAGATTAAGAGTTCTGAATTTACTCTTCCGTTTTTTCTTTCGTTTTTATCAACACTATTCCAAAAATTACTAACTTTATCTTCAAAAAGTTTAGGCACTTTAGAAAAAGTGTATTCAATATCGGTACTTTTTACCATATCTTTATTACTTAATTCACTTCTAGTTATGTATTTATAACTTCCTTTTGCACTCTTATCTATTTTTTTATTTCTCTTTTTTAATTCTAGTCTATACACTTTTTACACCTGCTACTAAAATGTATTAAAATATATTTAACACACTAGAATGTTACTACTTCAATGAGTATATTTTCAATACAATGTATCTACTCATAGTTCCTTGTACTCTCCATAGTCGTAAATTCCTGACTAGCCATCAGTACATATAGATATTTTAACTTGCTATTCGTAGCTTTCTCCTTTCTTTTTATTTTAAAATATCTATGCTATTACTTTATAATTTTGTGCTTTTTCAAGATTTATACTTGCATTATAATCCCTATCTATTTCTAAACCACAATTACTACATTTATAAATCCTATCATTTAGTTTTAAATCTTTCTTTATACTACCACAACAAGAGCAAGTTTTAGAACTTGGATAGAATGTATCTACTATCCTTAATTCTATATTTCTTTCTTTGCATTTGTTTATTAGTTTAGTTCTGATACTATAAAAATTTTGTTCCTGTATAGCTTTAGATAGATGTCTGTTCTTCATCATATTAGATACTTTTAAATCTTCAATAGTAATGTATTTTAACTTGGTTCTTGTTATTTCATTTACTATTTTATTGTTATAATCATCTCTAATACAACTCAATCTATAAAACAATCTTTGTATTTTTAATTTTTTCTTATTGAAATTCTTACATTCTTTTAATTTTATCTTATTAGATTTAGAATATTCCACACTCCTTGCCATTTTTCTTTGTTCTTTTTTAAGTTTCTTTTTAATCTTTTTAACTTTTTTAGTTTTATTTATGTTTTTAAATACCATTCCGTTAGAACATATAGCTGTATCTTTAATTCCTAAATCTACTCCTAATCCTTTTGTACTTGTATTTTCAGATTTAACTATATCATCTACTTCTATAACAAGTGATAAGAAGTATCTATCAGCTATTTTAGATATAGTACCACTTTTAATATTTGCATTTTTAGGTATATATCCATATTCTTTTACCATTACAAATTTTAAAGTAGGTATTTTGATTTTGTGTCTATAAAACTCAAAATCAGCTTTATTGTTCTTAACGAAATATGCTCCCAACTCATTCTTACCTTTTTTTTTAAAAACTGGAAAAGCACTTAAACCCTTAAAGAAATTTTTAAATGTTTTTTCTCCATAAATCATAGCTTGTTTGACTGATTTTGCAGATACATCTTTTATCCATTTTTTATCAGGATTACTAGGTAGGTAGACATTGTTAATATATTTAGAAAATTCAAAAGCACTTACAAATTTATTATTTAATTCATATTGTTCCTTATTATATTTAATATACTCATTATATATAAATCTTTCTGTTCCAATAGTTTTATTTACTTGTATCTTCTGTTCGTTTGTTAGTTTTAGTTCTATCTTTATTGCTTTATACATCTTTCACCTACCTTTCTATATGTTTCTATATGTTTAAAATTTTAATAACTGTTTTTGTTCTACTTTATGACTTAATTTTCTTTATATTATACCATATTTGCTAATATTTTTCTTTTGTTTTTTAATAATAAAAAAGAACAATATCGTCCTTTTATTATATAATTATTTTTTTAAAAATAAAAAAGGACTTGCAAGTCCTTTTTGTTTTATCAAACTATTTCATATCCATATTTTTTAAAATCTCTTTTTATCTTGTTAAATCTAGTTTTAGGTAAGATATTTTCACTTGTTAGAGTGATATGGGGTTTATGTTCATATAATGTAATATCACAAACATTTATATTATACATATCTAAACTGGCTGTCAAATCTTCAATGAATTGTGCTTTTTCTTCTTCACTTTCTAATTCAAAGTGGAGTTCTTTAGCAAAATATAATTCTTTTAATATATTTTTATCAACAAATCTAATTTTGATTTCAGTTTTCATAAACAACTCCTTAAATTTCTTGTTTTCTTTTTGACATCATTTCTTGCAATTTCGTCTTAACTCTTTGTTTATTTTCTTCAGTATTTGTTTCACTCTCTAAAACTTGTTCTTTTTTTAACAAATTTAGAGATAAATTAGCAAGAGTTGTATCTTTAATTTCTTCCCATCTATTTTGAAATCTTGTATTTTTTAAAATAGGTTCTTGTCTTTTTAAATTTTCAATTATATATCTAATAAAATTGATAGTCATATCATTAGAGCATTTTAGAGGTTTTAAATTAGGAAAAGCTAAATTAATTGCTAAATATTCACAATCTTCATTCATCTTTATTCTTAAAGTTGTTATTCCATTGAAGTAATCAATGTAGTTATCTTCATTCATATATAAATATTGATTTAAAATTGTTATATCTTCAAATTCTTTTAATATATCTTTATTTCTCATTTTTTACTCCTTTTATCATATCTCATCTATCTAACCAACCATCAAAAATATTTGGCTTATCTTTTAAGTTGTTTTCTTTTTTTATTTTGTCTATCTTTTGACAAAGCCATTTATATAATTCTTTTTGAAAATTTTCTTTTTCTTTGGCTAAATTTTCTTTTTTAAATTTGTTTATTAAACAAAAATAAAGTTGCATTAAATCTTTTATTTCTGTTTGTACATTATAAGTTTTTTCTATTAATTCTTTTAATTCTATGTTATCTATTATATTATCAAAAACTAACTTAGACAAAATTCCGATTAAGTTAAAATCATAAGTGTTTTTGAATTTTAAATTATTTCTATAAATGACTAATTCGTTATATATCTTATTATCCATAAATCATCACTCCTTATTAATTTAAAATGTTTTTATTTTCCTTTGGTAAGCATATTATACCATAATATATATATTATGTCAAGGGTATTATTCCACAATAAAACCCTCACTTTAATAAAATGAGGGTAATTTTGTTATTTATTCATCTTCTTTACTTTCGATTTCATTTCAGTTAAAGTTTTTTATTAAATTTAAAATAAAATCGTTATCAACTTCGTAAAATCCGAATGGATTATTTGAGTTCTTTTGTATCTTTTTTATTTCTTTTTCTATTTTTTCATATAATGGTTCTAAGAATTTTTTATAAACATAATTGAAGATTTCATCTTCTTCTCTGTTAAACAATAGTTCTTTTAAATATTTAATAAATTCATTTATCAAATTTTCTTTTGTTTTTAATCTTTTGTGTATTGTTTTACCCCAAATTGTTTTATCAAAAGTTTTGTATTCAAAATATATATTAATATTTTCTTTTGTAAAAACTTCAAAGATTTCATCTAAGGTTTTTTCTTCTATTCCGATTGTTTTTTCAAAAACATTATTGTTATTTTCTACTTTTTTTCTTCCAAAAATATCGTTATAATATGAAAAATCTCTTATTGATTTATAAGAATTTTGGTAATCAGTAAAACTAGAGTTTTTGTTAGCTTTAATAACTATATTTCTACTGAACCAATCAAACATTTTTTCAGCAAAAAGTTTTCCATTATAATTTTTTGAAAGATATAACTTCAGTATTTCATCATCTGTTAAATCTATTCTCAATATTCTTCTTCTATTGTCTTTTATCAATTCTGATAAGTAATCAGTTCTTTCAGGCACAAATTCAGTTATTAGAAATGTAAAATTTTTATTTTTCTTTAAAAATTCAATCATTTCATTTTTAAAAATTTCAATAACTTTTTCTCCTACTTTTCTTTGTCTTTTTTCAAATTCTAATAATTCCATACATCTTCTCTCCTTATTTGTTTTAAACAGTGCCTATCATTAATTTTCTTCTAAAAAATATTCTTTTTCAAATATTTCAATAACTTTTTCTATTAATTCTTTATTACATTCTTTATCATCAACATATTTATAATATTCTCTTGAAAAATAGATGATATAACTTTCTAATCTATCTTCAAAATATTTATCTTTTTGAAGTAATTTTTTTTCTTCTGTTTCTTTTTTGATAAATTCTTTTATTTTATCAATTACACTTTTTAATTTGCAAACGCTTTCATCTTTTCCTGTTACTTTAAAATTTCCACTTACAAAACTATAAATCATATCAAGTAAATAATTGTAATCACTTTTATAAGCCTTGAAATGTTTTGGTGTTACATTGTTACTTTCTCTTGTTATGCTGATTGTTTTCCCTTTTTTTATTACTACTTTTTTAACGATTTCATAAGACATTATTCATCACTCCTTATTAATTTAAAATATTTCATTTTTCCTTTGGTAGCTATATTATACCATAATATATATATTATGTCAAGCAATCATTAGTTTTTATCATAATATTTCATTGGTAACAAAATAAAAAACAAGGCATTTAGCCTTGCTTTTAAATATTATTTTTATTTTTTTATTTAAACTCAACTTTTTCTTCTACTTCTTCTGATTTAGTATATTTTTCTAATAGTTCAGGGTGTTCAAACTCTAATAATTTTTTGTTAATTCTTTGTTGAGTTGATTTTTTACCCCTTAAAAAGTAGAAATGTTTTGTATCTATTGTAGGTAGTTCTTTTAAGTTGTTTTCTTCAATCATTCTTAAAAGTGTTTCTGTATCTACTATACTTTGATTTTCTAATTCTTCTTTTACTTGAACTAATTTATTTCTCATAGTGCTAATTCCTTTTAGTTCTTCATCTGTTACATTCTCACTTATTTTAGCTTTGAAATTTTCAAAGTTTTCTTCAAGTTTTGCTATTTCTCTATTTTCTATCTCCATAAAAGGTGTATATTTGATAATTTTACCTCTTATACTATCATTCGTTACAACTTCTACTTCCTTAATGTAATTTTGATAAATGCTTGGATTTTCCTTTTTAAATGCTTTAGTATCAAACTTATTAGATACAGTAGCACTTTTATATTTAAAGAAATCATATTTACCATTTTTTATCTTTTCTTTTATGAAATCTTGATTGATAAACTCTACCATATTTTTTTCAATACCATTTATGATGTTTTTATCTTCAAAGAAATCATCTAAACTTTCCATTACTTTAGACATTTTTTCAAAATTTTCTCTGTCTTTTTCTGTTTCAAGTTTTCCATATATTTTACACATTATTTCAAAATTATTATTTCTTTTTGCCATTTCAAAATCTATATTTTTAAAGTTTTCAATACAGAAAAAGATTTTCTTTTCAAGTTCTTCGTTATAATCAATTTCTGTAAAGTGTATTCTGTTTTTATCAAACAGTTTACTTGCAACTTCATTTAATTTTTCATCACTAGCATTACTTTCTAATAATTCATTTATAACTTCTTCTTCTTCTTTAGTTCTTCCATACTCAGCAAGTATACACTTTTTCACATCATACATAGCCATATAGAAATGTATCTGCACTATGTAATCAGTTTTATCTTCGTGTTCTCCATTATTTGTCTTAACTTCTAATAACAAAGAATTTTTACTATCATATCCATCACAATTTGCTCTTAATCCCAACTCTTCACTTGTTTTACAACAAGGTACAGTGTTCATATTGAATTTTTTATTTGCAACCTCTCTTATAAAAGGTTCAAATATATGTCCGAACTCTGTATAAAGAGTTTTCTTATTTTCATAAGGTATTACCTTATTTTTAAGTTGTGCTAACTTATTTGGCTTAGTAAATCCTGATATGCCTAATATAATCGGTATATCACTTCCACCAATATATTGACTTCTATCAATTTCTACTGTTTCCTGTCCACTATCAACAATTATTTCCATATTTTCTCTTGTTTCTCTAACTTTTTCTAATAACATTCTACCACTTTTCCTTTCATTTGAAATGTTTATTTAATTATCTTGATTATATTATAGCATAATATATATATTATGTCAATAATTTATAAACAAAAAAGTGGGGTTACCCCCACTCTTTATTGATATTGATTAAACTTCTTTCTAAAGTGTTCTCTATCATATTCAACAGTTTTTAATCCTGTATAAGTAGTTAGGAAATTAATTATTTCTATTGTTTTTTTAAATTCTTCTTCATATACATTATCATATACCCAATATTTAGGAACTTCATAAGGGTTATAAGTCAATTCGTTTTCAATGACTTTTTTAAAATTAAGTCCACTACTTTCATTTTTTAAGAAATTCCATTTACAATAGCTTTTTTCTTTATCTAAAAGAATATCTACCAATATTCTTCCATCATCACAATCTTGTGTCAAAACACAATCCCAAAATTCTTTTTCAGTTAAATCATTCAAACTTACTTTTTTATCTTTTGTGATTTTTTCACATTCTTTTGAAATTAATTTATCTGTAATAATTTTTAAGAAATTTTGTTTTTTTAATTTATTATCATTTGTTGTTTGATTTATCTTTCCAAATTTCTCATCTTTCAAATCATAAATATAACTTCTTACTTCAAGAAATAAAGAAATTAAACTTTCAAACATTATATTTGAATATCCACCCCATTGATAATGGAAAATAGCTCTTTCTATATGTTCTGTTCCATTTTCTTCTACATATCTAACATTAATTCCTATTTGTGTTCTTTGCCCCATAAATCATCACTCCTTATTTAATTAAAATGTTTCATTTTTCCTTTGGTAAGCATATTATACCATAATATATATATTATGTCAAGGACAAAATAGACAACATTGTCTATCAAAGATAAAATAATAAAAATAAACAAAAAAGCAAGGAGTGAACCTTGCTCTCTTTTTTTTATTTAATCTTACCATTCTCTTTCTAGGAAGATTTTTTCTGAAATATCTTCATATTCTTTTAGTTTTCTTTCTAACTCATCAGACATATTGTAGTAATCATCTTCATAGAATTGTATTTCTAAATCTTTCCAAGATGATATAAGCGATTTATCAAAGTTTAGATTTTCTTTAAATTCTCTATGACATTCTGTTTTTTTTACTTCTTCCCAATCCACATCTGAAATATAAAAATCTCCACCACCTTGTGAAGTTTCAGAACTTCTTGTTAATAATGCCAATGGCGATACTACTAATCCTTTTGTAAATTTATATATATTGAAATATTGTTTCTTACTATCACATACTATATAACCTAACATTGAATTAGATGTTAAATTATATTCTTCTTCTAGCTTTAGTTTTGCTCTTATGAACTTTCCTAGTTCTTTCACATTAAAACTTGTTTTTTTAAACCCACTATGCCAAGCTAATTGATTTTTAAATGTTCCGTCCTCATCATAATCACATATTGTATTTACAACAACAGGTGTTCCTATCTTTTTAAGTATAAAATATAATGCTTGTGTTATAGGAGTATCATTGTAAAAACTTTCTAAAAATTTTAAGCCACCTATATATTCTTTTAATCTTAACTTTTTTTCTAAATTAGAAGTTTTACAATTAATCTTATTTTCTTCATTTACAACTTGATAACCATAATATGCACCCATAATCTCATCACTCCTTATTTAATTTTATTAGCTTTTCTTTTGGTAACTATATTATATCATAATATATATATTATGTCAAGTAAGACTTTCATCAAGCAAGACTTTCATTAAAAAAAGTGAGTTTTTTTATTCTCACTTTCTTTAATGTAAAACTTTATTTTTTTATTTTTTAAATCTTTTTGATATAAAATATCACTCAAATTTAAAAAACTTTAAAAAAGGCTACGCTATGAGTTTAAATTTTAAGTTATAGTATTTTCTTATTCTTTCATATCATCTAAAGTGATAAGTTTTTTATATCCATTTCCTTTATCATATTTGTTCTCCCAAACTTCATTCTTCATAGAAGAAATTTCCCAAGATTTCTTTTTAGAAAATTCATCTATATAATTTAACAAAAAATCTTCAAGTTCTATTTTATTGATTTTTTCTAAATGAGTTTTGTACTCAATGTCAGTTAAAACTATTTTCAATGAAGAAAAAACACAAAATTCGTTATAGACTTCTCTTATCATAGTTCCAAAATCCCAAGCATATATTTTTTCTTTAAATAATGGCACTTTATTTCTTTCTAAATTCATTTTTTGTAAGAAAAATAATAATTTTTGTAATTGTAAATGGCTAATAGGATTTTTATTATCATTTGTTCTTTTTATTATAAAATACGATAAATCAATAACATCAATCATTTTTTCTCCTTTACTTTCTTTTTTTATTTTTTTAAAAAAATTCTTTTTCTTTACTTTTTTCATTATTTTTAATTTCTTGTTTCTCATAGTATTTGGTTTTACCAAAATATTTTTCAAATTTAACTTCTACTAAAAAATCATAATTGTTAGGATTAAAATTTTCTATAATTTTATTCACTTCTTTCTGAAAAACTAATATGTTATATTTTTTTAATATTTCTTTACTAAAATCTTTTTTTATTTCTTTATTTTCTTTTAAAAATTCCTTTATCTCTTCTTCTTTTTTATAAGGTTTCTTTTCTCCTAAATAGATAGCGAAAGCATTTTTTATAAATTCGTTTTCTTTCCTTAATGTTCCTGTTTCTTTATTTTTATAATTTATTTGTAAATCTTGAAATTTAACAGATGGGTATTTTTCACTTTCTATATCTTTAAAATCATCAATTATTGTTTGTGTAACTTCGACAACTTTATTTGATAAAAATTCTTTAGCATTTTTTTTATAAATTTCAAAATCATAAGTATCATTATCATTTTTTTCTAAAAATTCTTTTATTCTTTTTTTACCATCTATTTCAACTAAATGTAAACCATTATAGCTAAACTCTTTATCTTCTTTTAAAATCATTTTTTCTAAAAATTCTTCAGCATTATATTTCATAAAAATTCTTTTTTCAAAAAAGTTATCCATATTTTTTAAAGTATTTGTTTTAATACTTTCTATATCATCAAAAGAATTTAAAGTCATAACAGAATTAGCTTTTACATCATTTACAATATCTTCCCAAGTTTCATTTTCCCTAGTTTTGATAAGATTATCATATATTTTTCCATTAATTTTTTTTAATTCATCTAATTTTATATAAAAATTTCCATAAGGGAGTTTTCTTTCTTTTGTATAAGTATATACATAATCTTTACTTGTTAAAAGTAATCCTAAATCATTTAGATTATCATATCCACCTTGATGATATTTTTCCTTGCCTAAATCAATATATAAATGTGTTGGTTGAGAATAAGTGTTATTTTTTAAATCTTTGTATGATAACTTAAAATCTTGTTCTATTTCTATTTTAAAGTCTTTATTAATAATCTCATTATAATATCCATTTTTTAAATAATCTACTAAATTTTCATAACCATCTTGTTCATTAGCAATTTTTTTAGTAAATTCTTCAAAAACTTGTTTTTTAAAATCTGTATAATTATCAGCTTTATATTCTTTTATTTTTATTTTATTATTATATTGAATAGCTTTAAATTCTATATCATCATTTTCTTTTTTTATAATTATCTCAAACCCTAACTTATCAACAGTTTTCATTCTTGTTAATACACTTTTTACTTCTGAAAAATTTTCTTCAAAATCTATCGCTCTTTTTAGTTTTTCAAAGTTTAAATCAAATACAGGTTTATATATCTCGCTTGAATGTTCTTTTAAATATTCATCTTTATAATAATCTAAAATAACTTCTCTATTTTCAATAGCACTTTCTTCATCTAATTTTAAATTGTTTTCAAGATTAGATAAATCATTAATAGTTTTCTTTAAATTATCAGGCTCAAACTTATAAAAAGTAAATGTTTTATTTTTGTTTTCTTGAATATTTTCTTTTATATCTTTAAAAACATTATTAAAATTTTCCCAATTTTCTTTGTATTTTTTTATTATATTTTTATCTACTCCATCATTACATTCAATTATTTTGTAAATGCTTTTCATACTATTAGTCAAATTAATTTTTGCTAATATGCTATTTTTACTAAGAATACTCATATTTCCACCTCAATTATTATTTCCATAGGTTTTTTAAAAAAATTCTTTTTCTAAATTTTCATTTTTTTCTTTTTTTGTTTCTTTATATTCTTTTACTTCAATAGTATTACTTCCTTTCAGTTCTTTTTCGTATTCTTTCATATTTTCAATTTTATGTTTTTCGTTATAATTAGTTTCAAGTTCTTCTTTTTCAAATGAATTTACTTTTAAATCATATTCTCCAAAATATCCATCAATCAATAATGAAGTTTTGTAATTATTAAAAGCCAAACTTATATCTGTACCATTGGCAATTAGTTTTTCTGTATCTTTTCTAAAATTACTATATATTTCTTCTGTTATTTCATCATATAATTTTAAATTATCACTTTCAAACTTTAAAACTTTAGGAATAAAATTTTCAATTTTCTTTAAAGAGTTATCACTGATGAAATCACTTACTTTCATAACTTCCATTATAGACAAACTGTCAATAAATTCTATAACATTAAGTTCATAACTTCCTTTATTCTCTTGAGTTTCAAGTTCTTTTATTTTGCTACAATCAACAGTTATATTAAATTCTTTATCTCTTTCTTTAAAATAAAAATCTATTGGTAAACCTTTATCTGTACTTTCTTTATGAAAAAACTTAGTATTAAATTCTCTTTGTATTGTAAAATTAGCGACATCAGAAAGTTTTTCTTTAATTTCTTTTTCTTCAAAACCTTTTTCTTTACATTTTTCTATTTCTTTTTGTATTTTTTTAAATGTTTTTACATAAACATCTTTTCTAAAATCTTCAAAACTTTCCATTTCATTTGTAAGACCATATTGTTTAATTTTATTTTTCAAGTCTTTACTTTTCTTTTTTTCTTTTTCAGAATATTTTTCTTCTATTCCTGTAAAATCTTTTCTTAATATATATTCAATTCCACTTTCATTTGTTTTTATACTTTTTAGCAATTCTTCTTTAATCCCTTTTAAGTCTTCATTATCGGTATTTTCTTTATTATTTAGAAAATTTTCTATTATTTTACTTTCTTTTGCACTTTGACTTTCAAAATCATTATTTTCAATAAATTCACTAATCTTTTTATCGTTATCAAACATAACATAATTATTGTTATAAGTATCCAAGTTCATTTCTACATATTTTAAAAATTCTATTTCTTTTTTCATATTTCCACCTCAACATATTTTTATAAATATATTATATAATAGATTATGAAATAAGAGAATACTCTTTTATTATTAAAACAAAAAAGCCTCTTGTGAGGCTTTGATGTTTGGATTATTACAGTTACATAATATTATTTGAGGGGTTTAATATTACGATTTTTTTATATCTTTATTTGAACAATTATATTATACCACAAAAAAATGGCTATGTCTACATCTTTCTGTAATATTTATTTTTTTCAATGTTACACTTTTTTCTTTTTAACTCCAATAGAATTTATAGTTTTATAGTGTAAAATGAAGTGTCTTTTTTTACAGTTTTTTTTGTATTTTTTAAAAATAAAAATGAGATTACTTCTATAATCTCATTTTTAAATCATACTTTTTTCACATACACTGTTAAAAATTAAGAACTCAAATTTTTAATTTGAAAGGAAATTTCCCTAAATTTATTATATGATTTTTTTAAATTTTTTGCAACTTTTATTTTTGAAAATAAATAAAAAAGAGAATTTAATCAAATTCTCTTTTTTAAAAATATTATAGGGTTTCTTCTATGGATTTTTTCAGATAATTTTTACATTTATATTATATCATATAGGATTATTTTTTTCAATTTTATTGTTATAAAATTTATTTTTTATTTTTACAAAAGAAAAAAGACTATTTCTAGTCTTTTCTCCAAAACATTTTTAATATTCAAGGAAATTTTATCTATGTAAAAAGTTTACTCAAAAACTTTTTGTCCTATGTAAGTATCACTTTCTCTATCAAAGTGCATACAAACTAAGTTACAATCATACTTTTTACAAGACTTTACAACTGCCAATGTAACAACTGTTAATCCTGTAACATATAATATAATTTGTACTTTTTCTTCATTATTTGCGATTTTTGTTTTAAAATAATCATCAACCATTTTTTCAACAGTTGAAACATCTGTTACATCTTCTATTTCGTTTTCTATAATGTATTCTGTTACAGGCATTGTATGTCTTCCTTTAACAGTTCCTAATGAAATTTGTAGCATATTCATCACTCCTTATTCAAACACTTTTTTAAATGTCTAGGTAAAAGTTATAGTAAGAAAAACCTTTACCTAGCAAAAATAAATCAACTTCAAAAAAAATATATTAAAATCCCTCAATGTCAGTTAGAACAACAACTTCTTCATTGTCTTCAATAAAGTTTTTTTCATAACTTCTACCTACATCTTCTGCTAGAATATCGTATTCCGACATATATATTTCTCTTTTTTTTATATCTTCTCTTCCATTTTCAACACAAACTTGATATGCTTGATATTTTGAATTTTCTATTTCTTTCAATATAATTATATAATTAAAACTATCAGTTGTACTACCTAATTCACTTTCCATTAATTTTTCTTTCACTTCTTTAAATGTCATTATTTCCATAATTATTTCTCCTTATTAGTTTTAAAATGTTTCATTTTTCCTTTGGTAGCCATATTATACCATAATATATATATTATGTCAAGGGTAAATTTTAATTTATTTTTCCTTTATTTTATAAGTTTTATTTTATGTTTTCGTCTTTTTTTGAAATTAATTGTTTAGAGGAGGGATAGAGTTCAACGATTTGTCAAACTCTATCTGTTATAAAAAAATATTACTATCTTTTTGAGGGTAGGTAAAGGACAGTGATTGTGGGGTACTATCCTTTACCAAATGAATTGTTTCATCTATACAAGTATTATATCATAATATATATATTATGTCAAGCATAAATTAGTCAAAATTTTTTGATTTTTTTTGACTAAGAGAATTATTAGTCAAATTTTTTTAAAATTTTTTGACTATTTAAAAAGAGCAAGGGAATAAACCTTGCTCTTTCATTAAAAAAACTTCCTAAGAAACTAAATAAAATCTTTTTTCTTTATATGATTTTCCATTGCATTTACCATAATTAATATATTTTTTATAAAAATCATAACCATAGCTTTTTAGAAATTCTTTTACATTTTCGTTCACTGTTCCTACTATGTAGATGTTATCATAATAATCTTTTTCTATTCTTACATCAAACAAGTTTTCTATTAGTTTTATGTTAGCATTAGAATTATCCTTGTTATATTCAAATCCTGCGTCAACTTCTTTAGTAAATTTTGCGTCATAATATTCTCTTGTTTGTGTATAATTGAATTTTCTTATCACATCTCTGTATTTTTCAAATGTATCACCAAACATTACTCCAAAATCTCTGCAATCATTAATTCTCCAAGTATATGTAAATACAATTTTTTCTTCTTTTAATATATCTTTTAACATTTTTTTTAATCTTTTATCATCTAATTCTCCTTTGTATTTTTTCCACATCTTTTCTGTTAATTTTTTTACTAAAACTTTTTCATTTACTTTGTCTAAATATTTCATAATCAATCTCCTTTTCTATTTTTTTAAATTAGACAATATATTATCTATTATCATATTTTATTTTTAATTTAGATAAAATATTATCTATTAATTTTCTGTAAAGTTAAAAAGAAAAAGGTGAGTTTAAAACTCAACCTTAATCTTTTTAAAGAAATAAAAATTTTACATTGCTTTTTTATTGAATTAATCCAATCTTGTTAATAAAAACAAGTCAAAACCTATTTTGTGCATATCATCTATTGTTAAATCTTTAACATCATCAGGTAGTCTACCTTTCATTTTCAAAACTATTGCTTGTTGTCCTATATCTTGTGTAAATACAATTCTATTCGCTGGAACATCTACTCCTAATAATTTTGTTAATACATCTGCTGTTGCATTATGTCCTATTGCCGATAATAGATTATCTTTGTTTGCTTGTGCTAAATCTTTTGCTTGTGTTAAAGTTAAATCTACCATCTTATAAGTTCCTGTTGTTGTTATGATACTTGTGTTTAATAATCCTAATTTCATTTTTCATCACTCCTTAAATTTTCTAATTTTTTTTAATATTTTCTAATTTTCCAATTTTTTCCTATTCTTTCAAGCAAAAATAAAATTTCTATTTCTTTTCCAATGTCCTACAAACCTTGTTTTCCTTTACATAGATATTATAACAAATCTTTTATACTTACTTTTTACAGTTTCGTACTTGCACTTCCTTTATCTTTATATAGATATTATATCAATTTACTTTTACCTAATTTTCTTGTATTTTTACTTTTCTAAAACCTAAAAAATTGCTTTACAATAAAAGAGAATGATTTTAAACCATTCTCTTTATATTTTTTAATACGGATATTTAAAAATTTCTGAAATATGCTCTTTATCATATTCTATTTTAAAATTTTTCACATCTCCATTGCCTGCATTTACAAGCAAATCATCTTTATTTATATCTTTTACAATATTTGTAATTTTTTTAAATTCTTTTTCGTTTAATTTCCAAATTTCTTTTAACTCTTCCAACTCAATGAAATTTTCAGAAATATCTTCTTCATAATTTAAAAAAGACCATTTACAGTATTTTTCGTTTGTTTGTAAATTTACAAATAAATCAACAAATATTGCACCATTTTCACAATCTACATAATCAAACGCCTTTAAGAAAAATCCTGTTTTTTCCATTTTTAAAATATTATTTTTATTAGACATTTCACTCAATATGAAAGTACAATAAGGGTTTTTTAAAGTATTAACCAGATTATTTCTTAGCATATTATATTCTTTATTCTTTTTTTCTGTAAATATTATGTCTTTTGTTTCTATTCCACCTAAAAATAATTTTACATTTGTAAAAAAGTTTTTTAGTGATAAAAACATTATATTACTATATCCACCCCATTGGTAATGAACTATTTCTCTTTCAATACTTCTTATTCCTTTATCATCTACTACTTCAATATTGACTAAAATTTGTGTTCTTTGCCCCATACATCATCACTCCTTATTAATTTAAAATGTTTTATTTTTCCTTTGGTAAGCATATTATACCATAATATATATATTATGTCAAGAAGTAATTTAGGTAATATTCTCTTATGGAGAAGTTTTTATATAGTATGATATTAAACAAAAAAGCAAGGAATTGAGCCTTGCTTTTAGTTTTTTTTATAATTCATACAAATATTCTGAAAAATCAGTATCTTTCATATCTTTAATTTTTTTTGCTAATTCTTCATTAGTTACTTTTGTATATCCAAAAGGATTTGAAGAATATTTTTCTTTTACAAGATTTTCAACTTCTTTAATTTGCTTTTTTAAATCTTCATAAAAAAGTTGTAAACAATTTTGAATATTATTAATTTCTTCTTTATAAACTATTTTTAATTTTTTATAAACAATTTCCATAAATTCATTTGCATTTTTTATTTTTTTGTGTCTATCATCACAAATGTAATAAATATCACATTTTTTTTCTTCTAATTTTTCAAAGATTTCTTCTAAAGTTTTTTCTCCAATGAATTTTTGAAAACTTTCGTAATAACTCTTATTTTCTAATCTTTTTACTTCAAAAAAATTATCCAAAAAATCCATTAAATTATGGTATCTATTTTTGTAATAGTTATCGAAATCACTTTCTTTATTAGCTTTTGCAGAAAATGTCCATCTAAAAACTTCTTCTGATATGATTTCATTAAAGAAATTTTCATTATATCCTTTTGAAAAAAATAATTCTTTAAGTTTTTCCTTTGTTAAATCATTTACTGATATTATTTTTTTTGTGCTTTTTATTTTTTTTATTATATATTCTTCTCTTGCTGAATTATTCATATAATTAAAATCAATAGTATTATATGTATTTTTTAACAAAAATTGAATAATATCTTCCTTTATTTCAGGTATTATTTTATTTAAAATTTCTTTTCTTATTTCAAATATTTTAATATTTTTATCCATACAATCATCACTCCTTATTTAATTTTATTAGCTTTTCTTTTGATACAAGTATCATACCATAATATATATATTATGTCAAGTTATAATTTAGACAATTTTGTCTTAATAAGAAAATAATATGATAAAAGCAAATAAAAAAGCAAGGAAATAAACCTTGCTTTTGACATTTTTATAATTCATATAAATAATTTGAGAAATCAATTTTTTTCATATTTTTAATTTTATTGGCTAAAATTTCATTGCTTAATCTTCTATATCCAAATGGATTTGATGAATGTTTTTCCTTTTCTTCAAATTCTATTTCTGCAATTTTATTGTTTAATTCTTTATAAAATGTAAAAAAGCAATTTTGGATATTATTAATTTCTTTTTTATGTAATTTATTTAATTCATCAAAGATTATTTCCATTAAGTCATCTACATTTTTAATTCTTTCATATTTTACATCATAATAATTTATAGTATATCCATAATAAATATTACATTTTTTTTCTTTTGCTTTTTCAAATACTTCTTCTAATGATAATGTTTTTAAAAATTTGTTATAACTTTCGTAATAACTTAAATCTTTTTCTCTTTTTATTTCAAAAATATTATCTAAAAAATCTGATAAAAGTCTATGTTTTTTCTTGTAAAAATTATCAAAATCACTTGTTTTACTAGGTTTTATTAAAATTTTTCTTTTGAAAAAATTTTCATAGATTACCTCACCAAAAAATTTACCATTATATTCTTTTGAAAAATATAAATCTTTTAATTCTTCATTAGTTAAATCTTCCTTTGTTATTGTTTTTTTAATTTTTTCTCTATGATATTCTTCACTTGCTTTAATATTAATATTAGAAGTGAAATCAATAGTGTTTAATGGATTTTCTAATAAGAATTTTACAATATCTTCTTTTACCTCATCTTCTAATTTATTTATAATTTCTTTTCTTCTTTCAAACAACTTTATATTATTTTTCATAACTCATCACTCCTTAAATTTTAATAAAATGTTTTTATTTTCTTTTGGTGTGTATATTATACCATAATATATATATTATGTCAAGTGGTAAATTATGCAATATTATAGAAACAAAAAAAGCAAGGTAGTGAGCCTTGCTTTAAATATCTTTTACTAATCTCTTTCTAGGAAGATTTTTTCGGAAATATCTTCATATTCTTTTAGTTTTGTTTTTAATTCTTCTGACGGATTGTAATAATCATCTTCATAGAATTGAATTTCTAAATCTTTCCAAGAAGATATAAGTGATTTGTCAAAGTTTAGATTTTCTTTAAATTCTCTACGATATTCAGAATTTTTTACTTTTTCCCAATCTACATCAGATACATCAAAATCTCCACCACCTTGTGAAGTTTCTGAACTTCTTGTTAATAATGCTAGTGGTGATACTGTTAATCCATTTGAAAAATTATATAACCCAATATATTGTTTCTTACTATCACAAACTATGTAACCTAACATTGAATTTGCAGTAAGGTTATATTCTTTTTCTAATTTTTGTTTTGCTCTTATGAATTTTCCAAGTTCTTTTACATCAAAACTTGTCTTTTCAAACCCACTATTCCAAGCTAATTGATTTTTAAATGTTCCGTCCTCATCATAATCACATATTGTATTTACAACGACAGGTGTTCCTATCTTTTTAAGTATAAAATATAATGCTTGTGTTATTGTACTTTTTTCATAAAAACTTTCCAAAAACTTCATTCCACCAACACTAAACTTTTCTAATTTCAACTTTTCTTCTAAATTAAAAGTTGAATAATTAATTTCATTTTCCTTATTTACAACTTGATAACCATAATATGCACCCATAATCTCATCACTCCTTATTAAATTTTATTAGTTTTTCTTTTGATACAAGTATTATACCATAATATATATATTATGTCAAGAGATGATTTAGACAACTTTGTCTATTAAATATATATTATGATAAAATTAAATAAGAAAAG
>CAUTAF010000015.1:0-20283 GCA_963536495.1 uncultured Eubacteriales bacterium
CCTATATATATATAATAATAATAATTGAGGTAGTTATGAAAAAGAATAAGTATTTAATTGGGTTTTTGATGATGTTAATAATGGTATCCTCTTTTTTTATCGTAAATAAAAAAACTAATATTAAGTTTAAAAAACTAAAAGAATTAAACTATAATGTAACTTATAAACAAGCTTTTCCAGATAAAAACTTAAGAAGAGGTGTACTTCTTTGTATAATGAGAAATCAATGTAATGATTTGTATTATTTAACTAATTTTAAGGATGATTATGTTTTTTATGATAATAGAAATTTTCTTAATGATTCAAGACTAGGAACAGTTATAACAGAAGCAGAACTTGAAGCAAAAGAGGAAGAACAATTATCAAAGGAAGCACTTGATAAATTACAAATTTTAGTTTCTCATAATGGTAATGAAAATATTAGTAGTTTACAAGGGATAGAATTTTTACCAAATATAAAACACATGTTTTTAAAAAATATACAACAAGAAGATATTGATTTGTCGTACAATAAAGAACTTATTATTTTACATCTAAAAGCTTTAAATGCTAATTCTATAAATTTAAGTCAAAATATAAAACTTGATGAAATTAATGCTTTTTTATCACCAAATGAAAAAAATTTAGATTTATCTCATATCACGAATTTACATAATTTAGATATTCGAAAAAGTGGAATTAAAAATATAACTTTATCAGAAGGTATAAACATAGTAGATTTATCTAATAATAAAATAGAAGAAATAATAATTCCAAGTAATGTAAAAAGTTTGACTTTAAATAACAATAAAATCTCAAATATAGATGTAAGAAATAATGCAAACCTAACAGTTTTGGATTTATCAAATAATCTTTTAGAAGATATAGATGTAAGAAATAATCCTAATTTATCAATTTTAAGATTTGGATTAAAAACAGAAAAAGATACTATAGATTTTAATAATAATCCAAAACTTAAAGAAGTTTTAATAGAAGGAAAAGAAAATGGAAAAATAAAATCTTTAGATTTTAGCAATAATCCTAATTTAAATGCATTATCATTAAAAAATTTAGGTATAACAAATTTAAATATAGAAAATAACATTGGATTAGGTACGATTTTTCTTGAAAATAATAATTTAAATACAATAGATTTATCTAAAAATAAAAATATTTGGTATGTAGAACTTAATAATAATAATACGCAAAATATGAAACTTCCTAATAAGAATATGGTAAGAGTAGTAGAATCTAGAAAAATTAAAGTCAAAAAAAATTCATATATAACAATACCAAGAATATTTTATAATGATAAAGAATATTTTTTAAATGAAAATTATAATTATGAAAGAGTAGGAGATAAATATGTATTTAAATACCCAGGAAATCATACAACTGATGCAAGAGTATATTTCTCTAATGATGGTTATTATTATATTTATTGGCGTTATTATGTTACAGTAGAAGCAGGAGAAGAACACACATTTAATCCCGTATTTGATCAAGGAAACTATATACCTATAATAAATGAAGAAATACCAGTAAATAAATTAAAAGAAATGATAACTAACTTATCAGCTAATATTAAAACTTTTGAGCTATTAAGTTCACGTACATTTACTGATAAAGGGGAAAAAGTAGTTAAGGTAAGAATAAGATTTAGTGATGATACATTTAAAGAAGTAGATATACCAGTTAAAGTATAT
This sequence comes from uncultured Eubacteriales bacterium, assembly GCA_963536495.1. GTDB lineage: Bacteria > Bacillota_I > Bacilli_A > RF39 > UBA660 > CAJPPJ01. The sequence goes on from CAUTAF010000015.1 coordinate 1,686, forward strand.
GAAAAAGAAGATATCTTACCAACAGTAACAGTAAATCCAGAAGCATTAGAAGTAATAGATAAGAAACCAGTTAATATAAATATAACAAGAAGTTATGCTAAAGAAGATAATATCGATAATACTAACTTTATAAAAACAGTAAGAGATAATTTAGTAAGTTATGAATATTTAAATAAAGCAAATGGATTAACTTATAATTCAAATAGTGTAACTGGAGTAATAGATTATTTGTTTACTGGTACTGAAGAAGAACATACATTTAATATAACTTATAAAGAACAAGGTAAAATTTATACATTTAATAAGAATATTTCTATTAAACTTTTAAGAGATACTGATAAAGACGGAATAGCAGATAAAGATGATGATGATAAAGATGGAGATGGATATTCTAATGCAGTTGAAATAGCAAGAGGAAGTGATCCATATGATAAAACATCTCTTCCTGATATGAGTAAGAAAGATGAGTTAGATAATCTTGTTAAACAATTAGAAAAACTAATAGATGATACTAAAGTAAATCCATTTGATACTAAGAATAAACTAGATGTAGATAATCTTAAGAATAATTATTTACCTGGTAAAGTAACAGAAAAAGATAATATAAAAGGATCTTATTCTGCTACTACTAGTGATAGTGATTTATTAAAATTAATAGAAAAAACTAAAAAAGAAATAGATGATATAAAAAAAGAAATCAATAAACTAAGAGATAAAGCTAACTTTGAAGAGTTAGAAAAAGAAATAGCAAAAGACATAGATGAAGATTTTTATTTAGAAGATACAGTTAAAGTATTAAAAGATAAGATAAAAGAAGCAAAAGATATGTCTAAAGATACATCAACTCAAGAAGAAGTAGATAAGTTAACTAAAGAGATAAAAGACTTAAGAGAAAAAATTGTAACAGATAAAGAAGAACTTAAAAAGAAGATAGAAGAATTAGAAAAATCTATTAGTGATAAGTTATGTAAGAGTGAGGCATGTAATACATTATTAAAAGAAGCAAAAGACTTATATGATAAAGATTTTATATTAAAAGAAGATATGTTTAATATGATAAAAAGAATAGATGATTTATTAGATAAAGAGAAAAGAATAACTAATCCAAATACTGGAATAAAGACATATAGTTTAGTAATACTATTAATCATATTTATTAGTTATCTAGTATTTAAGAAAAATAAAATTTATATAAGATAAAGTTAAAATTAACTTTATCTTTTTTATTGCATCTTGCATATATATATATATATATATAATAAAGATAATAGAGGTTATTATGAAGAGTAAGAAGTATATAAGTGTGATGATTTCAATGTTTTTGATCGCATCATTTTTAGTCTTTTATAAAAATAGTACTAGTATAATAAGTAAGAAACTGAGAGAGTTAAATTATAATGTAACATATAAAGAAGCTTTTCCAGATGAAAATTTAAGAAGAGGTGTAGTACTTTGTATAATGGAAAATAGATGTGGGGAATATCAAGCAAATTTAAAATACTATGAATATTATTTTAATAATATGAAACCTTTTCCGCCCTATCTTATTTCAGCATATGATATTAATAGAGATTTAAGAGAGTCAAAAATAGTTGAAAAAGAAAATGAAAAAATAAATAAAGAAGATTTGGAAAAAATTCAAGTTTTAATACCATTTCTATCAGATAAAGAGATAAATACATTAGCTGGTATAGAATATTTACCTAATTTAAGAGTAATATCGTTACCAAAAGTTAATGTAGAAAATGTTGATTTTTCAACATATAAAAACCTTGAATATTTGTATTTTAATTTTCAAACGTCAATAGAAAACAATAAATTAAAAGAAATAAATTTAAATGAAAATTTAAAAGTTAAGAATATAATAGTAAGTTTTAATAAAAATAATAAAAAAATTTTAAATTATGAGCATTTAAGTAAATTAGAAAATATTAAAGTAGTAAATAGTGCAATAAAAAATATTAATTTATCAAATTCTGTTAAAACTATTTCTTTAATTAATGACGAAATTTCAAAAATAAATCTTCATAATTATCAAAATCTTGAATTTTTAGATTTATCATATAATCCAATATTTAATATAGATTTAAGTAAATTAACTAATTTAAGGTTTTTAGATATGTCGGATACTCCTATAGAAAATATAGATTTAAGTAAATTAACAAATATAGAAAGAATATATTTAGATATTACAAATATAAAAAATACTATAGATTTTAGTCATAATAATAAATTAAGAGCTGTATCGATAAGAAATTATCTACCTGAACAAACTTTACTTACTAGAAATGGTGAAACAACATTTCCTGAAAGACATGGTAATATAAAAATAAAAGAATTGGATTTTAGTAATAATCCTTTATTAGACTCTCTTTATATAAGTTCAATAGATTTAAAAGAAATAGATTTAAAAAACAATTTATTGTTAAAATATTTAACTTTAAATAATACAAAAATAAAAAAATTAGATTTATTTCATAATAAATTTTTAAATGAATGTTTATCAAATATAGATGACAATAATATAAATATTTTAAAAATAGATGATTCTAGTTATTGTACCGCTAATAAAACTCATCAAAATTTAAAATTTAAAATAAAGAAAAATACTCCTCAAAATATTCCAATATATTTAAATGATAAAGAACTTTATTTAGATGATAGTTCTAATTTTACAAGAGAAGATAATAGATATGTTTTTAAAAATATAGGGACTTTTGAAGAAAAAGTTAGAGGAAGAACAACAGCCGGATTCCAATATGAAGCTAATGTAACTATTGAAGTAGTAGAAAATTTAAAAGAAATTAAAATAAATCCAAATACTGGTATAAAAACATATAGTTTAGTAATACTATTTATAATATTTATTAGTTATATAGTATTTAAGAAAAAGAAAAGTTATATAAGATAAAGTTAAAATTAACTTTATCTTTTTTTTGTTCGATTGATTTTTACTTAATAAAGTAAGTATAATGAGATAGAGGTTTTTATGGAAAAAATATATGTAGTAAATGACTTAGTAAAAAAAGAATATATCTTAAAAAATAAAGATGAAAAAGTATTAACAAAAACTGAATTTATAAATAAATATTATTATAATTATGAAGATAGTATTTTAAAGATTATGAATGATTATAATAAAAACTATGAAGTAGCTAAAGAGATGTTTAAATATTTAGTATTTGTTAATGAAGGTAATGCTAAGACAGAAAAACTAAAGATGCTTTTAAAAATAAAAAACAGTTTAAAAGAAGATAAAAATTTTAAAAATTATATAAAAGATAAAGAAGTTATTTTTAAAAATATTCCTAAAACTAAAATTTTTCCAAGTTTTATTAAATATGATAATAAAGAGTATAAAGATGAAAAACGTTTTTATACTGTACATAAAAATATTACTAAAGAAGTAATTTATGTTTTTGAAGAGATATCTAGATTACTTGCTAGTGGTGTTTTACTTAATGATATAAAGATTATTTATAATGATGATTATGAGAAGATAGTTAAAAGATATGCTAAGTTTTATTCTATTAATATGGAAGAAAAAATATCTTTAATGGGAACTAAAGTATTACAAGATTTTCTTTCTAATGTGGATAAAACATCTTCTTTTGAAGAAGCATTTAATTTATTAAAAGATAAATCAATATTAAAAGATAAAATATTAAGTTTAATAAATAAATCTATATCTGAATATGATTTTACTATTCAAAAAGAAGTTTTTAAAGCATTAGCTAAAAAAGCAAGTATATCTATTAAATATAAAGATATGTTAGAAAAAGTTGATATTACTTATGAAGGAGAAGATAAACATATTTTTATTCTTGGATTTAATGATAGTTATTATCCTAAAGTAAAGAAGACTAAAGATTATATTAATGAAGAAGAAAAGAAGTTATTAAATATTTTAACTAGTAGTGATGAAATAGAAGAACAAGAAGAGATGGTTAAGATGTTTATTAGTAATAATAAAAAATTATATTTCTCTCTTACTATAAATAATGATTATGAATTATCTAGATATAAAAAATATAATTTTTTAGAAAAAGAAAAAGAAGAAAATAAAATAGTTTATTCTTCTTTAGCACATAAATTAGAATTAAGTAAAAAGTTAGATAAATATTATAAATATTTAGAAAAAGATAATAGTTTAGATATATATTATTCTAGTTTTAAAAAAGAATATAATACATATTCTAATAAATATAATGGAACTATTAAAATAAATAAACCAATAAGTTTATCTTATACTAGTATGAATACATATATTTATAATCCTTTTGCATATTATATAGAAAAAGTATTAAAAATAAATCCTTTTAAAGATAATTTTTATATTAAAACTGGTAGCTTTTTTCATAGATGTATGGAATTAGAAGATTATAGTTTAGCTTTAAAAGAATATGAATTTAATGAAGTAGAACAAGAGTATTTAGATAGAGTAAAAGATGAGATATTAAAAGATATAGATTTTGTTAAAGAATATCATAATGTAAATAATTTTAATAATATAAAAAGAGAAGAAGAAATAGTAATAGAGTTTGATGATAATTTATTTGTTGGTAAGATAGATAAATTAATAATAAACAAAGATACATTTATAATTTTTGATTATAAGAAAAAAGAATCTACTGCTAATTTAAATTTACAAAATATAGATTATGGTATTAACTTACAACTTCCTATTTATATTTATTTAGTTAAGAAAAAATATCCTGGTTTAGATTTTGGAGGAATATATTTAAATTATCTAGTTTTAGATAATTATAAACTTAAAAATGATGAAAAAGAACTACCAAATTATGATATTAAAAAAGAAAATAGTTTGAAGTTTGTTGGTTTTACAACTTCAGATTTAGAAAGAATAACAAAAGTTGATAAAGATTATCAAGAAGGAAAATACTTAAGATATATGACTATTACAAAATCAGGTGAATTAAGTAAAAATAGTAAAACTTTAACTGATGAAGAAATTGATAATATAACTTCTTCAGTAGAAGAGATAATTAAGAAAGTTATTTTAGATATTAAAGATGGTAAATTTGACATATTAAATAAAAAATTAAATGATAAAGAAATAGATCAACAAAACAATTATTTATATAAAGATATAAGTTTTGCTACAGATGAAGATGATTTAGAAATAGAAGATAAATCATATATTAATAGGAGTGAAGATGAAATTTAGTGATGATCAACAAAGTGCTATAGATATAAGAGGTAGTAATGTTTTAGTATCAGCAGGAGCAGGAAGTGGTAAAACTGCTGTTTTAACTGAAAGAGTAGTAAGTTTATTAAATGATGATTTAAAAATAAATAATATTTTAGTTTTAACATTTACTAAAAATGCTGCTAAAGAAATGAAAGATAGAATAAGATTAAAATTAGAAGCTAAAAATGATTTTCTTAATTTAGTTCTTCTTGATAATAGTTATATAACTACTTTTGATGCATTTAGTTTATCTATTCTTGAAAGATATCACGATATATTAAATTTATCTCCTGGTATTGGAGTATTGTCAGAAGAAGCATTATCTTATATAACAAGAGAAAATATAAAAAAGATATTTTATAAAGATAAATATAAAAAAATTAGAGATATGTTTTTAACTGATAACGAAGATAAATTAATAAATATCTTAAGTGATTTAAAATCTAATTTAAATATTTTGCCTAGTCCTAAAGAATATTTAGAAAACTATAAAATTAATGATGATTTAATAGAAGAATTTAAAAAATATATTAATGATGAATTTTTATATTTAAAAGAATTAACAGAAGATTTAAGAGGTAGCGAAACTTTTCTTGATAATCTCTTTTTAGCACTAAATGAGTTTTTAAAATCGACAAATTTTAATGAAATAACAAAATCTATTAAGAGAGTAGAATTTCCAAAATTTGCTAATATAAAAGATATATCTGAAGAAGAAAAAGAATTAAATAAGAAAAAGTATGATGAATTTAAAAAAAGTTTTAATAATTTAAAATATGAATTAATAAAATATAATAGTGAAGATGATTTATTAGAAGAATTAAAGATTAACTATGAAGTTGAAGTAGTAATAAAAAAAGTGATGTTAGAATTATTAGAGATGGAAGAAGATTTTATGAAAAATAATAATAAATTTTCATTTAATAAAATAGCATCTATGGGTATAGAATTATTAGAAAAAGATAAGAATGTAAGAGAAGAACTAAAAAAAGAATTTAAAGAAATAATGATAGATGAATATCAAGATACATCAGATATTCAAGATAGATTTATATCACTAATTTCTAATAATAATGTATATATGGTTGGAGATATAAAACAATCTATCTATGGGTTTAGAAATGCTAATCCTAAGATATTTAGAAATAAATATGAAAATTATAAAAATTTAAATGGTGGAAGAAAAATAGATTTAAATTGTAATTATAGAAGTAGAAAAGAAGTAATAGATGGAATAAATGATATATTTAATTATGTTATGACTTTAGATAAAGGTGGAGCTTCTTATAAAGAAGAACATCAACTTGTTTTTGGAAATACTAATTATATAAAAGAACAAAAAGAAAACAATATAATGAAAATATATACTTATGATACTGATTCTAATCCAAAAGAATTAGAAATAAATTTTATAGCAAATGATATAAAAAATAAGATTGATAATAAGTATCAAGTTATAGATAAAAAAACTAATAAATTAAGAGATATAACATATACTGATATAGCTATAATCGTTAGAAGTGGAACTAATGATGAATTATATAAAAAAGTATTAAATAAGTATAATATCCCTGTTAAAATAACTGCTGATACTAAGATAAATGATAATAATTTAGTTTTAATTTTAAGAAGTATAATAAATACAGTATATTTAATAGCAAATAATAATAAAAATGCTTTAAATTATTTCTTAACATCTATTGCAAGAAGTTTTTTGTTTAGATTAGATGATGATGTTATATATGATATTATTGTTAATAAAAAAGAATTTCCTTTTTATGAAAGAATAAAAAAACTATCTCTTTTATCAAATAACTTAAATGTTTATGATTTGTTAAATAAGATAATAGATGAGTTTAATATATTTGAAAAACTTAATACTACTAAGAATATAGAAGAAGCTTTAATAGTTATAGATAAAATGTTAGATATAACAAAAGAATTTTCAGAATTAAATTTAAGTATTTTAGATTTTATAAAATTTTTAGATTTAATAGTTGATGATATATTAAAAATTAAAGTAAATATAGATGAAGATATTAATAATTCAATTACTATTACAAATATTCATAAATCTAAAGGATTAGAATATAATATTTGTTATTTTTTAGCTTTATCAAATGGTGGAAAAAACAATAAAACTAGTGAATTTAGTTTTAGTGAAAAATATGGAATTATTTGTCCTTATGTTAAAGATAAACTATATTTAAATAGTTTTAGATTAACTTTATTAAATAATTCACAAAAAATAGAAGATGAAAGTGAAAAGATAAGATTATTTTATGTAGCGTTAACAAGAGCAAAAGAAGAAATGATTTTACTTAAAAATAATAAAGAAAGTAAAAATAGTTTTTCATCTTATTTAGATAATATAAAAGATAAATATAGTATTAGTGTAAATGATATAGAAATAAAAGAAGTATCGAAAATAGATTTAGATATTGAAGAAAGTGATAAAAAATTAACTATTATAGATAATTTATCTAATAAAGAATTATTAGTAGAAAGTCATTATTCAAAATCAACAAATAAAATTAATGATAAAGAAACTATAAAACTTATGAAACTTGGTACACATGTACATGAAATATTAGAATATTTAGATTTTAATAATCCAGACTTTTCTAATATAGAAGAAGAATATTTAGATAAAATAAAAGCTTTTTTAAATCAAGATATAGATTTTAAAAATGCTTTAAAAATATATAAAGAATATGAATTTTACTATGAAAAAGAAAATGAAACTAAACATGGAATAATAGATTTAATGATAGAGTATGATGATCATATAAAAATAATAGATTATAAATTATCTAATATAGATGATGATAATTATATAAAACAATTAAATGGGTATAAAGAATATATTAAAAATTATAAAAATAAAGAAGTAAAATTATATTTATATTCAATATTAAAAGAAGAATTAAAAGAAATAGAATAAGAAAATATGCTATAATTAATATACTTTTGAGGTAGATATGAATTATATAGAAGATTTAATAAAATATTTAAGTAATAATTTGTTAACTTTAGGTCCATTTGTTGGTATGCTTATATGTTTAATAGAATCCCTTATTCCAATACTTCCACTAGCACTATTTATTGGTTTAAATGTTAAAACTTTTGGAATTGTTGTTGGTTTTTTAATATCTTATACAGGATGTATTTTAGGTTCTATATTAACTTATTTTCTTAGTAAAAAACTTACAAATGAGTTTATTGAATCTAAATTAGAAATAGTAAAAAAAATTAATTTTACTAATTTTACCTTGTTAGCATCTTTACCTTTTACACCAGCATTTTTATTTAATATAATTTCTGGTATTACGAAAATGAATTTTAAAAAATATTTAACTATGATTTTTATATCAAAGTTTTCAATAGTTGTATTTTGGGGGTTTATAGGTTATTCTTTTACTGCTTTAATAAGAGATGTTAAGATGTTAACTTTATTAATTTTATTTTTATTAGCGGTATATATATTATGTAAAAAATTAGAAAAGAAATTTAAACTTAATTAGGAGAAAAAATGGAATATATTATATTAGTTTGTTTAGTTATATTAATTTTAATAACACTTGTTATGTTTTTTAAGATGATAAGTTCAAAAACAGATTTAGAAGTATTAGAAAGACTTGCTAAATTTGAAATGTCTATTAATGATAGAAATATAGAATTTGAAAGAAATTTAAATAGATCTTTTGATGTAGTTAGTGAAAAATTAGATAGAAAACTAAATTTAATTTATGATAATGTTAATAATAGACTTGATGATAATTTTAAAAAGAGTAATGATACATTTAGAAATATCTTAGAAAGACTTGCTACAATTGATAGTGCTCAAAAGAAAATAGATAATTTATCTACAGATATTATATCTTTACAAAGTGTTTTAACAGATAAGAAGAGTAGAGGTATATTTGGAGAAGTTAGTTTAAATCATATTTTATATAATATATTTGGTGATAATTCTAAACTTTATTCTATTCAACAAAAACTATCTAATGGTTATATAGTAGATTGTATGTTGTATGCACCACTTCCTCTTGGTTCTATTGCAATAGATTCTAAATTTCCTTTAGAAAATTATCAAAATATGGTTGATAAAACAATTAATGTAGAAGATAGAAAAAGATATGAAAAACAATTTAAATTAGATTTTAAAAAACATGTTGATGACATAGCAAATAAATATATTATAAAAGAAGAAACTAGCGATCAAGCTATTATGTTTTTACCAGCAGAAGCAATATTTGCAGAGATTAATGCATATCATCAAGATTTAATAGATTATGCATATAATAAAAGAATATGGATTACTTCACCAACTACTTTAATATCAACACTTACAGTAATAGAAATGATTTTAAAAAATATTGAAAGAGATAAATATACATCTATTATTCACCAAGAATTAAATAAACTAGGAAATGATTTTAGATTATATAAAGAAAGATGGGATAAGTTAGCAAGAAGTGTAAAAACAGTAAATAGCGATATTGATCAAGTTTATATTACTACGGAAAAGATATCTAAAAAATTCGAAAATATTTCACAAGTAAAAATAGAAAACGATAATTTACTAGAAGAGAAAATAAACGATTAGTATTGACAAATTGTCAAATAATAGTAAATTATTACATATAAAAATGAAAGGGAGGTGTGTTATGAAATCTACAATAACAATATTTGATTTAATAAAAAAAGTAGAACTTTATGATGAAGAAGCTATTGATATAATTACAAAAGCATATAATGTTGCAAATGAAGCTCATCTAGGTCAAGTAAGACAAAGTGGAGAACCATATATATCCCACCCTTTATCAGTTGCATATATTTTAGCTTCAATGAATGCTGATAGTGATACTATATGTGCAGGACTTTTACACGATACAATTGAAGATACAAAAATAACAAAAGAAGATATTAAAAAAGAATTTAACGAAGATGTTGCTAATTTAGTAGATGGAGTTACTAAGATAAGTAAACTTAATTTCTCATCAGCTACAGATATGGATTTAGCAAATACGAGAAAAATTATCACAAGTATTACTGAAGATGTTAGAATTATTATTATTAAAATAGCAGATAGACTTCATAATATGAGAACTCTTGAATTTAAAAGTGAGTTTAAACAAAAGAAGATATCTTTAGAAACATTAGAACTTTTTGTACCTCTTGCATATTATATAGGAGCATATAATATAAAAAGAGAGATGGAAGATATTGCTTTAAAATATTTAAAACCTGAACTTTATAAAGAAATAGAAGAAAAAAGAAATGCTATAGTTGATAAATGCCAAGACTCTTTAGAAGATATGTTAGAAAAAATATCTTTTATGTTAGAAGAAAAAAAGATTCATAATTCTATGAGAATAAGAATTAAAAATATTTATGGTATTTATAAAAAAATGCAAGATAATTATAAAATTTCTGATATTCATGATTTGTTATCTATTAAAGTAATGGTTAATTCAATTGAAGAATGTTATCAAGTTTTAGGTTTAGTACATTCTAAATATTCACCAATTAATGAAAAGTTTAAAGACTATATATTTAATAGTAAAACTAATATGTATAGATCTTTACATACAACAGTATTTGGTGAAAACGATAAAATAGTTCAAATTCAAATAAAAACTTTTGAAATGGATAACATAGCAGAAAATGGTTTAACAGCATATTGGAAAATAAATGGTGAAGAAAAAGCTAGAGATTTAATGCAAGAAGATTTAAAGAAAAAATATCAATTTTATAAATCTTTAAAAGAAATAAATAAAAAATTTAATGATAATGAAGACTTTATAAAACAAGTACAAAGTGAACTTTTTTCAAATAAAATATATGTATATACTTCAAAAGGTGAAATTAAAGAATTACCTAAAGGATCTACAGTAATAGATTTTGCATATAAGATTCATAGTGAAGTAGGTAATACTTTAGAAAAAGCTAAAGTTAATGGAATATATGTTGATTTAGATTATGTTTTAAAAAATAAAGATAGAGTACAAATAATTACTAATCCTTTATCTAATGGACCTAAAAAAAATTGGCTTGATAAAGCTATTACAACATATGCTAAAAGAAAGATAAAAGAATTTAATAAAATAAAAGATAATAATTAAATTCTTTTATTTATTTTAAGAAAGAGAGAAATTATGAAATTACCGAATTATAATGAAGCAAGAAAAAGAATAAAAGAAGATGTTATAAGAACATGTTTTGATCCTAGTGATTTAATAAAAAATATAGTTAGTGATAAAAACTATTATATAAAAACATTCGGTTGTCAAATGAATGAACACGATAGCGAGAATATGTCGGCATTAGTTGAAAAACTAGGTTATAAGAAAACTTCTGATTTAAAAGAAGCTGATTTAGTAATTGTAAATACTTGTAGTATTAGGGAAAATGCCCATAATAAGACTTTTGGATTTTTAGGTGAAATTAAATATATTAAAGAAAATTATAAGAAAAATATGATAGTAGCACTTGGTGGATGTATGTCTCAAGAAGAAGGTGTTGTTAAAAAAGTTCAAGATAAATACAAATGGTTAAATATTGTATTTGGTACACATAATATTTATGATTTACCTTATTTAATTGAAAAAAGTTTAAAAGATCCTAAACAACAAATAGAAGTACTTACTAAACAAGAAAAAATAGTAGAAAATATACCTGTAAAAAGAGATAGTAAATATCAAGCATACGTTAATATAATTTATGGTTGTGATAAGTTTTGTACTTATTGTATAGTTCCATTTACTAGAGGAAAAGAATTAAGTAGAAAAGAAGAAGATATATTAGAAGAGATAAGAAAATTAAAAGAAGAAGGTTATAAAGAAGTAACACTTTTAGGACAAAATGTTAATGCTTATGGAAAAGATATTAATTCTTCTTTAGCAAAATTATTAAAAGAAGTAGATAAAATTGGTATAGAAAGAATTAAATTTATGACTTCTCATCCTTGGGATTTTACAGATGAATTAATAGAAGTATTAGGAAGTTCTAAAAATATAATGCCATTTTTACATTTACCAGTTCAATCTGGTTCTAATGAAGTATTAAAGAAGATGGGAAGAAGATATACTAAAAAAAGTTATTTAGAATTAGTAAATAAAATAAAAGCTAAAGTACCATCTATTGCTCTTACAACAGATATAATAGTTGGATTTCCAACTGAGACAGAAGAAGACTTTAATGAAACATTAGATTTAGTTGATAAGGTAGAATATTCAGGAGCATATACATTTATTTATTCTCCTAGAGAAAATACTATAGCAGCAAAACTAGAAAACACAGTAAGTGAAAAAGAAGCTAAAAGAAGATTATATCTTTTAAATGATAAGATAAATTATTATTCATTAAAGGATAATAAAAAATATCTTGATAAGATAGTAAAAGTATTAATAACATCAGAAGGAAAAGAAAAAGGTCTTTATCAAGGTTATACAGAACATAATAAAGTTATAAATGTTAGTAGTGAAGAAAATATTATAGGTCAAATAGTAGATGTAAAGGTTACAGATGTAAAAACTTGGTCTATCAATGGTATCAAAATATAAAAGATTTATTTTTAATAATAAGTCTTTTTTTATTTTATTTTTTATGATTAACTAAAATTAAGGTAAAGATATGAAAAAAATGTTAATAGTTTTAATTATTACTATTTTTATAGTAATTAGTTTTTTCATTCTTAATGAAGATAAGAATGAATATACAAGGTTTAAAAATTTAGATATTGAAGAATTAGTAATAAATAGTTTTCCAAAGATAGAAATAAAACCAAAAGTTATTGAAGGAAAGAAAGCTAGAGCAATAGCAGTTTTAAATTATCATTTTTTCTATGATCCTTCTTTAGGTGAAAAATGTAATGAAACAATATGTTTAAAAGTAAATAAATTAGAAGAACATATAAAATATTTAAAAGATAATAACTATAAAATCTTAACAATGAAAGAATATGTAGATTGGATTTATAAAAAAATAGAATTACCAGAAAAAAGTGTTCTTATTACAGTAGATGATGGTGCTATGGGAACTAGTTTTATAAATGGTAATAAACTTATACCACTACTTGAAAAATATAAAGTAAATGCAACTTTATTTTTAATTACAGCGTGGTGGGATATTAAAAATTATCAATCTAATTATTTAGAAGTAGAATCGCATGGATTTAATGTTCATAGATATCATTATTGTAATAATAAAAATAAACCACTTGCTTTTTGTATGAGTGATAATGAATTAAAAGATGATTTATCAAAATCTATATCTATTTTAAATAGTAGTTATGCTTTTTGTTATCCGTTTTATAGAAGTGATGAAAGATATGAAAGAATAGTAAAAGAAGTAGGTTTTAAAGTAGCATTTCTTGGAGGTAATAGAAAAAGTACCAGAGAAGATAATAAGTATAAATTACCTAGATATGCAATACAATATAATATAACTATGGATGAGTTTATCAGGATATTAAATTAACTAGACAAACTAAAGTGTAAACTTTAGTTTTTTGTTTGTAATAAAAAAAAATTATGTTATATTGCTAAAGTGAGGTTAAAATGAAGAATAAAAAGAACATAATATTTATCGTAGTATCTATGATATTTGTAATATCATTTTTACTACTAAACAAAACAAATAATGTAAGACAAATAAAAGTAAAAGAATTAAACTATAATGTAACTTATAAACAAGCTTTCCCAGATGAAAACTTAAGAAGAGGTGTAGTGCTTTGTATTATGAGAGATATGTGTGGAGAAGAACAATATAATAAATCTTATATTTCATCGTTTTCTTTTTTTGATACAAGAGATGACATTATTGAAACAAAAAGCTATGCTACTCAACCAAAATATGGAACTATCTTAACTGAAAGTGAAATAGCAGCAAAAGAAGAAGAAAGAATATCAAAAACAGATTTAGATAAGTTAAGAGTTTTAATACCATATGATCAACAAAAGGATATTAACACTTTAGAAGGTGTAGAATATTTAACTAATTTAAAAGGTGTGTTTTTAAGAAATTTAAAAGTAGAACATGTTGAATTTTTATATAACAAAGATTTAGAAAAAATATATTTAAATTTAGAAAAAAATACAACTGAATACTTTTATAGTAAAATAAATACAGTTAATTTTAGAGCAAATACTAAAGTTAATACTATTGTTATGAAAATGGGATGGTATGATAAAACTGTTGATTTGTCATATTTACCGCTTTTAGAATATTTGGTTCTTCAACAATCAAATATTAAAGAAATAAAATTACCTAGCAATTTAAAACAACTTTATATTGATAATAATTATATGTCTAAACTTGAATTGCCAGAAGGATTAAAATATGTATCTGTAAGATATGCTGATTTAAAAAATGGCATAGTCTTACCAAATAGTGTAGAAAGAGCAAATTTAGTAGATTCTAATATATCTAGTATAAAATTTTCCAATCCTTCGCTTCCAAAAAATATAATAAACTTGCAGTTATGGAGAAACAATATTTCTACTATAGATTTAACTAAAACAAATAAATTAGAAGAATTAAATTTAGAACAAAATCCTATAGAAAAAATAGATGTTACTGATTCAGTAAAATTAAAAGTATTAAAAATTAGAGATTCTAAAATAACTTCAGCTATAGACTTTAGTCATAATACTGATTTAGCGCTTCTTATGATTATAAATAAAGATAAAGATCATAAAATAGAATCATTTGATTTAAGTAATAATCCTAATTTAGAATCATTAACTTTAGGAAATCTTAATATTCATAATTTGAAATTACCTGATACTTTATCCAAATTAAATTCTCTTGGTTTAAATAATAATAATTTTAATAAATTAGATTTAAGTAAATATCCTAGGTTAGATTCTGTTGGTTTATCTAATAATAATATAAAAAACTTAAAAATTGCTAATAAGTCATATTCTTATTTTAATGCAAAAGAAGAAAAGACTTTTAAAGTAAAAAAGAATTTATATATAAAATTAGAAGATATATTTTTAAATGATAATAAATTAATTTTAGAAGACAATCCTAATTATGAAAAAGTAGGAGACAAATATTTTTTAAAAACTTTAGGTGAAGTTAAAATAAAAGCTGTAAGAATAGATGGTTCTAACAATCAATTTATTGGAGATTATACTTTCATAGTAGAATCAGGAGAAGAAGATAGATTTAATCCTACAATTGATCAAAAAGATTATACACCTGTTATTAATGAAGAAATAGCTGTTGATAAATTAAAAGAAATGGTTACTAATTTACCAACAAATATTAAGAATTTTGAAATAATATCAGCAAATACATTTAGTACTAAAGGTGACAAGAAAGTTAAAGTAAGAGTAACATTTAGTGATGATACATTTAAAGAATTTGATATAGATATAAAAGTATATGAAGAAAAATATATAGAACCAACAGTAAAAATCAGTTCACTTGATGTAGAATTAAATGAGAAAAAATCTTTAAATATTAACGTAACAAGAGAATACGATAAAGAAGAGAGTATAGATAGTGTTAATTTAATAAAATATCTAAAAGATAAACCAATAAATTATGAATATAATAATGTACCAAATGGTTTAACATATGATTCAAATAAAATATCTGGTGTAATTGATTATAACTTTTTAGGAAATGAAAAAGAAAAAGTATTTAATATAACATATAAAGAAAATGGTAATTCTTATAGTGTTAATAAAACTATTAAAGTTAAATTAATAAAAGAAATAATTGAAAAAGAGACTCCAAAAGCAATAGCAAAAACACCATCAGTAGCAAGTTTTAGAAAAGCAAATAAAAGAGTAAGAAGAAGTTTAGCAACATATAATGAAGTAAATGAAACAGTTCAAGAATTAGAAACTTTAATTACTAAAATAAAAAATGATAATTTTGAAAATAAAGAAACAAACGAAGTAGAAAATTTAAAAAATAATATTTTAGTAAAAATTGAAAAAGCTAAAGAAAAACTTAAAAAATCATATACAGAAGAAACAGAAGCAGAAAAACTTCAAGAAGTAAAAGAAAAGGTATTAAAAGAAATAGATAACTTAAAAGAAGAGTTAAATAAAGTAAGAGACAGAGTTTTAGTAGATAAGACTAAATTAAATGAAAAAATAAAAGAATTAGAAAAGGCTATAAAAAATAAACAATGTTCTAATAATGATTGTAAAAAAGCTTTAGAAGAAGCTAAGAAAATATATAATCAAACAAATTTAACTAAAGAAGAAGTAAATGAAAGTATTAATAAAATAACTAATTTATTAGAAGTTAAAGAAAATAATTCTAAATCATTTAATTATTTATACTTATTATTGTTATTACCTTTAATAATATTTATTTTTATAATCTTAAAGAAAAGAAAAAAAGAAAATAAAAAAATGTAAAAGATAAAGAAAACTTTATCTTTTTTTTATTAAAATATTATAAAACTAATAATCTATAGTATAATTTAATAAAGGAAGGATTATTTATGAAAAAGAAATTATCGATAATATTAATTACTCTATTTGTATTTATATCTCTTATAACTATAGTATATTTATTAGTATTTTTTGAAAAGAAAAACACTATTAAAGAAAAAGTACAAATAATTGATCATGATAGAACAGATCATGTAGGTATACCTAATGAAGAAACAGTTTTAAAAGAATATGGTTTAAGTAAAGAACAAGCAATTCAAATAATAAAGAAAAGATATAATGCTGAAGGATATAAATTTAGTGCAAAAGTAAATTATGAAAGTAATTACATAATAAAAGTTACTCATCCAGATTTAGATGAAGTTACATATTGGGAAATTGAACCAAGTAGTAGGGAAGCTAGATTATTAAATAATGATGAAAAATAAAATTGTTTTAATGCCAGATAATCTTGCTAATATGATAGCAGCTGGAGAAGTAATAGATAAATGTGTAAATATAGTAAAAGAGTTAGTTGAAAATTCAATAGATGCTAATAGCAAAAAAATAATTATTAATTTATTATCAGGGGGAATTAAAAAAATAGAAGTAATAGATGATGGTGATGGTATGACAAGAGAAGATGCTTTATTATCTTTAAAACGTCATGCTACTTCTAAGTTATTAAATGAACATGATTTATTTAATATAGTTACCTTGGGATTTAGAGGAGAAGCCATTCCATCTATTGCTTCTGTTTCTGATATGAAGATATATACTACTAGTAATGATGAAACTACATATCTACATGTAAGAGGTGGAGAATTACTTGAAGAAAGTATAGCAGATTTAAATGTTGGAACTAAAATTGTCGTAACTGATTTATTTTTTAATACACCGGTTAGATTTAAATACTTAAAAAATATTCATAATGAATTAGCAAGTATCGTTTTATATGTAAATAAACTTGCTTTAGCACATCCTGATATTAAATTTATTTTAACTAATGATGAAAAAGAACTTTTAAATACTAGAGGTAATAATGATATAAAAGAAGTTATTGCTAAAGTTTATGGATTAGATGTAGCTAAAAAAGTAATTTATTTTAAAGATAATAATTTAGATTATGAAATAGAAGGTTATTATGGATATCCAGAACTTCAAAAAAGAACAAATTCATCTATTACGACAATAATTAATAAAAGAGTAATCAAAAATTATGAAATAAATAAAACAATAATTGATTTTTATCATAATTATATGCCTCCTGAAAAATATCCTTATGTAGTACTTTATATAAATGTAGATCCTAGTTTAATTGATGTGAATATACATCCGACTAAGTCAGATATAAAGTTTTCGAAAATGGCAACATTAACTATGCTTATAGAAGATTCTTTAAAAGAAGCTTTTAAGAAAGAAAGTTTAATACCAACTATAACTAATGATAAATTTAATTTAGATTTTTATGAAGGAAGTAAACTTGATTTTATTGAAAATACATCTTTTGATTTAACTGAAACTTATTTAGATTTAAAACAATATGAAGAAGTAGAAATAGATAATAAAGAAAAATTTAGAGTTATAGGTATATTTAGAAAAACTTATATTATTTTAGAAAATATAGATGGATTATATTTAGTTGATCAACATGCTGCTGCAGAAAAAATTAACTTTGAAAAAGTATTGAAATATTTACTTGAAGATAATAAAACATCTATTGATTTATTAGTACCTATACATTTAGAACTTGAAAAAAATGATTTTATCCTTTTTGATAAAGATAAATATAAAGATTTAGGTTTTGATATAGAAGCATTTGGAGAAAATGACTTAGTTATTAGAAGTGTTCCAAGTTATTTAAAAGATGATAATTTAAAGGAAGATTTAAAAGATATAGTGTTAGATATATTACATAATCAAAAATTTGATAAGAAGAGTTTTTATTATGATATAGCTGCAACTACAGCATGTAAGATGA
>CAUTAF010000016.1:0-13041 GCA_963536495.1 uncultured Eubacteriales bacterium
ATAAAATCTCCTCTTTAAAATTGTATCACTTTTATTAAAAATTAAAAAGATAAGCTTTATTTTATTGAACTTATTAAAAAATAGATACATCTTTTTGTATCTATTTTATCTTATATAGTTTTTATTTTTCTTAATTAATTTATAACTAATTATTATTAATAATATTATTACTAAACTATATGTTTTTATACCAGTTTTAGGATTTAACAAGCTTCCTTTTCTATTTAATAAATCATCTAGTTTTTCTATCATGTCTAACATTTCTTTTTTAGTAAAAGAGTCTTTATTATATAAGTCTTTAGCTTGTTTTAATAATTTTTGAAACTCTTCTTCATTATATTTTCCACTATCTATTACTTCTTCTACATCTTTTATTTTTTCTTTTAATTTAGTTTTATTTATAGATAATTTAGATCTCATCTTTTTTATCACTTTTGTCATTTCATCTACTTCTTCTTGAGTTGATGTATCTTTAGACATATCTTTTGCTTCTTTTATCTTATCTTTTAATACTTTAACTGTATCTTCTAAATAAAAATCTTCATCTATGTCTTTTGCTATTTCTTTTTCTAACTCTTCAAAGTTAGCTTTATCTCTTAGTTTATTGATTTCTTTTTTTATATCATCTATTTCTTTTTTAGTTTTTTCTATTAATTTTAATAAATCACTATCACTAGTAGTAGCAGAATAAGATCCTTTTATATTATCTTTTTCTGTTACTTTACCAGGTAAATAATTATTCTTAAGATTATCTACATCTAGTTTATTCTTAGTATCAAATGGATTTACTTTAGTATCATCTATTAGTTTTTCTAATTGTTTAACAAGATTATCTAACTCATCTTTCTTACTCATATCAGGAAGAGATGTTTTATCATATGGATCACTTCCTCTTGCTATTTCAACTGCATTAGAATATCCATCTCCATCTTTATCATCATCATCTTTATCTGCTATTCCGTCTTTATCAGTATCTCTTAAAAGTTTAATAGAAATATTCTTATTAAATGTATAAATTTTACCTTGTTCTTTATAAGTTATATTAAATGTATGTTCTTCTTCAGTACCAGTAAACAAATAATCTATTACTCCAGTTACACTATTTGAATTATAAGTTAATCCATTTGCTTTATTTAAATATTCATAACTTACTAAATTATCTCTTACTGTTTTTATAAAGTTAGTATTATCGATATTATCTTCTTTAGCATAACTTCTTGTTATATTTATATTAACTGGTTTCTTATCTATTACTTCTAATGCTTCTGGATTTACTGTTACTGTTGGTAAGATATCTTCTTTTTCATATACTTTAACTGGTATATCAACTTCTTTAAATGTATCATCACTAAATGTTATTCTTACCTTAATAGTTTTATCCCCTTTATCAGTAAATGTATTTTGACTTAATATTTCAAAGTTCTTAATATTTGTTGGTAAATTAGTTATCATTTCTTTTAAATTATTCACTGGTATTTCTTCATTTATTAAAGGTGTATAGTTTCCTTGATCAAATATAGGATTAAAACTATCTTCTTCTCCTGCTTCTACTTCAAAAGTATAATGCCAATAAATGCTATCATAACCATTATTAGGCCAATATACTGTTGCATCTATTTGATGAGTTCCTATGTATTTAAATACATATTTATCTCCCACTTTTTCATAATTATAATTTTCATTTAAAAAATATTCTTTATCATTATAAAATATTCTTGGTATTGTTATATATGAATTTTTTTTAACTTTAAATTTTCTAGATTCTGATACTCCAACTATATGCTTAATAGGAAGTTTTATATTTTGTGTTCTATTATTCCATAGAGTTATATAGCTTAATTTAGTATTTTTAGATAAATCTATTGTATTTAAATTATTATTCTCAAGAAAAATATTAGTTAATCCAATGTTATTTTCTATATTTAAATTTGTTATACCTAAATTTTTTAAATTTAATTCACCTAAATTAGGATTATTACTAAAATCTAAAGATTTTATTTTTCCATTTTCATTTCCTTCTATTAAAACATTGCTAAGTTTTGTATTATTACTAAAATCTATAGTATCTTTTTCTGTTTTTAATCCAAATTTTAAAACTGATAAATTAGGATTATTTCTTACATCTATATTTTCTAGTGGATTTTCATGTAATTCTAAACCTAGTAAGTTATTGTTTTTACTTAAATCTATATTTGAAATTTTATTATTATTTAACTTAACATACTTAATACCTGTTGGTAAATCTATATTTGAGATTTTATTGTTATTTAATTCCAAACTTTCTACAGTACTTGGAATTATTATTTCTTCTATTTTATTATTAGATAAATCTACTCTATTTATACCTTCTGATAAAGTTATATTTTTTATATTATTACTATAGGCATATAAAGTTTTTAAAGTACTAGGAATTGTGATATTTTCTATTTTATTTTGACTTATATAAGCATATTCTACACCTTCTGGTAAAATTATAGATGTAAGAAGATTATTATATATATCAAAATTAGTTACAGTACTTGGTACTGTAATTTCCCTTATTTTATTTCCACCTAAACTTACTTCCTTTATACCTTCTGGTAAAATTATAGATTCAATATTTCCTCTTCCAGAATTATTATATAAAGATAATTTTTTTACACTACTAGGAATTGTTATTTCTTTTATATTATTATCACCTAAATAAACATCTACTATTCCATTTGGAAGTTTTATATTTTTAATTCCAGAACCATCCATATAAAGAAATGTTAAAGCAGTTAAATGCGATAAATCTAAATTTTTTTCATTTATTGACAATTTAACATCTATATGTTTAAGTTTTAAATTTTTTTCTAAATTTATAGAATTTGCTTTATAGGCTTTTATATTTAAAATTTCCAATTCTTTATTATATGAAAAATCAAGGTTTTCTTGTTCTATTCCAGGTAAATCTATTTTTAATAAATTAGATAAATATTCTATTCCATGTAATGTAGTTATTTTTTTATTTCTATCGTTTGGTACTATATTTTTAATTTTATCAAGTGCTTGTTTTGATAATTGTTCTTCTTCTTTTGCTTTAAGTTCTTCTTCAGTTATTTCAGGACCCAATTTTGGATCATTTAAAAAATTTCTAGTATCAGATTTATAATATTCATCTTTATAATAGTACTCATCACTTAAATCATTACATTTATCCCTCATTATACATAAGACTACACTTCTTCTTAAGTTTTCGTCTGGAAAAGCTTGTTTATAAGTTACATTATAATTTAACTCTTTTAATTTTTTATATTTTATTTTTGGTTTTTTAGTTAATATTAAAAAAGATGTTATTAACATTAATAACACTAAAACTATAATTAATAACTTCTTCTTTTTCATAAGATACCTCTATTATCTTCATTATATATATATATATATATATATATATGCAATAACAATATAAAAAAATGTAAACACTTTTTGGGTGTCTACATTTTTTATTCAAATTTAATATTTTAGTTTATTCAAAATATAATTTTAATTCTTTTGAAGTTAAATCTTTTGGTAAAACATTTTTACTACTTTGATTAACTATCTTTTTACTAGCATCTATATTTTTAGAATTAACTACTACATTATTTAAATAATAAGTAATATTTAAATTAGTATAATATGAACTTTCCCATCTTTTAATATATGCTATATTTTTATTTGTAAAATCTGGTATTTTACAATTTTCTTCACTACTTGTTTCACAGTCTTCTAATTTTATTTCTTCTTTTTTACTAATAGTTAAATTTATAGATTTTACATTTTCAAGTTTAGTATTAGCTTCTACACTTTGTGATAAAACTTTACCATTTATTGTAGAATTCTTATAAACTATCGTATATTTTATACTATGTAATTTTAAAAACTTTTCTGCTTCATCTTGGGTTGTTTTAGTAAAATCTGGTAATAGATTATGTTTATAATTAGTTAGATATGGTCCTGCTCCTATTTGTTTTACAGTATAATTAACATCCGGATCATAATCAAAAGTAAAATCTACTTTTCTTTTTGAATTATTACTTAAATTAAAAGCCATATAATCTTTTAACTCTGCTATACTTTCTTTATTTGGTACATAAAAATATATAGGTGTTTTAAACCAACTAACTTGAATATATTGATCACTTCCTGCTAACTTCATATTTTCCATATGAATATTTTTATTTGAATTTACTAGGAAATTATAAAAAGATAAAATTGTGTTACTTCCCATATTAGTATTAACTCTAGAAGATAATTTATTTAATATTTCTTGAAATTTATCTATACTATTAATAGTTTTTACTTTTGTTACTATTGCTTTTATTATTTCTTGTTGCATTTCATTTCTTACAAAGTCATTAAATAAACCTTCATGATATTTTTTATCTTTTGGACAGTATTTATAATGTTCTGGAGTGTTATTTTTTCTATGTCTTGCAAGTGCTAAAGCTTGTTCTCCGTTTAAATGTTGCATTCCTTTTTCTACTAATACAATATTTGTTCCCCACTGTCTTTTAGAATTTTGTTCACATATAGCATGTGGTACATCCATATCAATACCACCTAATATATCTACTAAATCAACTACTAATTTAAAATCTACTTTAACATAATAATCAATATTTACATTAAATGTTTGATTTAATGTTTTTTGAATACAATCATCATTAGCATAGTTTATTTTTCTTTCATTATCATTTGTACACGCTAATTTAAAATTAGTATCTCTTGGTATATTTAACATAGTAACATTCATAGTTTTAGGATTAACAGTTACTAACATTATTACATCACTATTTCCTCTACTAGATGCATCTTCATCAGTTCCAAGTAAAAGCATAGTAAAAGGTTTATCTATTGTTTTTGTACTTATTTTCTTTTTAACAATAGATTTAGTTACAAGTACTTTTATTTTATTAAAATCTTCTTTATTAGTTAATAGCTTTTTAAAGTCACTTGGTAATATAGCGTATTTAATCTTTTTAGATAATAAATCACTAATTAATTCTTCATAACTTTTATATTCTTTTAAAGTATTATTTTTATATAAAGAATTTATTTCTTCTACTATTTTCTTTGTTTCATCGCTTTCATTTATATATCCAATAGTATCATTTGATGGATTAAGATTATCTAAAGATACTAAAGAGTATGAATAACTAGATGTTTTATTTAAAGAATTAATACTCTTATATGTTTTATTAGCATATATAAAAACTAAAATAAATATAATACTTAAAACTATCATAAAAGTTCTCTTTATATTTATTATTATTAAATTTTTAGTTTTATTAAAAAATAAATAATCATTAATAAATAATATATTTAATAAGAAAATAATAGCAATTACTAAATATCTTATATTATTTTCAATATTATTAAAAAGTAATAAAGCATAAATAAAAAACATACTAGAGATGAAAAAAAGAAGATTTAAAAAAGTATAATTTTTTAATTTTTTGCTTTTAGTTTTCATTTAACTTTTCCTTCTTTTTAAATAAGCAACAATAAATATTAAATATGTAATTATTAAAATACTACTTAATACGATAATTACTACTTTATCAATATTAATTTTTTTTATTTCTTTTTTATTTTCTTCTATTTGTAAAGTTTTTTCTGTTAATTCAAATCTATAATTATTTTCTTTTGATGTAGTTAAATTAACTGCTTTAAAGTATTCATAATTATTTTTTATTTCTTTTTTACCCTCTATAGCATATAAAGTATTATTAAAATCTAATATCATTTTATAATTTTCTTTATCTTTTAAGACTTTAAATATATTTCCTTTTTCATCTTTTACATAAAGAATTGTATATTTATTATTTTTTAATACTTCTATTTCTTCATCTTTTAGTTTTATTTTATCTTTTGTAAAACCTGATATATCTTCTATTTTTTTTCTAATTACAGAATATTCTTTATCATTAACTTTTATTCTTAATGGAGCTTTTTCTGGTACAAAGATATTTAATGTATATATTCTTACACTTTGATTTTCTGCTTTTACTTCTATTTCTTTTTTATTCATACCTTCTTCTAAAGATACTTCTCCAATACCAGATATTGTTTGTGTTGCTTCTTGTTTTTCAGCATTTATAACAATAGATGTTTTAGTTTCTTTTAAAGTTACATCATAAGATATTTTATCTTTATTAAAACCAATATCATATCCTTCTACTGATAAATTTTTTAAATAATTATTTGAACTATAATATTTTGGTTTTAAAATATTTACACTAGCTGTTTTTGATTCTACTGGACCTGGTGCTTCTGATAAATAATAAAGTTCATTTAAATTAAATTTAAAATTAGCATTACCAATATCTCTTGTTACAAAAGAAAATGTATATGTTAAACTTTTAGTATTTTCATTTTGTGCAACAAAAGTATCTACTAATTTAGATCCACCTGTATATTTAAGTAATCTATCATCATATGTAACATTATATTTTCCACTTCCAAGAGGAGTTTGAGAAGATACTGTAACTCTAAAAGTAACTGTATTACCTACTACTACACTATTAGTATTAGAAATGGATACTGCTGCATTTACTTTTACTGTTAAAAATAATATTGATAATATACATAATATTTTTTTCATTTTTTCTCCTATCTTTGATCTAGTTTAAGAATATCTAAAATATCTTTTTGAACTTTTAATAAATCTAGTGTATTAACTACTTTATCTCTAGATACATCTGCTGCTATATATTCAAATGTCGATAAAGTTCTTAAATTTAATATTTGTTTTTGAATTATTAATAAATCTAAAGTATTAATCTTACCATCTCCATTAATATCTCCATATATAACTGTTCTATAGTTTATTTCCTCATTATTATTTTTAAATGAAATAATATCATTAGTTCCTATAAAACCAGAAGTTTTTAAAGAATTATCTTGATTTTTAACTGTTACAGATATCTTAGAATCAAATTCTTTTTTAAAACTATCTATATTTTTATTAATACCAATATTAGTTATATATGAATTATTATTAAAAATATAATTTGATTTTTTTAATAAATCATTTAATTTTTCTTTTGTTTCTTGTTTTTCTTCGTTGATTTTATTTTCTTCTTTTTTATCTTCTTCTTTTTTAGCTACTTGATCAACTACTTGAATGTTTTTAACTGTTATATTTAATTTATATTCTTTTACATTACCATTTTCTGCTATAGATTTGATAATAAAAACATTTAAACCATCTTTTAAATCAAATTCTCCTACTTGTTCTATTCTTGCATATTTATTAACTGTAGTAGCAGTTATATTTATTTTTTTAATATTTTCATAATTTAAATTATATTCTGTTTTATCAGATTCAAAACCTGATATTAATTGATTATTAATATTTAATGTTTTTAACCAGTTATTTGGATTTCTCTTATCTGGTAAACTAGAAGCACTATCTGGCATATTTTTAAATACTGGAATTAAAAAAGTAAAATTATGATTTAAAATATTATTATTTTTATACATAGAATATATTTTTTTAGATATTCCACTAGCTCCTGATATATCAGTCATATATTGATAATAATATTGTTTAACAAGTCTATCTTTTGATACATTCCATTTTTGAAAATAATTAGTATCTTGATTTAATGCTATATATCTGTTTTTTAAAAAGTTAGTTCCACCTATAATAGCTTTTTTAGGTCCCAAAACTTGAAATCCACTAGCATCATCAGTCCAACCTTCTTTTACTGCTCTAACTAATCCATTTCTTGCAGAATCATTACCTGGATGAGCTCCAATATTAAAGAAGTTATATGATCCATTTAAATTATAATTAACTCCATCTTTATATACATAACTACCTGCTTGACCACTAATAGATGGATTATTTGGATTAGCACCAACTTCCATCAATGACTTAGCAGCTAGATAAACAGGTGATACATTATGTGTAGTTCCTGCTTCTAAAAAATAATCAGTATATTTTTTTAAATGATCTGGTAAAAAATTATAAATTACATTTTTATCATTTTCACTTTTATTATATTTTAAATGTTCAAATACAAACATTTCTTCGTCATTAAAATAATTTCTAGGATCCATATAGTGTGCGATTAAAGCTCTATTTGCTTGAAACCAACAATTACTATCATGTGACTTAAATTCATCTTTAAACCAGTCATAGTCTCCTTGAGCTGTTGATAACCATCCATCTCTATTTCTTTTACAAACACCATATAAACTTCTTCCTGAAACTGCTTCATTATCTAAAGTAGTATTCCAATCATCTTCTGTTTCTACTCTTTTAAATATCCATGTTGGATGTTTTTTATGTAAATTTAATAAATCTTTTTTATATGATTCAGGAAAATTTTGTTCATTAAATTGCTTCATCCAGTCTTCTTCACTTAATATTTTTGGAGCACTAACTACTAAAGATTGACTAATTTCTTGAACATAATCAATACACACAAATCCTGTATATGTTTTATAATTAACATTTATAAAACCTGTTTGACATTTATTTTTTTCATTTGATTCGTATAATACTTCATCTATTCTACTAACAGTACTACCAGAAGATATAGTTATTAAAGCTTCTGTATTTGTAGAATTACCTTTTCTTAAATTTAAATTATAAGGACCAACTAAATAATCCTTAGCATTTACATTACTAAAGACAAAAAATAATACTAATAATAAAATATAACTTATCTTCTTCATATCATAATACATTATATAATATTTATTAGTATTTATTTAATTTTTTTATTTCTTTTTTTCTATTTGTGACAACTAAGAAATGTATGCTGTAACATCACAATCATATTTAAATCTATTATCTTTTAATGTTTCTTTTAATTTTTCACATATTTGATTTTTTACATATATATTTTTATTTAAATCATTATCATAATCAATATATTTTAAAGATGATACCGTTACATTAATATTCTTGGTATAAGAATTATTCTTTAAATCATCTTCTTTTACAAATTCTAAAGAATATGGGGATGATCCTTCAGAACATTTTTTGTTTTTATCACCTTTACATGCTACTAAATTAACATATATTTCATAACATCTTCCCTTAGTTTCTTTACAAGGAACCATAACAAAAAAAGATGATGCTAAATTATATGGAACACCATAAGGGGAAGTTGTAAAATCCTCAGTATTCATATTTTTTAAATTAACTATAACTGCTTCGTTATCTTTAGGATACTCTATTTTTTTATCTTCATTTATTTTAGCTTTTGCACTAGCAATAAATCTTAGTGTATCTTCAATAAAAGCTTTTCTTTTTTGATTATTAATTGTAGTTATAGTTGTAGGTACTGCTATTCCAAGTAATATTCCAAGTATAACTATAACCGCTATCATTTCGACTAATGTAAATCCTTTGTTTTTCATTTTTACCTCACATATATATTTAATACATCTAATAAATTAGATATATTAGAATCTTTAGTTAATTTATTTAGTTTTACAAGCATAGCTCCAGTTGGATTTATATCTGAAAAATTTTCTTCATTTTCTTCATCTGTTATATATTCAGTTTTTTCTTTTGATACTTCTATTAACTTTTCAGATTTTTCTTCCATTAACATCTCTTTAGTAGCAAATTCTATATAATACATATTTTGGTTTTTAGCACATTTTAAGTTTTCTTTAGAATTTTTATTATCTTTGTTACACGCTACTAAAGTCACATAATATTTATATACACCATTTTCTTCTACTATAGCAACAAAAGAATCTCTTTTATTATAAGTTATACCATAGGGAGAATTAATTAAAGCATTAGTATTTAAATACTTTAAATTAATAATAGTAGCTCTTTTATAAGTAGAAGGTTTAGGTAAAGAAATGCTTTCATTTTTACTAACCTCTGCTCTTGCAAGTGCAATTAGTTTTAAAGCATCTGCTACAAATATGTCCCTTTTATTCTTTTCTAGCATTTTTATAGTATTAGGTATAGCAAAAGCCATAATAACTCCTAGTACTACCATAATCGCTAATAATTCTATTAATGTAAATCCTTTATTTTTCATACTTTCATTATAAACAAAAAAAAAGAAATATTAAATATTTCTTTTATTTATTAAGCATGTTAAGTAAATTAACTTTAAATATATCTTTCTTTGGATTACTCTTAGATATCATTACACCTTTATATGTTCCAAGTTCAGTTTTATGAGCTTCTTCTAATATTGTATCAGGTGTTATATTAGTTAAAAGTACTACTTTAGAATCTTTATATACAGTGTAATGAAATTTTATTTCTCCATGTACTTTTACGAATAAGTCATCTGTTGGTAATTTTACTGAATATGTTTCAATATTATCTTTCTTTTGTACAGATACTTTTTCTCCTAAGAAGTTCCCGTTTTTAAGTTCTGGATAAATACTAAATACTAACTTTTTATAAGCAAGCATATTATACTTCTTTAAAGTTCTTTCTCTTTTTCTAAAATCATTTTCATTTTGGTAATCAAAAATATAGTTATTCATAAAACCCCCCTTTTATTTAAACTATTCTATCTCTAAATGTACAGTTATTCTACTACAAAACTAGTGTTTTGTCAAGAAAATCAAGGTATTTTAGGTTTTTGATAAAAATTACTTAAAAAATGCTTCCCAATATTCTCTTCCAAGAGATAAAGTATGAATATATTCTAAATTGATACCTACATTTTTATTGATACTTGATGTAATAACAGGTTTAGAATCTTTATTATTTACATTAAGTCTTCTCATAGCAACGTTACTCTCAGTATAATCATCTGAATCAGTGACATACACTCCTATAATTTTACCTTGAGAGTTAAAATCTGCTCCCCAAAGAGTAACAATATGATTTGATTTTTTTGAAGGTGTTCTATGACCTAAACCTATTATATGTCCATTTTGAAGTTCTAACTTTATTGCTTCACTAAAATCTTCATAACTACCAGAGAAAAATCTATTAGTTAAAATATTAGTTTTAAACACATCATAAAAGAATCCACCTTTATCATCTCTTTCAAATTTTTCACTACGATTAGTTGCTCCAGTTAAAGATGCTTTATAACCATTTATAAAAAAATCTACACTAGTATCAGCCCATATACCATTTGTATTACCATAATATAATTTAAACATATCAAATATTTTACTACTATTTTGATTTTGATATGATCCTAAATAATGATTTAAGTCTTTCCATACATTATTATCATTTGATAATTTTGCTTTTGTTGGATTAAGTGTTAAATACTTATCTATATATGTTTTATTTTGTAAAAGCCACCAATGAAGCATATTACTAGCTACTGCTCCACTACATAAAACTCTATCACTATATCCATCACCAGACTTATTAACATCAAACCATCCCTTATTATAACTATATGGTATAGTTTGTATTAAATAATCATTATGAACTTCTTTAGTAAATTCATTTATATTTGGAGGTGTTATTCCCCTAACCCAAAGTGTTGTTATTTCTTCATTATCTTTTATATAAGTAGTTTTAGTAGCAAGTTTTGCTAATACTTCTTTTTTTACTGTTACAGGTGGTATAACAGGTTTATTAACAACTGGTTTTACCTCTTCTTTTATTTCTTCCTTTTTATTAGGTTTTTCTTCTTTTATATCTTCTTTTTGAATAATCTTTTTATCATTCTTCTTCTCTTCTTTATTTTCTATATTTTTTTTATTTACAATTGGTTTTTCTGATATAGATAAAACATTAGAAATATTAGGTAAACCATTAATTATTTTTGTTTCTTCTTGTTCTTTTACTTCTTTTATTTTATTTTCTATTTGTTGCTCTTGTTTAATCTCTATATTTTTTTCAAGTTTTTCTTCTTTTTTTATTTCTTTTTTATCTTTTATCTCTTCTTTTACTTCTCTTTTTTCTTTAGATAAAAATGATATTTTATTTACACTATAAACAAATACCAAAGATAAAGTTAAAAATAAAATTACTAAGAATATCTTTTTATATTTCATTTATATCTCCTATTTTATTACTATTTAATAATAACAAAAAAAGAAAGTTAAATAAACTTTCTTTTAAAAATATTTTTATATACAAAAAAGACCAAATTGGTCTTTTAAATTTTATTATTCGATAACTTTAGTAACGTTTCCAGCTCCAACAGTTCTTCCACCTTCACGAATAGAGAATTTTGTTCCGTCTTCGATAGCGATTGGGTGAATTAATTCAACTGTCATTTCGATATTATCTCCTGGCATTACCATTTCAGTTCCTTCTGGAAGTTCGATAACCCCAGTAACATCAGTTGTTCTAAAGTAG
Organism: uncultured Eubacteriales bacterium; assembly: GCA_963536495.1. Lineage (GTDB taxonomy): Bacteria > Bacillota_I > Bacilli_A > RF39 > UBA660 > CAJPPJ01. The sequence continues at coordinate 12,272 of CAUTAF010000016.1, forward strand.
AATTGTGGACGATATTCATTCTTGAATGGTGTATGTCTTCCACCTTCTTCTTTAGTAAGTACATAAACTTGTGCTTTGAACTTGTGATGTGGAGTAACAGTTCCTGGTTTAGCTAATACTTGTCCTCTTTCAACTTGTTCACGAGAAATTCCTCTTAAAAGAACCCCAGCATTATCTCCAGCTTCAGCGCTTTCTAATTGTTTTCTAAACATTTCGATACCTGTAGCTACTGTTTTTTGAGTTGGTCTAATACCTACTATTTCAACTTCATCGTTTACTTTTAATTTTCCTCTTTCAACTCTACCTGTAACAACAGTTCCACGTCCTGTAATTGTAAATACGTCTTCAATACTCATTAAGAATGGTTTGTCAGTATCTCTAACTGGATCTTGTATCCAAGAGTCTACTGCATCCATTAATTTGTCGATACTTTCAACATATTTTGGATCACCTTCAAGTGCTTTAAGAGCTGATCCTCTAATTACTGGAGTATTGTCTCCGTCAAAATCATATTTCTTAAGTAAGTCTCTGATTTCTTCTTCAACTAAGTCTAACATATCTGGATCATCTACTTGATCACATTTGTTAATGAATACTACTATTCTTGGTACACCAACTTGTTTTGCAAGTAATAAGTGTTCACTTGTTTGAGCCATTGGTCCATCAGTTGCAGCAACAACTAATATACCTCCGTCCATTTGTGCAGCACCAGTTATCATATTTTTAACATAGTCAGCGTGCCCTGGACAGTCAACGTGAGCATAGTGTCT
>CAUTAF010000017.1:0-9772 GCA_963536495.1 uncultured Eubacteriales bacterium
ATATGAGTAAGAAAGATGAGTTAGATAATCTTGTTAAACAGTTAGAAAAACTAATTGAAGATACTAAAGTAAATCCGTTTGATACTAAGAATAAACTAGATGTAGATAATCTTAAGAATAATTTCTTACCAGCTAAAGTTACTGAAAAAGATAATATAAAGGGGTCATATTCCGCTACTACTGTTGATACTGATTTATTAAAACTAATAAACAAAGTAAAATCAGAAATAGATGATATTAAAAAAGAAATAAATAAATTAAGAGATAAATTAATAATAAGAACAGAAGAAGAAAAAGAATTAGAAAAAGAAAATATAAAAAATCCCAAAACAGGATTAAAAACATATAGTTTAATAATACTTTTTATAATATTTGTTAGTTATATATTAATAAATAAAAAGAAAAATTAAATAAGATAAAGTTAAAATTAACTTTATCTTATTTATATTTACAATATAAATTTTAATTTAATTTTTTAATTTGTAATAAAAAACACACATATATATAATAAAGATAATAGAGGTGTCTTATGAAAAAGAATAAGTATCTAATTGGATTTTTGATGATGTTAATAATGGTATCATCTTTTTTTATAGTAAATAAAAAAACAAATATTAAGTTTAAACAACTTAAAGAATTAAACTATAATGTAACTTATAAACAGGCTTTTCCAGATGAAAACTTAAGAAGAGGAGTACTTCTTTGTATAATGAGGGATAGGTGTAAGGATGAAATTAATAATTATTTTTATAATAATTATGATAATAATTTTTATGATGATAATAGTAATTATCTTACTGATACAAGATTAGGTACAGTTATAACAGAAGTAGAACTTAAAGCAAAAGAAGAAGAACAAATATCTAAACAAGCACTAGATAAGTTAGAAGTCTTAGTTCCAAATAATAGCAAAAAAGAAATTAGTAGTTTACAAGGAATAGAATATTTATCAAAGTTAATAACTATAAAATTGCCAAATGTTCAACAAGAACATATCGATTTATCTTTTAATAAAGAACTTAAAATTTTAGAGTTATATGCAAAAAAAGCAAATTCTATAAATTTAGATCAAAATTTAAAACTTAAACAATTAGATCTTTATTTATCACCAAATGAAAAAAATTTAGATTTATCTCATTTAACAAAGTTAGAAAAAATCAGAAGCATAGATAGCGGACTTAAAGTTGTTAGATTACCAAATGGGGTAACTTCTGCTTTTCTTAATGAAAATAAAATTACAGATATAAATATACCTAGTAGTATTACATATCTTGATTTGCGAAAAAATAATCTTACATCTATAACATTATCAGAAGGCATTAAAGATGTTTATCTTCAAGAAAATAAGATTTCAAATATTAATGTACCTAGTACTGTAAAAAGGCTATATATGAGTTATAATAATCTTACATCTATAACATTACCATCTAATATGACAAATGCTGATTTAGATAATAATAAAATTAAAAATATAACTTTAACGGGTTCAGTTGAAAGTTTAGAATTAGAAAATAACAACATTTCTAATATAGATATGCCAGAAGGTATTAAGTTCGTTAACTTAAAAAATAACAATATTTCTCATATAAATTTACCAAATTCAATAATAAATGCAGATTTAACAAATAATGAAATAACAAATATAGATTTAACTCATAATGTTAATCTATCGAGTTTAAATTTATTAAGTAATCTTTTAGAAGATATAGATGTAAGAAATAACCCTAAATTAAAATCTTTTCAATTTTTTTTGAAAAATTCAAAAGATACAATAGATTTTAGTAATAATCCAAATCTTAGAGAAGTTGTAATATTTGGTGAAGAAGGAGCAAAAATAAAATCTTTAGATTTTAGTAATAATCCAGATTTATATACTCTTAAACTTTATAGCTTAGGTTTAACAAATTTAAATTTAGATAACAATATTAAGTTGGATGAAATAACTTTAAAAAATAATAATTTAGAAAGTTTAGATTTAACTAATAACACAAAACTTAGATATGTTACTTTATATAACAATACATCTAACTTAAAACTTCCCGTTTTAACACATAATCATAAATTTGAAGTAGAGGAACATAGAAAACTTAAAATAAAAAAGAATTCTTTAGTAACGATACAAACTATGATTTATAATAATAAAGAATTTTTTATACAAGATAATCCTAATTATGAAAAAGTAGGAAATAAATATGTGTTTAAAAATATAGGAAGATTTAATGTAAGAGAACCTTTTATAGAAAAAGTAGATGATTATTGGTCAAAAGAAGGAAATGTTTACTATGAATTTGAAGTAAAAGCAGGTGAAGAACACACATTTAATGCAAATATTGATCAAGGAAACTATACACCTATAATAAATGAAGAAATACCAGTGAATAAGTTAAAAGAAATGATAACTAACTTACCAGCAAATATTAAAAACTTTGAAATAATATCAGCAAATACATTTACTGATAAAGGTGATAAAACTATTAAGGTAAGAATTACATTTAGTGATGATACATTTAAAGAAGTAGATATACCTATAAAAATATATGAAAAAGAAGATATATTACCAACAGTAACAGTAACTCCAGAAACATTAGAAGTAATAGATAAAAAACCAGTTAATATAAATATAACAAGGGTTTATACTAAAGAAGATAATATCGATAATACTAATTTTATAAAAACAGTAAGAGATAATCTAGTAAGTTATGAATATTTAAATAAAGCAAATGGATTAACTTATAATTCAAATAGTGTAACTGGAGTAATAGATTATTTGTTTACTGGTACTGAAGAAGAACATACATTTAATATAACTTATAAAGAACAAGGTAAAATTTATACATTTAATAAGAATATTTCTATTAAACTTTTAAGAGATACTGATAAAGACGGAATAGCAGATAAAGATGATGATGATAAAGATGGAGATGGATATTCTAATGCAGTTGAAATAGCAAGAGGAAGTGATCCATATGATAAAACATCTCTTCCTGATATGAGTAAGAAAGATGAGTTAGATAATCTTGTTAAACAGTTAGAAAAACTAATAGAAGATACTAAAGTAAATCCGTTTGATACTAAAAATAAACTAGATGTAGATAATCTTAAGAATAACTATTTACCATTAAAAGTTACAGAAAAAGATAATATAAAAGGGTCATATTCCGCTACTACTAGTGATACTGATTTATTAAAATTAATAAACAAAGTAAAATCAGAAATAGATGATATTAAAAAAGAAATAAATAAATTAAGAGATAAATTAATAATAAGAACAGAAGAAGAAAAAGAATTAGAAAAAGAAAATATAAAAAATCCCAAAACAGGATTAAAAACATATAGTTTAATAATAATGTTTATAATATTTGTTAGTTATATATTAATAAATAAAAAGATAAGGATAAAGTTAAAATAAACTTTATCTTTTTCTTTCTAAAAAATATAAATTATTGTAAAATAACAATGGGATGGAAAAATATTGGAAAGGAGATAATATGAAAAACATATTAATAGCTACTAGAAATAAAGATAAGTTTAAACTTTTATCTAAGTTATTATCTACTGAATTATTAAGAGATTCTAAATTTTTTTCATTAAATGATATTGAAGATGAAATAGAAGATAAAAAAGAAGTAGGAGATATAAAAAATAGAAGTTATGAAAAAGCTATGAATGCATATCTTTCAATCAAAAATAATATCTATCAATATATTATTGGAATAGATGATGGTATAGAAATGAAAGGTCAAATGATTGAAAATGTTAAAGAATATATAAAAGATATTTTAGATGATAAATATTTAAAAGAAGATGAAATAGTATATATTAAAAAAGCATATACATTTATTGATAAAAATGGTGTATTTAAGACTATAGTTACAAAGATACCATTTAAGTATAAAAAGCTTACTAATCATTTTGAAATAGAAGAAAATTCTTATCCATTAAATCATGTTTTAACACCAGTAGATAGCAATTTAAGACTTGTTGATATAGATGAAGAAACAACTAATAACTATCTATTAACTTATTCTAAAGAAGGATTTGATGAAGTAGAAAAGTTTTTTAATAAGTAAAAAGAATGAATTTAAATTCATTCTTTTCATTTTAAAATGCTCTATATTTATTTTTATCTTTATATGGATTTTTCTTATCTATTCTATCTGGGAAAAGTATTCCATTTAAATGATCTATTTCATGTTGTGCTACAATTGCATCTAACTCTCTTAATCTTACTTTTTGTTTTTTACCATTTATATCTTGATACTCCATAGTAATTCTTGCAGATCTTAATACTATACCCTCAACTGGTCTATTAACACTAAGACAACCTTCACCTTCACCAACATACATTAGTTCCTCAGATGTAGATAATATTTTAGGATTAATAAATACTTTCTTATCAAAACTTCCGTCTTCTTGTTCTATAGCCCAAACAAAATATCTTTTTAAAACTCCGACTTGGACAGCACTCATTCCCATACCAGGTCTTAAATCATATTTTTCACTTAGTTTTTCATTTTGAGAATTAACTAAGTATTCCATCATAGTATCGATAGTTTCTAAATCTTCCTTTTCTAGTGGAAAAGTAACTTCTTTACTAACTTGTCTTAATATTTTATCTTTTTCATCAAGTATATCTTTTGTTCTTAACATAAAAAACTCCCTAGATAAGTATAACATAAAAAAAGAGTAAATTTATATAGAAATACATCCTTAAAATTGATACAATAAAATAAAGGGTATAATATGAAGAATAGAATTGATAGTATTAATAAATTAGTAGATAATTTAATTGAAAAATATAATAGTAATCTATTAACTGATGAAGTTTTTACTAAAATAGTTAGTAATTTTAATGAAAAGTTAAGAAATGCTATTAATTCAACTTCAAAAGAAAAAACTAAAGAACTACTTGATATTAATTTAGAAAAAGCATATGCATTTGCAACATATGCAATATATAGAAAAACTGGGAAAAGACTTAGAAATGTTCAACTAATGGGATCTATAATGATGAATGAAGGTAATATTATAGAGATGAAAACAGGAGAAGGTAAAACTTTAACTGCAGTATTACCAGCATATTTAAATGCTATTTCAAAAAGGGGAGTTCATGTAGCAACTACTAATGAATACTTATCACAAAGAGATTATTTAGAAACAAAAGATATAATAAATATGCTTTCTTTAACATCTTCACATGTAGAAGAGGGTCTTTTAAATGAAGTAGAAAAGAAAAAAGAAGCATATTCTAAAGATATAGTTTATGCATCAATCAATGCTTTAGCGTTTAATAAAATGTATGACGATGTTAATTTTGAAGAAGATTTATTTGATAAAAGAAAACCTAACTTTTTAATAATAGATGAAGCTGATGATATAATGATCGATACTGCTCTAACTCCTTTTATAATTAGTGATTATCACTACGGAGATAAAATATTATATGGTGAAGATTATTTAGAAGAAGAAAAACAAAAAAATAATAAAAAGTTAAAAACTGATGCTTTATATATAAATTTATGTGTTTTAAATTTATTTGATGAAATAAAAAACCTTGATAATTCTATGATGTTTTTAACTAAATCAAAAGAAGAATTTGATTATTTAACACTTGGTAAAATTGGATTATTAAATACAAATAAAGTATATAAAGAAAGAAAATATATTTTAGATAATTCTTTTATTATAGTAAATCCTTCGACTGGAGAATTTGATTTAACTGAAAATGGTTATAGAATCCTTTCTTATCCTTTATTAAAGAAAAAGTTAGAAGAAAAAGAAGAAGTTAAAAATTTCTTTATTAAATATTTAGAAAAAGGTAAAGATTATGGTTTCAAAGATGATAAATTTGAAATATCTTTACTTGGATATACTAATTATTTAAAGAAGAGTAAAGATAAAAAAACAAGAGCTTTAGCAAATGATATAGAACTTGATAAGTGTTCTAATATGTTAAAAACTTTAAATAATAGTTTAACTGCATATTTTGTCTTAGAACAAAATAAAGATTATATAATAGATGATACAGAAGATGAAAATAAGAAAAAAATTAATTTAGTAATTAATGGAAGAAAAGCTATTGGTAAAAGTTATTCTGATGGATTACAACTATCAGTAGAATTAAAAGAACAAAGTTTAATGAAATATAGGAATGTTTCAAATATAACTATCGAAGAAAGTCTTGATAATCCTACACTTACAAAACTTACTATGGCGTCTTTTTTAGAAAAGTATAAAAAAGTAACAGGTATGACAGGGACTAGTCCAGAAAATGCTTTTAAATTAATTTATAATTTAGATACATATAAAGTACCTACTAATAGAGAGTATCTAGAAAGTATAAATAATATAAAATATCCTAAAAGAATAGATGAACCTTCATTAATATTTTATAAAGATAGTGAAAAATATGAATATTTAAGAAATGAAGTATTAAAGACACATAAAACATTACAACCAATACTTTTATCAACAACATCTATAGAAGAAAGTAATATTTTATATCAAGAATTAATTAAAGTTATAGATAAAGATAAAATAGAGGTATTAAATGCTAATACAGAAGAAGAAGCTAAAATAATAGCTAATGCTGGAAGACTTGGTAAAATTACTATTGCAACAGAAATGGCAGGTCGTGGTACTGACATTAAACTTGGTTCTGATATAAATGATTATATAGAACTTAAAATATTAGAAAAATATAAGTTAGAAGAAAAAAAATATTTAGATATTGCTAAAAAACATCTTGAAACTAAAGGAATAACTGATTTTGATCTTTTTAAACAAAACTTTTATAAAAAATCTTTTAAATCTAAATATGAAGAAAAAATAAGAAAAGAAATTTTGAATAAAGATTATGAAGATGTTAAAAAAGAATTAGTTAATGAACAAGAATTAGTTAAAAAACTAGGTGGACTTAAACTTATTGCAGTATCTCACTTTAAATCAGAAAGAGTAGATAATCAAGTTAAAGGAAGAGTAGCAAGAGGTCTTGATCCTGGAGTTTCTAAATTCGTTAGTAGTGTTAGTGATTTAGAAAAAATAGGGGTTTTATTAGATAAAGAAACTCTTTTAAAATTAAAAGAAAAAAGAGTAATAAATGAATCTTTAGTAAGTGAAAAGATTAAAAAAGTTCAAGACTTTAAAGATAATAATAACTTTAGTTCAATTTTTCACGATAATGAAGAAGAAAGACAAATAGGAATTATTAGAAAAATAACTGAAGATGCTCATAAATATTTAAGAAAAGAAAAAGATTTTACTGAAATTTTAAATGCTAAGATAAAAGAAAGTGTTGCTTTTGTTAAAGCAGAAAAAGATAAAGAAAAAATAAAAAAAATAGAAGATGATTTAGGTATAAAAATTACTTCAAATGATAAAGAAATACTAAAACAAATAGAAAATAAGATATCTTATTTAAAAGATATGATGGGGAAAGAAAATTTCAATCAAAAGATAAAAACAATACTTATGCAATCAAATATTTCTATGTGGGATGAATTTAGAGAAATAGCTGATATAATTAGAAAACATAATAATATAGTAAGTTTTACTTATAGAAGTGAAGAAGAAAAGAATAATAATTTAATTAGAAGTTTTTATGATACATATAATGATTTAGCTAAGAAATACCAATACAATTCAATGTGTTTAATATTAAGAGATAAGAATAGCAAATATTTATTAGAAGGGGAAGAAAATGGAAGAAAAAGAAGTTAAAAAAGAAGAAAAGAAAAAGAAAAAACTATTTTCTTTTTTAGAACAAGATGAAGAAGTTAAAAATCTAGGAGTTTATGAGAAAAAAGATATAAATGATGAGATAACAAAACAACTTGATCCAAAGTTACTTGTAGATGAAAAAGAAGAAAAAAAGAAAAAAATATTTTATTTTTTAACTGGATTTTTTATATTTTTAATATTTATTCCACCTTTATTTAAAAGTTTAGATCCTAATTATGAAAAAAGAGATCCGGCATATCAAGAACAAATAAAATCTTTAATAAAAGTTAAGAGTCAAAAGATGATATGTGTGTTAGATAATGCTATATTAACTAGAAAGTTTGAAGGTATATATTATAACTCTAAAGCAGTTAGAACAGTTATGAATTATAAATATAAAACAGAAGAATATATAAAACCAGAAACAGAAAAATACTTAGAAATTTATAATAATTTAACTCAAGGTAGTGAATCTGGTATTAAGCTGAATTTAAAAGATAATGATTTTAGTATTTCAGTATCATATTTAAAAAATAAAAATTTAAAAAAGAATAAAAAAATAGAAAAATTCTCAGTATCAATGGATGTTGCAAAAAATAGTTTTGAAGAAGAAGATTATAAATGTAGTGTTACAAGTCAAGGAGAATTTGAAATAAAAAGGGAGGAATACAATGTACTTGGTTAAACAAATAGATGATAATATTTTTAGAGGAAACGATATTAGAGGTAAATATCCTAGCCAAATAAATGAAGAAGTAGCTTTTTTAATAGGTAAAAGTTTTGGAACAGTAGTTAAAAATAAAGGATATACATCTTGTGTAGTAGGAAGAGATATAAGATACTCTTCTTCAACAATATCAACAAATTTAATTAGAGGAATACTATCAACTGGTATTAATGTAGTTAATTTAGGTATAGTTACAACTCCAATGTATTATTTTGCATCGATGTTTTTAAATATACCTAGTGGAATTATGGTTACAGCAAGTCATAATCCTAAAGATGAAAATGGTTTTAAATTTCAATTTGATGGGCTTAATGCTAAAGGAGAAGAAATATTAGAATTTAGAGATTTTACTAAAAAAGGTGAATTTAGTGAAGGGGAAGGTAAATTATACTTTTATTATATAGATAATGATTATATTAAATTATTTAAGAAATCATTAAAACTTGAAGAAAAGAGATTAAAAGTAGTTTTAGATTTAGCTAATGCAACTACTTGTGTAGTAGCTAAAAAGATATTTAATGAATTTAAATTTTTAGATATTACATATTTATATGATGTAGTAGATCCTAATTTTCCAAATCATCACCCAGATCCAACTATTAAAGCTAACTTAGAAGACTTAAGAAAGAAAGTTTTAGAAGTTGGTGCAGATGTAGGTATATCATATGACGGAGATGGAGATAGACTTGGTGTAATAGATAACGAAGGAAATCAAATAGAAGCAGATAAACTTATGATTATCTTTATAAGAGATTTAATGAATACTAAGAAGAAAAAAGAATTCTTATATGATGTTAAGTGTTCTAAAGCTTTAAGTGATGAAATAAGAAAACTTGGTGCTAAAGAAGTAGTTTCTAGAACTGGTAATTCTTATGAAAAAGCAGCTATTATAGAACATAATTTAGCATTTGGTGGAGAATACTGTGGACATATATTCTTTAGAGATCGTTTTCCAGGATTTGATTCAGGTATTTATGCATCTTTAAGACTTATTGAAATTCTTACTAAAACTGATCAAAAATTATCAACTATGTTAGATGATGTTACTAAGTATTATTCAACACCTGAAATAAAAATATCAACATCTGATGAAGAAAAATTAAACATAGTAGAAAAAGTAAAAGAATATGTTATATCTAAAGGGTATAAATATCTTGATATAGATGGAGTTAGAGTAGAATTTGATGATTCTTGGGGACTTATAAGAGCCTCTAATACAGGACCTAATTTAACTTTAAGATTTGAAGCTACTACTGAAAAAAGATTAGAAAAAATTAAAGAAGAATTTATGAATTTATTAAAATAAATTAGAGTATGTTATAATTA
>CAUTAF010000018.1:0-9761 GCA_963536495.1 uncultured Eubacteriales bacterium
TTTAATAGGAGAGTGGGATTTATGAAAAAAACAATAATATATTTAATGTTAGTATTAGGAGTTGTATTTTTAGTAGGTTGTGGTAAAGATAAAGGAGAAACAAGTGCAGAAAATACAAGTGTAGGTATTACAGCTGATACAGTGAAAGGTAATACCTATGATGAAAAAATAATGGAACTTCTTACAAATGAAAAATATTGGAAAAATGTTAAAAATTTTAATCAAGCATACTTTTACCCTAAATATAAAGAGTTGGTTTGTGAAATATATGCAAATAGAGAAACACCAAAAAATCAAGCAATAAAATTTTATTATGAAACAGAAGAAGAATTAAATGAAATAATAGAATACGCAAAAGAATTTAATAAAACTCACGAAAGAATGAAATTAACTGAACCTGATATTGTACCACAATGGAAAACTGTTAGTTTTGGAAATCGTTTTCCTGAATTAGATAAAAAATAAAACAAAAAGGCACACCTATATGTGCCTTTTTTTTATTAATAGATAAAAATATAAATTACTTAAATTCTATATCCTCAACCCTTTTTAGAATATTCTTTAAATTTTCATAGTGTCCTTTACAACTTACAAAATAAGGTTTATTACTTTCTTTTTCTATACCATAAATAAGCCGATTATATTGGTCTATTCTTCTGCTATATAAGATTTTATCTTTAGTATGTTTTAATCTTTCAGGTTTCCCTATTCCTTTTGAAGCACCATTAATTAAAATATCTTCAATTAATTCAATAATTTTCTCTACGATATTGATTTTATTTTTTGCTACCCATTCAAGATATTCTTTCCAACCCTCTGGATTCCATTTGTAATTATCCATTTTTTTTCATCTCCATAAGCATAGCTTTCATTTCTCCTAAACTATGGAGTTCATAATTTCCTTTTTCAACTTCTATTGCTCTTTTTTCCATTTCTAAAGCATATATAATTTCTTCCAACTCTATAAATGCTTTATAATTTTTATCTAATAAAGTCTTTAAATCCTTTAATTTTATAGTTACTTCTTCTTCATTTTTAATTTTTATATTGCTTAAATTAAAATCTTCAAGTCTTAAAATTCCATTCAACATCTTTAATCACTCCTTTTTATTATTATATCATTAACTATGTGATTTTATAAAGTACCAAAGGACATAATTCATAAAAGTTGCGATAGGAACATTATTTTTTTGAGCCATATCTTTGACAATTTGGTACTGCTCAATATTAGCTTTAATGTTTATACCTCCTGTATTTTTTAATTTTAAAACTTCGCTCGGTATTTCAATTTCTTCTTGGTTTAAAATTGAATAAGATTTCTTCTTGTGTTCCTCTATTAGATTAATTAGAATCTCTACGTTTTCTCTATCTTTAAAGTAAGTTGTAAGTAACTGATTACTTACTGTATTTATTGAATTACTTTCAGTAATTTCTTGCTTACTGTTAGTAATTACAGACTCACTATCGGTAATTTCTTCCTTACTGCTAGTAAGTTCCTGCTTACTCTCAATAACTTCTGCAACTTCAATTTCTTTAGAATCTAGGTCTTGCTTTTCTTCCACTGACTCTATGACTTCCTTTTTTTCTTTAAGTGGCTTAAATTCACTGATTTTTCCATAGACTTTATGGATATATTCTAAATAGTCTAGGTCTTTAGGGTCAAAATATGTGTATGTTCTATCTAAAAACTCTTGTTTCTTTTTCTTAGTGCTAAAAAATTTCTTCTCAATTTCTTTTAAATCTTCTTTGTTTTCAATACACTTTTTGATTTTACTAATCTTTTCTTGTGTCTGCTTGTTCATAATAAAAAAACCCCTTTCAAAATTTTATATTTTTTCTTTTGATTGTGAATCCATTGATAGTAATTAGTAAGTGAGTGCTTACTTACCACTTACTTTAATATTCTTCTATATAAAAAACTTTTTGTTACTCCCAATAGATTGGCTAGTTCTACTTTGTTTATCTTCAATTTACCTGCTTTAAATTCCTCTAGGAGTTCTTTTTGTCTTGGTGTAAGTTCTCTCGGTTGCCTACCTACTGGCTTTCCTGTACGACTACTTATTAAACGTCCTTGTTCGTCCTTTTTTAACGTTTTATATGCTTTGGCTTGTCTTTCTAACAATGTAAGTCTTTCCTGCTCTGCTACCCAGCTGAAAATACTTAAAATTAGTTGACTTATCCCCCTTTGGCTTGTATCTATATTCTCCTTTAAAAATATAACTGTTATTTCTCGCTCCTCTAATTTTTCAATCTCTTTAGTTGTTTCTCTTACGTTACGACTGAATCTATCTAAACTGGTACAAACAATCTTATCTCCTGCTTGACATTCTTCTATTAATTTTTTGTATACTTCTCTTTTTTGGAATGTCTTAGCACTTTCCTTTTCTTCTCTTATATTCTCCTTTAAGACTCCAAACTCTTGTAATTCTTTTGTCTGCCTTTTAAGGTCTTGCTCGTCGCTCGATACTCTTGCATATCCATATAACATAAAGTTTTAAATACCCCCTTTTTAATTTTGATACTAAAATCTACTAAAATATAAAAATAGAATCACGATTTTTCGTATGTTTATCTTACTGTATATATTATATCACATAAGTTTCAAAAAGACTACTTTTTAAAACTAATTATTAAAAATGATAAACATTAGATAAAATGGTTAATTACTGCCAGTAAGTTAGGACTCACTTACTAAAAAAATTAAAAATAATTACTGTAAGTAACTGCTTACTTACCACTTACTATAATAGAATCTAGGTCTAATTACTGTAAGTGATTAATTACTGACTGCTTACTAAGAATCTAAAAAAACTGCTAAAATACACTAAAAAAAGGACATCACTTTTAAAGTGTTTTTTCTCCTGCTATATATAGTAAAATTTTAAAATCATAGCTTGTTACTTTGATATTTTTATACATACTTTATAATTTATATTCTATTTTTTCAAAACAATAATTTAAAATACATTTTATACTTAAATAAGACTATATAAAATCTTATAATAGATTAAATATGTAATCTTAAATATCTTTTAATACCAATATAAAATTGATATTATACAGCTGATAGAATAATAACAAAAAATATAATAATGTGTACTAATAATATACAATAAGATAAATTAAATATTAGGTAATCAAAGTAATAAAATACAAACATAGTATAAATATACTACAATATAAATCTATTTTTTTATAAAAAAAATCTATATAAAATTTATAAAAATACTGTAAAAATGGTATTTATAACAGGTTAGAAAATGGAATCTGCTTACTCTCTTTTGTGGACGTGAAAAATCTGAATTATCTTTTATCTTATAAAAGTAATGAACGATTTTTTACGTTATGGGGTGTGGGTACTCCCACAAATTAAAGAGTTTATAAAAAAAAGAAAAAGGACATTTTAGTCCTTTCCCCTGCTTTAATTAAAGTCAATTTCTCTGTCTTTTTTCTCAACTTCATAATCCTTAGAATCCTGCTCTTTCTTCTTGGAATCTCTAGGCATATATTGTTCTGCTAATTCTTCTGCAAGTTCTGTATTTTCGTTTAAAAACTGCTTTATAGTGTCCTTAGAGTAGTCCTCGTATCCTGCAAACTCTTTAAAGTTATCCATACTGTCAGTATAGTAAATAGTAAAGAGTCCTGTTTCTTCCCATTTTGTTATGTCTTTAACGTTCATATTATCCCAATATTCTTCCCCTTTTTTGTTTGTAATTAAAGACTTAGCTAAGTAAGTATCTCCCTCTCCTGTTTCGCTATTATAGAGAATATCGTCGCTTATGACTTGAAATGGTGGTAATGTATCAAATAAGCTGTATTTTTCTACAAGTTCATAAGAATCTATTTTTTCTATAAGAGAATCAAGGTCAACCTGCTTAGGCTCTTGTTTTTCTTCTTGTTCCTCTTGCTTACTTTCGGTAATTGTTGACTTACTGTCAATATCTGTGAAATCACTATCGGTTATTATAGGCTCACTGTTGGTAATTAAAGGCTTACTATTAGTAATTACAGACTCACTATTAGTAATTTCTTGCTTACTCTCTACTTCTGCAACTTCAATTTCTTTTTCTTCATCAGTTCTATCAATTTCATCTATCGTTTCTAAGTCTGTTTCTTCCTTTTGCTTACCCTTTTCCTCTTGTTCTTTCTTAGCTTTAGCCTCTGCCTGTCTTTCTTCTTCCTCCACATTTAAACGTCTTAGAACTTCATCTGCTTGTGTTATCTTGTCTATTTCTGCTTTCTCTATATTTTTGACTTCTTCCCCTAATGCTTTTGCTTTAGAATCTTGCTCTTTTTTCTTATTTTCTTGGTCTTTATAAAAATTATCTAGTATCTCTTTTTCTGTTTTGTACTCTTTCTCAAGTTCAAAATCGCTAGGTTTAGAATCTTCAACGATATAAGTCTTAATATCTTCTACAGGCTTAATATCTTCCTTAGCTTTTGCCTCTGCCTCTTTTCTAAGTCTTAATTTTTCTTTTTCCCTTTCAAAGAAAGCATAAATTTCTTCTCTTGTTTCTTCTCTTTTCTTTTCTTCTTCTTTTTCTCTACCTTTAAAGAAAAAATCGTAATTAAAAATGTTCTCCTCTGTGGAATCCTTTTTTAATTCTTTTTCTTGTGTTTCTAGTGTGTCTAATTTAATTGCAAGTTTTACATTATCTTTTGTAACTTCGTCTTGGGTCTTTCTTTTCTTTTTATTAAGTTCCTGTATTAATTTTAACTTTTGATTTGTTCTCTTTCCTTGTTCGTCCAGTAAAGCAAATGTTATTGTCTTATTAGTTTTATTATGCCTTGTTACTTCAAGTCCATATTGAGTTGCTATATCTTTTATATTGTCCTCGTTCACGTCCTCATTTTTATATATTTCCTCTAGCCTGTCTTTAATCTCATTCGTCCAAGCTGTTTTATCTTGTTTGGCTCGGTACTGTTCTTTTGTTAGCCACTTCCTACCCTCTTTAACTTTCTGCTCGTGCATATACTCGTAACGTTCTTCGTAAGAAATATCTAATCCGTGTCTAATACAAATTTCTTCAAAAAGTTCTCTCTGTTTCTCATACACAAACGTTTCTGCCTTGTCCTTTTTCTTTTGACTCATTGAGTCAAATTGCTTTTGTGTTACAGAGTGAATCATATTCCCAGTATTAAAATTAACGTTGTCTGCTACGACGTGGCAATGTATGTTGTCTGTGTCTGTATGGACTGCAAAAAATGAATTGAATCCTTTATTGTAAAAATTTACTTCGCAATATTCCTCTACAATTTCAAGTATCTTTTCTTTGTCTACGTCTGCTCCAAACGATAGAATTTGATGATATGTGAATCTATCTTTACCGTCCCTGTTCTTATCGTATAAGTCTTTGTTAAGTAAAAACTGCTTATATGCTATCTCTTTTTTATCACTTACTCCAGTTCCATAAGTTTTAAAAGAATCCCTTGAGATATAATCAAATAATTGTCTTAATCCTGCACGTGTTTTTCTTTGCTTTTCTGCTATCTTCATCATTACTTGCATATAAAATACCTCCATTTTTTAATTACAATTTTTTAAAAACATTTTGTAATTTCTCCACTAATTCCATAAGTTCTATCTCTACAACTGATAACATTTTCTTTTGTGTATTTGTGTATCTAGCTAATTGATTTAAGTTCTTACCAATCGCATTTAATTCTTTTATAGTAGTCTTTAAGTCTGTTTTAAAATCTGCTATAACTTCTGTGTCTTTTACTACATAATCTGCTTTTATAAGTTGCCTAATATATTCACTCTTAGACATATTTAGCTTGTCTGTTTGTACTGCAATTATCTTTTCTATTTCTTCATCTGCAAGAAATTTAACCTGCTTATTATACATAGTTTACCTCCATATAGATATAAATTTTAATAGATGTTATAAGAGTAAAGGTTTGGAATTGGCGATACAATTCCAATAAAATTTTTGAAAAAGACTCTTAAAAGTTTACACTCGTAAGATGTAAATTTTAAAGTCGCATTTCATAAAATTTTACAAAAGGGGTCAAGGGGAAAAACCCCTTGCCAGTGCCGAAGGATAAAAATAGCGAAAGCTATTTATGTACTGAAGGGGAGACACTGGCAGGATTAATATTTTAAAAAAAATATAGAGTCAAATTTGAAAAAATTTTACTCTTATATTTTAGCATAAATTTTTTTGGAATCAAAAAAAATTTTGTGATTTTAAAATATATAATCCTCATTTTTTTTGACTACACTTTTTACTTGTTTAATGTTAGAATAACATTAAATAATAAAAATGGAGGAATAAAAAAATGGGAAAGAATAAACAAGGTAAATTAAACTTAGATGGAATAATTAAAGTGCTGGAATCACATAACATTACAACAGATGATTTAAAAAAAATTAATGACTTACAAAAAATTAGACAAAACAACTTAGATATTTTAACACTGTTAAATAAATTACCTAGTGCTTTTAAAAGTAAAAAATTATCTTATGAATCTATATCGGAAGTACAAAAAATAATTTTAAAAAATTTAAAAGATGTTGTTCCTGCTCCTGTAAAAAGAGTTAAAAAAAATAAAGATAGTGAAGTTGTAAGTGAGAATAAAGAAGATTTAGAAAAAAACACAAATATTTAAAAAAAATGACGCTCTGAGATAGGCTTTAAAATCATTTTAAAAAGGGTAGCCATAGTGTAGATACCCTTGTTTTTTTCTTTTTTAACTTATATAAATTTTTTTATTGTTATCCCAATAGAGATTGGTTAGTATTGGCATTATATTTTTTTTAGTGTTTACTTTATTTATAGTTAATGTATTTTCAACTTCTTTTTTTAATTCCCTAAAGGATAAACAGAACTCTAAAAGTCTTTTATTCTTTACAGCATTGTAAATATTGTCGCTCACTTCATCATTAAATAATAGATTTTGTATTAAATCTTCCTTAGCGAGATAATTGGAAACTTTTATAATATCCTTATCTTTATTTCCGATTTTTCTTATATCAGGTGGAATTATATCATTATCTTTTGTGTATCTCTTAAAGTGCTGATAAAATTCTTCTATTGATATATGGTTTTTATAATAGTTAGAAACAGCTATAACTGTATGGATATGTACATTGTAATCGTTCCTAGCTTCATTAAATTTAATTTCTAGCTTCTTAACATATCCTACAATATTGTCTTTTAATTTTTTAGGTACAGTTAAAGTTTTAGTAAAAGCTGTATTTATCTTTTCTATCTCTTTGGTTAATTCAGTTGTTGTAACATTCTTTGTTGTAAAAGTTCCATATAATAGAGTTTTCTTATTTTCTCTAGCTTTTAATAATACTCTTTTAATAATATCAGCATTTTTTCCAGCTTTAATGGAAGCACAAGTAGGACAAAATCTGTTACTACAATAAAAAGTTATAGGTTTACTGTTGTTAGGAATAGTTAAATCTACAGCACAATTTTTAATTTTATCCAGGTCTATAAGTGTTCCCTTGAAATTGTCTATAATTTGTAATTGTTCCCTTTTCTTTTTTACAGCTTCTCGCACATAGGGATTAATAATATTTTCTATTTCATCAATAGCTTTTTCTTCAACTTCTACAGTTTTAAATGGCAATAGTAGTAAAGGTTTTTCTTCCAATAATCTTTGTTCTTTTACAGCTTTATTAAGTCCTTTTTCTTGTTTTATTAATATAGGTGGTGGAATATTATCAATGCTATTAATTAAACTTGAAATATGGCTTTTAAAATTGGTTTCAGCTATATTTATTACAGTTGAATTTATAAAGGCTGTATTTGTATGTATGGTTGTTATTGGATTGGAAGCAATTACATTAAATAGCAATACTATTAGCATTATAAAAAAGCTAAACATTATAAAAATAGGCATTATAACTATATCTTTTATTAGTTCAGCTACTTTTAAAATTTTTTCTAAAAGGAAAATTAAGAAACTTATAAGAAATTCTATAAATGGATTATGTTCTTTTGACAAAAAGTTATAAAGTTCTAATTGTAATTTTGTTATTTTTTTGTTATAATGAGTTGTAAACATTTTAAAAACTCCTTTCGCATTTTATATTATAATTATTCTTCAACAAAATAATTATAACATATAAAAAAAGAAATTGGAGTTTTTTTCTTTAGTTTAATATATTATAATCTTTTCTATAGTTAATTTATAGCTTCTAATATAGATTATATGTATATTAGAATAGGTTTTTTAGGTGTAAAGTTAAAAAAATGATAGTTTTCTTTTTAATACCAATAGATTTTTTAAATTATATATTGATAATAAAAAAAGAAATAATCTTAAAAAAATTACTTCTTTTTTTTATTTTTTTACTATTAATTTTTAATTTTATACTTTGAATTTAATTTTACTTTTAAACTCATTTTTGTTATTTCTAAATTTACTTGTAAATTTTTATCTTTAGCTTCTTGGATATAGTTTTCTAGTTCTTCATCTAATAGCTTATTATATTCATCTTGACTGATTTCAATTTTTTCTTTTGGTTGATAATCTTCTGTTTCTTTTTTATTTTCAATTATTTTTTTATCTTCTTTTAAGACTATTTTTATATTTTCTTTTTTATTTATATTTTCTAAGACTTCTATAAGATATTTTCTAGTTCTAATTTTAGTTTTAATATTGCTGTTTAATAATTGTCTTATACCTAAAATTAAAACATTTTCTGAGTAGTGTTTTAAAAGATATTCTAATATAGAAGATTTTTCTAGTATTTCAAGTTTTTCATTTTTAACAGCTTCATCTAACAATCCTTTTAATTTTTTACTTATTTCTAGTGTTTTAACTTCTTTTACTTCAATTATATTTTCTATTGGTTTATTACTCCAGCTGAACAAATAAGAATTAATTTCATTTTTAGAATTTGCAGTAGATTTTTTAATAGTTTTAATTTTTAAATTATAAAATACTTTTGGTAAATCTTCTTTTAAAGGTTTTATAACTTTCTTATTAAAATTACTAATATCTTTTATATAGCTTTGTGGTACTCCTAATATTGTGAACAATTCTTCTTTTTGAATTTCTAATTTTTTTATACTATTCCACTGTGCTAGTTTAGGCATTAAAATTCTTGAATATTTACTTTTTAAAGATTGAAACTCTGTAAAACTAAACTGAGTATAATATTCTACTATTCCATTTAAAATATAAGAGTATTCAGGATTAACTCTTATTATCATTTTATTAGTAGTTAAGTCAGCATCAAAATCATAAAAGAAAGTTCCTTTTTTTATTCTTTTTTCTGTTTTTAAAGTATATTTAAGACTTAAAAACTTATCTTGGACATTTTCAAGATATTCATTAAATCTTTTTTTATTGACTTGTGGAATATTAAATTCTTTTCTAAATTCTGTAATATCTATGGTTATAACATCAATCCCTTTTTCTTTTAATTCTAAGCAAATAGCATAAAATAGCTCTAGTTCTTTATCTTTTAAAGTTGACATATTCAACTTATTCAAGTCGTTGTTATATTTTACAATGTCATTTTTTTTCACTTTTTCCACTCCTATATTTTAAGATATTACTATTATACTTCAATAAAACAGTACTGTCAATATATAAGGTACTGTTTTAATTGACAAAAAGTACTTGTTTTATTACAACTTAGAATTTATCTATATTATTGAGAGTTTTATTATTTTAAGATAGTGGAATTAAGAATATTTGTTGAATTGTTTTAATTGACAAAAAGTACTTGTTTTATTGTAACTTAGAATTTATCTATATTATTGAGAGTTTTATTATTTTAAGATAGTGGAATT
>CAUTAF010000019.1:0-9650 GCA_963536495.1 uncultured Eubacteriales bacterium
GGTTTTTATTTTTTTTAAAATATAAAATTTTATTTTCGTTATTTATCCAAAAATCAGTTATATGGTTTTTATTATTTATTAATTCAAATTTATAATCATTTATATTTGTATAAGTTATTGTAGAATTATTTCTAGGAAATAAAAAATTATTTTTAATTTCATAACTAGAATCAATATAAAAATTTTTTATTCCATTTAAATCAAATTTTTCTCCAGCTTTTATTTTTCTTTTTATTGAATTAAATAAAAAATCCTTTTTACTCCAATTAAATAAATTTTTAAAACAAATAGAATTATTTTTTACATAAGCAATATCAAAAGTTTCACTATCTTCTTTATTTAAAAAATACTCAACATTGCTTTTAGAAGAATGAATCTTTTTAAAATCTTTTTTTATTTTTTGTTGCTTATATGGATACTCATCAGTTACATTTATTTCAAAAATATAATTTTTTGGAAAATCAAAAGAAACTAATTGAAATTTTAATTGATAAAAATAAAAAGTATCATTATTAGATATTTTTATTTCATCTAAAATTTTGTAAATATTATTTTCTTTTCTTAATAAAGTAACAGAATTTTTATTTATATTAATTTTATAATGCCCTTTTTCCATTTTGTAGTTAAAATTACCTGTTATATTAAAAAAATTATCGGTATGATTGATGTGAAAATCTGGATTCAGTTTGAATATATTTTTTTCTTTATCATTTACGTTTTCATAATGATTTTTTATTATAAAATAATTTGTTCCACCATTAAATGTGTTATCAAATTTATTTTTGAAGATATTTAAAAATGTTTCTTTTTCATATGTAGAGATTTTTCTATTTTTAATTTTAAAATTATTTAAACCTAAAAAATTTAAATAATTGTATAAATTATTATATTCTACTTGAATTTCTTCTAAAAAATAATTTTTATATTGTTTCATCTCTCCGTGATGATTAAAATAAATAAACTCACCATCTATAAAATAATATTTTTTATATAATTTTATTTGTTTTATTTTGTCATTTAATAAATAAATTTCATTTCCATTTATAAAAAGTATTTCTTTATAAAACTTATCAGTATCATCTTGTATTAAAATATTAAAAAATAATTCTTTTATTTTAAAGTGTGAATTTTCTTCATTATATTTTAGAAATTCTTTAGCCAAATGAGTTTTTGCCAAGTATTGCTTGTTTTTATATTTGTATAAAATATAAACAAATAATTGATTATCTATTTTAATATCTTGAATCTTTAAATTGTATATATTAAAAAAATATTCAGTTTTTCCAGTTTCATTATTATACAAAACTAAAAATGAATTTTCATAAAAATATTTAAATTCTCTATCTTTAATTTTGATTATTTCTGGAAATAAATCTTCAAAATTTTTTATATATTTTACTTCATTTTCTCCGCCAGCGTAATTATATTCTGAAAAAGGATAATTTTCTTTTTTTATTTCTTTATAACTAAATTTTTTTAATGTTTTTGTTATTTGTTCTTCGTTTTTACATTTAACTAAAATATCATTTTCAGAATCTTTGAATAATAAATCATCTGAAATAATTTTAATTTTATTTAAAGTATCTGATTCGTTGCTTGCAAACGTAGAAAATAATTCTTTTGTTGTGCTATGTTTTTTATCTATTCCATTAGTTATTCCGTTAAAAAAAATCTCTGTTATAATATTTGCCATTAGTTCACACTTCCAAATGAAATTATATTTTCATCTTTTATTTTTAATTCACTATCAAGTATTTTTGAATAAATAAAATCTTGATAATTATTTTTATAAAAAAATTGGTATTCTATTTCGATTAAATCATAATTTAATTGTATTTGAGGTCTATTTGAAAAAAATTTTTTTAATTCAACTATAAAATCTGTTCTACTAAAAATTATATTATCATTTTCAACAAAAACAGAATTAAAGTAATTCTTCATATATTCTTCCAGTTCTTTTATTATTTCTTCATTATATGCAACATAATATATTTGTTCTTTTATGTTTTTTATATTAAACATATATAAATTTGGATTAACTAACTCTACAATAGAGTTTTTATAATAATCAACTAGATGTTTATTAGAATTTACTATTTCATCTATTTTAGATAATTCTTTTTGATAAATTATAATTTCAGTTACATTGTCATTTTCTCTAATTTTAATATTTTTTATTCTTTCATCTTTTAATATTTCAAATTTAATTTTTTCTTTATTGTTATACCCATAAGATTGTAAAATATTTTTAGCTCTTTCTAGAAATTCAAAATCTGTTTCTTGCTCAACATTATTAATATTAAAACCTAAAAAAATTAAGTTTGAAGAAATATCTTTTATGTTACCAGAATCAACAGAAACATAATTTTCATCAAATATAATGGAACCATTATTTCCTATAATTTGTTTTACTATTTCTTGTTTAGATATTTTTTGAACAATTAAAAATTCTTTTTCATTACCTATAGAAGTATTTTTAATATTTTTATAACTATTATTATCTATGTTTATTACACAACCTTCTTTTACAATAAAAGAATTGTTATTCGTATTAAATTTTAGAACTAATGTATATAACTCATCATTGTTATTTTTTTTTCTAATTATATTAAAAAATGACAAAAATTTATCCAAATCTTTACCTTTTAAATTTTCAAAAATTACTCCATCTAATATTTTTTCATATTCTTTTTTAAAAGAAACGTTAACTTCGAATAAACTTTTCAAAATATCATAATCAAAACTAGAATTATCTATTTTAAATCCAAGTTTTTCAGATATTTTTTCTAAAAAAATATTAAAATTTCCATTTTCTATATTGTACATTTTTACTCCTTAACCAATTATAATTTCTTTATGCAAAAGCAATTTATTTTGTTCTTTTTCTTTTTTATAAAAAATTATATTTAAAGAACTTTTATTGTTAGTAAAATGAAAATTAATTGAATTTAATAAATTTTGATAGTTTTGAAAAGTATCATTTATTTTTTTTTGAATCATTTCTCTAATTTCAGAATCAGAAAAGTTATTTCTTTTATATAAAATAAAATTTTTTTCTAACCATTTTTTATGTATAAAATGAGTTAACAATAAAGTTCTTGATATTCTATAATCTGTTTCTATTTTATCAGACATAACAAAATCTGAAAAATATTTACCATTATCTATATCTAAATCTCCGTCTTCATTAATTGAAAATAACATTATTAATCACCTTTATTTTCTTTCTTGTAATAATTAACAATCCATTTATTTTTTTCAAATCCATTTAAAATTGCTAACTTAACCATTTTTTTTCTTTTACTAGATTCATTTCTGTTTTGATGGAGTGCCTCATCTATTTTTTTAAATTTATGAATTACTCCTTTTATAATTGCTATCACTTTAGCAACATTAGAAAACATTAATTTAGAAGGTAATGAAAAAGCTGGAGTAAAAAGAGTAGATGGTATATTTACCATCTTTTGAATTTGGTCTGTTAAAAGACCATCTACTTTTTTAAAAAATTCCCATTGATTATAATTTTCTTCTTTTTTTTCAATAACAGTATTTGAACTTTTGCTTTTTATATTTCCGTTGACTTCTACATCTCCATCAAATTTAAATTTAGCCATTTTTTTAATCACCTACTTGAGTAAACAATATACTCGCTAATGTTTTATTTACAAAAAAACCTATACTTTTTCCAGATTCTAATTCAAAATATATTAAAGAAAATTTAGCAACTAATTCTGTATCATCATATTTGATAGGAGTTTGAGCAATCATAACTATATCTAATATAGAGTTCCTTTTTTCTTTAAAATATTCATTTATTTTTATATTTTGATATCTTTCAGTTTTTCTTTCATCCAAATCTTTTCTTTTGTTTTTTATTTCTTCTATTTGTTTAGCAAAAGCAAAATTCATATTTATTTTTGCTGAACTTTTATCTATACCGGATATAAAATCAACAATATTTTCATTGTCTATAAATTTCCCATTTTTAAAAATCTTTTCATTTTTTAAATATGCTATTCCACCAAATAAAAAGTTTTCATTTTTTAAATCTTTTATAATACCAAATTTAATATTTTTATTCATCTAACACCTATCTTTTAAATCCAATATAAATTGGAATGTGATCACTAACAATTCTTTTATTTTCAACTGGATAATTATAAATAGAAGTATAAAAATAATTAGACATTTCTCCTTCTATTAAATTTTTAGAAACTACTATATTATCAAAAGCGTTTTTTAATTCACCTTTTGTATTTATTGTAGTAGCTTCGCTTAATTTTACATATAAAGATTCTTTATATGCCTCTGGAAGAACATAATAATAATTATTTAAAACACTATCACCTATATGTTTTTTAACTCCTTTTTCTCCAAAATTAAATAATTGCAAATTACAATCACCCATAAGTACAGTAGCTACATTTCCTTTATTTTCATTTAACCTTTGTTGCATTACTTTCAATATATTACTAATAAATTTTCTTCTAACACTAATGTCATCTACATCATAATCTGAAGCTCCATAGAAATTATGAAACCAAAAAATATGTAATTCTGAAACTGGCATATTTAGTTCAGAAATATCTATTATTGTTTCTACGAAATATCTTTCTCTTGGCTCTGTTTTTAAATTTCCATTATTATCTTTACTTATTACTACTTTTTCAATAACTCCACTTTTATGTAATTTAGAAATTTTATTTTTATTTTTTGAAAAAATAACTCCATATTCTGAACCATGATGATTTGTAAATAATGGTCCTAAAACTTCACTATTGCTATTTTCTGGTTCTATATTTTTAATGTAATTTTTATATGTATAATCAGAAATTAATTTTGTTCCATCAACTTCCTTATTGAAACCATCATATATTTCAACCATTAAAGTCATATCGAAAGTTTCGGTTATATAATTTTTAACTGTGTTTTCTTTAAAAGATAAATTTTTTATTGCTTTATCTTTGTCTTTTATAGGAAAATTATTATTTAAATTATCTGTACTTTGCAATTGAGTATTAAAAAAAGCTACTGTAAAATTAAATTTTCTACCAAGATTATTTGAAGTAATACTTCCGTACGGACTATAAGGAGTTGTTTTAAATTCATTTCTATCTACATCTATCTCTCCAATAATACCTTCATCTGAATGTTTTTGAGTTACACCAAACATAGATTTTAATAAATTACTCAATCCAAAACTTAATGTTTCCGCAATAGTATCTGCTAAAAAAACAACAGCTTTAACCATGGTTTTTCCAAAGCTTCTTAAAGCGTTTCTTATTTTTATAGAAAAGAAATTTGAAAAATATTTAAAGAGACCTTCTTGATAATAAGCATTTTGATATCCAAAAGCTTTTTCTAAATTATCTGGTATTTGCATTATACCTTTTTTTAGCATTGGATAAAATCTTATAGGAATAATTGTTGGAGTAAAAGTTAATCTACTTCTTTCAGTAGCTATATCTCCAATATTACTTGTTCCTTTTCCATCTTCAAAAAAAACATATCTAAAATTAGTATATTTTTCAGAATGTGTTATATATTTCATATAATAAGCAAATACTTTATTAACAATATAACTATCAGACTCATCTAAACCGCCAGCTACATTTTCCTTAAAAGATTCCATTAATTTATAAGAAATATCATTACTATAAGTATCAACAACAGGATCTCTTATTTCGAAAGAAGCACAAACTTTTAAAATAGTTATTAAACCTCTTGTATCTAAAATATGTTCAAAAGACATTATTTTAAATATTCCTTGCAAAGAAGCTGTTTCATCTATTAAAGTAATTAAATCTCCTATTTGAATATCTTTATTATAAAGAATAGTAATAGTTCCTTGATATGTCAATTCAAGTTCTTTAATTAACTGAGTAGCCATATAATCTCCTTGTATTAGGAAATTATCTTTTGTTATTTCTTCTCCAATACTATTTAATACATTTGGTATTGGTTTTTCTATAATATCATTTATCACACTACTATTAACAACACTTAATATTATTTTATCTTCTTTGTCTTCATCATCACTGGTAACAGTAGAAACAGAATTGGCAGTATTATTTATTTTTATATCATGAGAAATTAAATTTATTTTACTAATAGCAAAATGATTTTCACTAAATTTTCTTGAACCATTTCTAAAAAGATTTTTTTCAAAATTAGAAAATATACCTTGTTCTTCGTTATTTTTATTTTCTTCTGGTTTGAAATCATAAGCTACGTCAATATATTTTTCTTGAATAGAGTGATTAAAAGCATCATTAAATAATCTTAATGGATTTGAAGTATTATTCTTACTTTCTATTTTTTTATTTTTAATTGGAGTTGTTTCTAAATCATTATTTTCTTCATTTTCTTCTTTGTTAATTTTATTTAATAAATCATTAAAAACTGAATTATTTTTCCATTTATATTTTATTGTATTGTAAAATAAATGAGAACGACACAATAGTAGTGTTTCATAATCTGCATTTTCTCTAACATCCCATGCAGAAGTTAGAACTAAATTTTCATAAAAATTCATAACTTCTGGAAAGGTATTATTTGTAAATTTCATTTTTAATTTAACATCAGAGCCATCAGCTATAAAATTATTACTCACCAAATGCTTTGAAACAACAACATCATTTTCATTTTGAATTTCTGATTTAGAATCGGAATTATTATGGACTTTATACGAAATTATATTTCTGTTTGGAAAAAACGGAATATTAGGGTCAAAATCTCTATTTTCTATAATATCAGACATTATTATAACGCACTCCTTATTAATTCAATATTTTTATTAGCTCTTCTTTTATCTTGTTTGTAATAATTAGAATTTTTTATAGCATCTATAGCTTCTTCTAAATTTCCTTTTGAAATGTTATCAATAAAATCTGTTGTTTGAGCTAAACTTTTAAACCAACCTTGATAATTCATATCAACTAAAGCTATTTTTATATTATTATCTAATTTATCCCAATTATTTTTAAAATATTTCTTAGGAGCCCTCGAATAAACTTCTATAGCTTTATCTAAAATTTCATCAGCTTTTTTCTTACTCATATATTCTTTTCTAACAAAATATTTTTGATAATCTTCTTCTGAAAATATTTCTTTGTTAGTCCCAGCACCTCTTTTTAAAAATCCATAACCTATTGATTGAGAATCTTTATCTTTATATAGATTATGTTCGAAACCTTCGCTTGAAATGATATGCTCTCTTAACTTATTTTCATATTCTCCATCTGTTGTTTTTGTTACATTTGTTTTTTGTTGATTATTATTTTCTTTATTATTTAGATTACCAGAAATACTATCATTAAAAACACTAATATAATAAGGATTACTTGTACTAAAAAATAATGTTGGATCCAAATAATAAAAATCACCTGATTTATCTAAAGCTAATGGTCTTTTATCCGTTCCTTTAGATTTTATTTGTTCATATATTTGTTTTGCCATTGGGTGTTTTTTATAAAGCATTACTTGGAAATGTAAGTGTTTATCAAAAGGTCCTCCACTATTACCAACTCTTCCCAAAATATCTCCTCTATAAACAGTTGAACCTTTTTTTATAGAGCAAGGTTTTTCCATATGAGCATACATTGTTGCAAATAAACCTCCATTATGTAATATAACTACATAATTTCCAGCAGCATTTTTTTTATCATTATTAGAAAGCACTTCTCCATTAGCTACACAATATATAAGATTTGTTCTTCCTTTTATCATCAATACAGAATTTTTATAATCCACACCCAAATGTTTTCTTGTTGAACCATCTTTGTTTTTTCTAATTGCTCCAAAAACTCCACCAGGAATTTTAACTTCAAGATAATCAAGAGGTTGTCTTATATAATTAGAAGAGTAATTGTTAGGATTATATTCAAATGGTTTTTCATTGTTAATTTTATTAGTATTTTTATTTTTTAAATATACATCAGACATAGTATTTTTGTTAGTTCCATCTTGTTTTATATAGCCATAAGTTTCATAATCTATATCAATAGGATAAATATTTTTTAATGAATTTCCTATACTTGCAACATTTTCAATATCTTCAGCGTTTACAAATGTTCCTAAAGCTTTTGTTAAATTTTCTTTATTAAATAAAGTTAAAGCTAACATATTTGTATCTCTACTCAAACTAGTTTCTTTAAATTGATTAGAAAAATATTTAGAAACATTATCTCTTAATTGTGACATCATTAAAATGGTTGCAACAGAAAATGAACTGGTCCCTATTTGAAAATAAGTTTGATAAAGTCTAGAATTGAATGCTTCAAATAAATATCCATTAGGATTATTTATTCCAGATAACTTATTAATAACTAATTGCCAATATTGATTTTTTTCATGTTTATCATCAGGTAAACTAGCCCCAGCTGTCATATTAGCTTCTTCTATTTCTGATGCAGTTAATGGTTTGTTTTCTGGTTTTTTAGCAACATTATTTGTTTCTTTATTAGATTCTTCTTGTTTTATATCGTGAGCTAAAATTGTTTCATTATTTAAATTTAAATTATATGGGATTACATTATGAAGAGTAGAAGCAAAATCAACACAAGTAATTACAGTTGTATTACCTATTTCTTGTGAACTAGCAATCATACAATTAAATATAGAATAAGCATCATCAAATATATATCCTAACATTATTCTTATTTCATTTCCTGGTTTTATAATATATGATTTTATATCTCCATCTTCCATGGTTTTAACAGAAAAAGCTCCATCTCCAAAATTAAAAGTATTTTTATTAGGAGTTGATATATTTATAATAGCGGTTTTAACTTTAGTTTTTGGATTTTTGCTAATTGAAATACTAACAATATTTTTAACTTGTAAATAAACTTCTTTTGATTTATTTTCTTCTGTTGTTGTGGTTAAATTTATTAATACATAATAATCTGGAAATAAATTATCTAAATTTTCCTTAATTGTTTTTGATATATTTAAAATATTTTGAAAAGGATCATTATTGGCAATAATTCTATTTTTCATTAATGTATTTATATAAGTTTTATTACCAGTTTTTCTAGTAAATTTAGCTTTATTATCAGAAGGTAAATGAATTCTTCCTATTGAAAATGATGGAACAAAATAATTTGTACTTTCATAAGCATCCTCATTTTCTATTATTTCAGCATATTTTTCACTATTTAAAAATGCTGTTCTTTCATTTTCAATAAAAGTTTCTACATCAAAAAATCCATTTTTAACTTCATTTTCATAAAATACTTTGTTTATTAATGAATACATAGTAATTTTAGGAAGTTGATTACCATATAAATAATCATTATCTTTTTTACTTAACATATTAATAGTTTGTCCAATATTGCTATTAATCATACTATAATCTGTTTCATTTAAATATTTGCAGAAAGAATTAAAAATTTCTTTATTTCCTTCCTTTTTTATATATTCACTTTCCCAAAACATTTTATTTTCATTATCAAGATCATAATTATATAAATTTAACACTGTTCCTAATAAATCAAATGTAGTATTACAAGCATGATAAAACATATCGGTCCTATCACTTATTTTTAAAAATAATGGTAAAGATAAACATACTCCATATAATATTAAATTTAATTTTTCATTCTTTTTTAAATAAGATTCTCCATCGTATTCATTTGTTTCAATTATGC
>CAUTAF010000020.1:0-8059 GCA_963536495.1 uncultured Eubacteriales bacterium
ATTTTTATTTTTTTGTTTTTTTAAAAATTCTATTACTTTCTTAGTATTTTTGGTATCTAAATATCTAAATAATTTATTTATTTTAATATTTTTTTCTTTATAATTAGTTATATTTGCTATTAATAACACTACTTTATCTGAAAGTGATAAATAATCTAAATTAACTTTAATATCAATAGATTTTATTATGTCCATATATATTTTATTTATATCTATTTTAGTATCTATATTTAATTCTAGATATTTATTATTTAAGTCTTTTTTATCAAGTATAGCTACTACCATAATATATCCACCAATTCTTCTTTATCTCTTACAACTTTATTCATAACTTCATAACAGTTTAGTGCTAACGAAGATAAAATAACATCATCAATCTTAATATTACCTTTTACTAATTCATTATCTAATTTAAAGATTTTTTCTTTTTTACCTTTATATTTTATCGTTTTATCTTCTAAATAATAAACATAATCACTATATAAAATAGGATCAAAATAAATAGAAGTTATTAATACAGAACAATCTTTTTTTATTTTTTCTAAAAGAATAAATACTTTCTTATAATCTTCTTTATCAATTGATTTAAAAACATCATCTATTATTATTAATTTAGGTTTAGTTATTAAAGCTTTTGCTAAAAAAACTAAAAACTTTTCATAAACACTTAATTCTTTAATTGTTTTATTACTAAGATAATTAATATCTAAAAACTTTATTACTTCTTCATACTTTTCATTAATTTCTTTTATATTTAAATTAAGATTATATAAAGGCATTTTTATTTCTTGATATACTAAGTCATTAATAAAAAAGAAAGACTCAGGTATAAAACTAATTCTTCTTAAATAATTATGTTTATTTAAATTAATTTCATAGTCGTTTAAAAAAATATTAGAAGTAGTTTTTATAGTAGTATTAACTATATTACATAACAATGTCTTACCTACATTATTTGCTGCTATAACACTTACTATTTCGTTATCTCTTACTTCAATATCAATGTTTTTTAAGATATTTTTAAATTCTAGATTAATTATTTTTAGCATAAAACACCCTTTAAATATTATATGTTATTTTACTATATTAAACAAATAAAAAAGACTTATATATTAATATAAATCTATTCTATAACAAATGTAGATCCTTTTTCTTTATTGTTATATGCTGATATTTTTAATTTCATTTTCTCTGCTAAATGTTTAGCAAGAGATAAACCAAGACCATAACCTTCAGTAGAATGAGATTTATCTGCTCTATAAAATCTATCAAATATATATTTTAAATCTTTTTCTTTAATACCTATTCCTTCATCTTCTATAAATATTTTACTATTTTTACTATATATTTTAATAGTAGTATTCTTATCACTATATTTTATAGCATTATCTAATATAATTACAATTACTTCTTCTAAGATATCTTTATTAGCAAGTATTTTTAAATTATCTATATTATTTAAAATAGTAATATTCTTTTTCTTAGAAAGTACTTTTAGCTTATCACAAGCATTATTTACTACATCTATTACTTCTATTTTTTCTAAAGTTATTTTATTATTTCTAGCAAGTTCAAGTAAAATATTAACTAATTTTGATAAACTAGTAACTTCTTCTAAATTACTTTTTATCTGATGTAAAAGTTCTTCTTTACTATGATTTTTTTCTCTTAATAAAACTTCATTTTCCATAGTTATAACAGTTATTGGAGTTTTAAGTTCATGAGATGCATTAGATATAAACTCCATCTGTAAATTTAAATTTTCTTCAATGGGTTTTAATGTTTTTTTAGATAAAAAATAACTACCTATAGTACCTAAAATAATAATGATACTATCAAGTACTATTAAATGAAATAACATCTCTTTTTTTATTTCATTATCTCTTTTTATTATAGCTTCAGACTGAACAGACTTTATTGGTCTTATATTAAAAGAATTAACTGTATTTGAATAGATAATCGTACTAAATATAATACTTACAAAACATAATATAGAAGCATACATAAATGTAAGTTTTAAATATGCTTTATTTCTTTTAATCATTTTACTTCTCCTTCTAATTTATAACCGAAACCTCTAACTGTTTGAAGCATCTTCTTATCTTTAAACGGTTTATCTATTTTATTTCTTAAATAACCTATATATACTTCTACTGTATTTAAAAGTATATCAGAATCATAATCCCATACATGATTAATTAATTTTTCTTTACTTATAGTTTTATTAGCATTTATCATAAAATATTCTAATAAGTCATATTCTTTTTTACTTAAATTAATAAGTATTCCACTTCTTTTTACTTCAAATGTAGAAGTATTTAATGTTAAATCTCCAACTTTTAATACATCGTTTAATAGAGAACTTCCTCTTCTAAGAACTGCTCTAATTCTTGCTAAAAGTTCATCTAAACTAAATGGTTTAGCTAAATAATCATCTGCTCCTGCATCTAGTCCTTCTACTTTATCATTTACTCCGCTTTTTGCAGTTAACATTATTATAGGAGTTTTAATATTACTTTTTCTAAGTTCTTTACATACTTCTACACCTTCTTTTAAAGGAAGCATTCTATCTAGTATTATACAATCAAAATCTAAAGTTTTTCCAAGTTCTAAACCTTCTTCTCCATCAGTTGCAATACTAACTTCAAATCCTTCATATTTTAACCCTCTTTTAATTGCATTAGCTATTTTTATTTCATCTTCTACTAGTAATATTTTTTTCATTTCTACCTCTTTTATATTATTATATATGTTTTTCTTGAGAATTTACTGAAATATTAAAAAGCAGTCAATGACTGCTTTTATTAAATAAATTATTAATTTAATGTTTTTTAATAGGTATGGATTTTTGTGACATTAATTATATATAAATTTTTATTATTGTTTTATCTCTTTAGTTAAATAACCATTCTTTATCTTTTAAAGCTCTATATAATAAATACAATTTATTATATATAATTAATTTTTCTTTTCATTTTATCTTCTTATATACTCCTCCTTTATAATTTATATTTTTAGTTTTTATTTAGTATTTAATTATTGTTTTATATTGTTATGTAGTTTATTTATTTTAAATTATCATCTCCTTTCATGATTAAAGTATATAACTATATTGCTGATAAATTGCTGAGTTTTTACTAAATTTATTCTAAAAAAAAGATAAAGTTAATTTTAACTTTATCTTATATAACTTTTCTTTTTCTTAAATACTATATAACTAATAAATATTATTAATAATATTATTATGCTATATGTCTTTATTCCAGTATTTGGATTAGTAAATTTATAATTTTTAAGTAATTTATTAGATTTATTTATTATTTCTATTATTTCTTCTATTGTAAGATATTCACAACTTAATGATCCGTTATATAATTCTAATATTTTTTCTTTTATATAACTACATTCATTATCTGTACATTTTACATTAGATAATTTTTCATTTATTTCTTCTATTTGATTAAGAAATTTTGTTTTATCTAATTTTAAAGATTCTCTTTTATCCACTAAATCTTTCCATAATTTATATACTTCATATTGTGTTGCAGTATCTCTAGATAAATTTTTAGCTGCTTTTATTAATTCCAAATATTCTTTAAATATTTCTTCATCATAATAATCTTCTTTTTCTAAAACATTTGATAATTCTTTATCTAACTCTTCAAAATTAGCTTTATCTTTTACATAATTTAACTGTTCTTTTAGAAATTCGATTTCTTCTCTAACTTTTTTTATTAATTTTTCTATATCATCATCAAGTGTTGTATTATTATATGATTCTTTAGTTTCTTTTAATAATTCTATTGCATGACGTAACTTTTCTGCTTTAAATTTATCTACATCTAGTTTATTCTTAGTATCAAAACTATTATTTTCACTATCGTTAATTAATTTTTCTAAATCATTAACAAGTACATTTAAAACTTCTTTTTTACTCATACCTGGTATTATATTCTTATTATATGGATCACTTCCGTTTGCAATTTCAATGTCATTACTTACTCCATCTCCATCTTTATCATCATCATCTTTATCTGCGATTCCATCTTTATCTGTATCTCTTAAAAGTCCTATTTCAAATTTAGTCATATTAAAACCATAATGATTAGATATTTCAAAATAATCTATATTAAAATGTTTTTCTTCATTATTTCCATAAAAATTATAATCTATTACTCCATTTACAGAGTTCGAGTTATAAATTAATCCATTAGGTAATTCTCCGTAATATTCTCTATATGAGTAATATTTATATTTATCTTTAACATATTTTATAAAATTATTCTCATCAATATGTTCTTCTTTATCATAAATTCTTGATATATTAACATCTAATTTTTTTCCTTCTAATATAGTTTTATACTCTAATTTCAATCTTGAAGTTAAAAATTCTTCTTTATAAGTATTAATGGGTATATCAAATTCTTTTTTACTATTATCTTTAAAAGTTATAGAAACAGCTACTTTTATTTTGGTATATTCACTTGTGTTTGAACGAAAAATTTTAAGAATTTCAAGATTTTTTATATCAACTGGTAAGTTAGTTATTACTTTTTTAATTTCTTCACTTGTTATTTTATCATTAAATAAAGGTTTATAATCTTTTTGTTCTATTATTGGTTTAAATCTTGATGCTTCTGTATCTTGTAAAACGTTAATAACATTATTAGGTGTTGAATTTTTATCATATGGGTTACTTCCTTTAGCAAGTTCTTCTATATCAGTAAACCCATCTCCATCTACATCATCATCATTTATATCTGGTATACCATCAAAATCTCTATCTCTTAATAATTTTAATTTAATATTTTCTTCTATAGTATAAACATTACCTATTTCTTTATATTTTATATAAAAATTATGTTCTTTTTCATTTTCTTTAAATTCATAATCTATTTTTCCTGATAATCCATTAAAATCAGCATTTAAACCTTTTGGTAAATCAAAATATTCATAGCTTATAGGTTTAACATCTTCTATTTTAATAAAATTTTCTTCTTCATCACAACCACAAGGAGGTGAAGGTAAACCAGGGGGAGTACGACGTTTTCTTATATATTCTATATTTTTTCTTTCAATTAAATTAACTCCACATGGTATATAAAATTTTTTATTACTTGGATCAGGACTTTTAGAAAAATCAAATTTTTCTTCTTCATCATTAATTTGATGACTAAAATCAAAATAATTATATTTTGGTTCATATATATTAATTGGTATATCAAACGTTTTTGTTTTATTATCATTAAAAACGATTTTTATTTTCAGAATATTTTTACCTTTTTTTTCAAACTTTGTAGGATTTGGAGAAATTATTTCAAAGTCTTTAATATCTTTTGGTAAATTTTTAATTATTCTTTTTATATCATCTACTTTTATTTCTTCGTTAATTAAAGGCATATATCCTGCTGCTTTTTGATCTACTATCGATGGAACAAAATCAACATCATCTTCTGTTACTTCTATATTAATATAAAGATAATAAGAAAAGTTATTTATTGTTTTTGATAAGCTTACTTTATAAATTCCTACTTCATTAAACCTATATTTATCTCCTTGTCTTGTAAAAAAACTTCTGTTTGATATATATAATTTTTCATTATTTAAATATACTGGAATTTCTACATCAGTATCCTTTTTTACTTTTAAATAAATTGTTTGATTTGTTCCATCTATTAAAGTTGTAGGAAATTTTATATTAGTTATATGATTATTATCTATTTTTAAAGTTGCATTATTTAAAAGAGTATTTTTTTCTATATTTAATGTTTTTAATTGACTTAAGACTTTTAGTACCTTTAAATTCGGATTATTACTAAAATCTAAATTATCTATTTTAATAGAATCACCTTCAATATATACTTCTTCTAAATTTGGGTTATGACTAAAATCTATTGTATCTTCTTTTAATGTTGTATCATTTAAATTAATATACTTTAAATTTCCTAAGTTTCTAACATCAATATTTTTTAAATTTTTATTGTCTGATAAATCTAATTTTTCTATTTTTTCACTAGTTAATTTTAAATTTGAAATTTTATTTTTGTTTACAATAAGTTCTTTTAGATTTATATTTTTGCTGATATCTAATTCTGTAATGTTATTTTTACTTAAATTTAATATTTCTAGTTTAACATTATTTTCTAACTCTAAACTTTCTAACTCGCTTCCAGTTACTCTAAGTGTCTTTAAATTAACATTATTTTTTAAATCTAAAGTTTTTATCTTATTGTCTTCTAATTTAAGTGTTTTTAAATTAATATTTTTACTAAAATCTATTTTATTATTTTCTTTAAAAACAGAAAAATAACCAAATAATTCTACATTTTCTAAATTAAGATTATTAGTAAAGTCTATATTTTTTTTAAAATTAGATATTGAAAGCGTTATAGTTTTTAATTTTAATAATTTAGTTAAATTAATTGTTTTAATAGGATTCTTCTCCAACTTTAGTTCTTCTAAATTAACTGAATTTGTTAAATCAATAGTAGTTATACCGCTATCTTCTAAATTTAATATTTTTAAGCTTTTAGGTAAAAATATATTTTCTATATAAGAGTGAGACATTTCAAATGTTTCTAAGAATTTAAAATTAGATAAATCTAAATTTCCATCATATCTTTTTCCAATGATATGTTTTATTTTATTATTTTGAGGAAAAGTTATATTTGTTATAGTTTTGGAAATTGTACCAGATTGATTAAAATAAATAACTTCCAAATTTTTATTGTAACTAAAGTCTATATTATCATTATCTAGGTATAAATTACCTGATAAAGCTGCTTTTAAATTAGATAAATATTCTACACCTTCTAAAGTATAAACAGTATTTTTATAATCGTATGGTATTAAAATCCTTAACTTATCTAAATCTTCTTTAGAGATTTTTTCTTTTTCTTTTTGTTCAAGTTGTTCTTCTGTAATTATTGCTCCAAAATCAGGATTTTCTTGATAATCCTTTGTTTCATAATATTTTTTTATATAATTAGCATCTTCCATATGTTCCTTATAAATATTGTAATCATATGCTCCAGAATTATATTGGTCTTCTCCACACTTATTTCTCATTATACAAAGAAGAACTCCTCTTCTTAAGTTTTCATCTGGAAAAGCTTCTTTATAAGTTACATTATAATTTAACTCTTTTAGTTTTTTATTATTTGTATTTGGTTTTAAGATAAATAATAAAAAAGATGTTATTAATACCAATAACACTACAAAAACAATTAATAACTTTTTATTTTTCATAAGAGACCTCTATTATCTTTATTATATATATATATATATATAAGCAAGAAAAAAGATAAAGTTATTTTAACTTTATCTTACATAGTTTTTATTTCTCTTAACTACTATATAACTTACAAATATTATAAATAGTATTATTAAACTATATGTCTTTATTCCAGTTTTCGGATTTACTAAACTTTCTTTTATACTTAATAAATTGTCTATATTTTCTATAATGTCTAACATTTCTTTTTTAGTAAAAGATTCTTTATTATATAAGTCTTTAGCTTGTTTTAATAATTTTTGAAACTCTTCTTCATTATATTTTCCACTATCTAGTACTTCTTCTAGGTCTTTTATTTTTTCTTTTAATTTACTTTTATTTATAACTAACTTATCTCTTAAGTCTTTTATATCTTTAGTTAACTTATCTACTTCTTCTTGTGTAGAATTATTTCTATCTAAGTCTTTAGCTTCTTTTATCTTATCTTTTAATACTTTAACTGTATCTTCTAAATAAAAATCTTCATCTATTTCTTTTTCTATTTCTTTATCTAGTTCTATAAAACTTGCTTTATCTCTTAGTTTATTTATTTCTTTTTTGATATCATCTATTATTTCTTTTACTTTTTCTTTTAATTTTACTAATTCAGTATCA
Organism: uncultured Eubacteriales bacterium; assembly: GCA_963536495.1. Classification (GTDB taxonomy): domain Bacteria; phylum Bacillota_I; class Bacilli_A; order RF39; family UBA660; genus CAJPPJ01. The sequence goes on from CAUTAF010000020.1 coordinate 7,889, forward strand.
CTTGTTGTATTATCATAAGAAGTTTTTATATTATCTTTTTCAGTTACTTTACCAGGTAAATAGTTATTTTTAAGATTATCTACATCTATTTTATTCTTAGTATCAAATGGATTATTTTTAGTATCTTCTATTAGTTTTTCTAACTGTTTAACAAGATTATCTAACTCATCT
>CAUTAF010000021.1:0-7773 GCA_963536495.1 uncultured Eubacteriales bacterium
ATGCTTTAGCATTATCGCTATTAAGTTAGTTAATTACATGTAATTAACTAATTTCATTTTAGCATAAAATTAAAAAATATTATATAAAAATCAAAAAAATTAATGGAAGAAGAAAAAAAACGACCCCCTAAGAAGTCGTTTAACAAGTTTTATAAGACCTAGTGATATAATAGTATACCTTATTTTTTAGTTTTTATATATTCTAATATCTTTAATTCTATGTAATCAGCTTCAAATTTTTTTATTTCTTTTTTAGCTTCACTTTGTTTTTTTATTTCTCTTTGGATATTTTCGTAAATATTTTTTGTTAATTTTTTATTGTTATGTTCTAAAAAATTTATATTTAAAAATTCTATTATTTCCTGCCTAGTATAATCCTTAAAAAATTTAATTATTTTAGTATTTATATTTGTTGTTATATAGTTAGTTAAGAAGTTTTTAACTTCTTTATACTCCGTATTTTTAGGAATTTTAACTTTATTTATAATAGTATTATCTTCAGTACTATTAAATTCTTGCATTAATTTATAAAAAGTTTCAACATTATAAGTAGCATTCTTATATTTTTTAAGAAGTCTTTTAAAACTTAAATATTCTTCTTTATCTGCTGGTTGTCTAGTTTCAAAATTCAGTACTTTAAAAGTTTTATTTTTTATAGTGCAGTCTACTATTTTACAAGTATCTATTATTGGTATGTTCTTACCATCATATTCTATATAAAAATTAGTTTTTAGTATTATAACACCACTTAAAACTTCTTCATTTAAAAGTTGTTCACTTAGTGTAGTAAGCTTCAAGAATTTATCTTGTACCTTACCGTTATATTTAAGTAAGTAGTGCAAAATAGTATTTCTATTTTTAAATTCTTTTAATACTTTTGCTCCAGCACAAGCAAGAACTCCCTCTGTATTAATAGCAAAATTTCCTCTAGTTGTTATATTAAAAAAGGATGTATTAGTATGTTTAACTTCCCAAATGGAGTTTAAATCTTTATTATCTTGTATTTCTCTACAAATGGCTAAAATCTTATGTGTAAAATCTTTTATATAATAATCTTCTTGTGTAAGTTTATCTAACTTAGTTATATCTGTAAGATTAGTTATAAAACCATCTGTCGTAACACTATATACTTTATATTCTTTTTCTTCTAAAAGTGCTATAACATCCGTTAAATAAGTTCTTACTAATGCTGTTATGCAGGTTGCATAAATAGGATTAGTTAGATCACAAGTTGGCATTTGTTCAGTTACCTTAACTTTATTTATATAACTAGATATAGAACTGGCACTTAATCCTTGTGCAGTTTTCCCGTATAAACTATTATTTTTTAGTTTTATAATTTCTTGCTGGATAGACTTTTTACCAAAAATCTTTTTAAATTTATTTCTTATTTTTATAGTTTTTTTATAATAATCTTTAAAAATATATTCACCTTCCAAAGTACTAGGTATTATTAATCTTTCAATTTTAGTAACAACACCTAGACTAAGTATTCTATATAAATCGGCTCCCGCAACAGCAACATTACTACCTTTACTTGTAAACACTAGATTATTCTGTATTTTTTGTGCAACACAACCATGATTTCTATATCTTTTTTCTTTAGATAAACTAAAATCCCAACTTACAACACCACAAGCAACATTAAACTCTTTAAATTCATCTAACTTTTCTAAAGCTTCTTCAGGACTTATATCAATATATTCATTAAAAGGTACTAACATATTAACCATCGGAACACAACTCATAAGGGTAGGATATGCACTGGTTAAATCAAAGTCGGTGGTCAATATAGTGTAGTATCCTCTAGTGTAGCACTGGTTAAGACCTCCATGATAACTATTGGTGTAATAAGCTAAACTGTTTGTTATATTTAAACTTAAATGTGTAAAAATCTCTTTATTTACCAATTTACCATTATTATCAGTAGTTTCAATATCAGCTTTAAAACTGCCATTGTATAAGAAAGCAAAAATCTTTTTAGGGTTTTCTATGGCAGTTCCAAAAATTTTTTCCATTATAGTATCTATAAAACTATTAACACTACTTTGACCTATGGTGTAAGGATATTTAGTATTAAACCCCCATAATTTGTAGGCTAATTCTAATGTCGCTATGGCATCCATATCAGCATAATTTATAAATTCTTTAGGATTACTAATTAAATAATTTAACATATTAGATTTGTCTATTTTAGGATCATCAACTTTTTTAAAAAATTGCTCTTGTGTTTGTCTTGCAAGGCTTTTTTCTCCACTAGAATAAGCCATCGTATCTCTAAAATGTATAAAAACTTTATATTCTAAAGTGTCGTTTTTAACATTATTTTTGTATTTTATATTCATGGATAAAGGCTTCACACTCTCAATTCCACCTTGTATTTGTGTAGCAAAGCCTTTAAAAAAGACTGTTTCAAACTCTTTATAATGTTGCATATCAGCTCTGCCGAAATGGTGCAGTAAACAAACAGATAATCTTCTGTTAGTTCCTTTATCTCTAGTATTTATAAGAAATAAATTCTTATCTATAAATCTCAAAATGTGTTGTAAAAATGTTTTTATTCCAAGCTTCGCAGTATATATTTTTTTACAAATAAAGGTAAAGGTATAAATATATCCACTCCAGTAAAAAGCATACTGATTACTTAATAATACAGTTTCTTCTTTATTATCTTGACCTACAACATTGATAAATTCTGTATCAGAAGAAATTACAAGTGTAAAATCTTTATTTTCATTCAGTATACTTTTTAAAGTATAACCTTCTAAGTCATAATTTTTATATCCACTAAACATTTCTAAAATACGGGGTTTAAACTTAAATTTTCTAATTTTACCTTCTTTATCAATACTACTTAAAACATTATTTTTAAAAATATTTATGACATGTTTTTTATAATCTTCTGTAACATCTTTTAAATAAATGTCATTCAAGTATTTTAAAATTACATTTTCAAAATCAATTTTTTCTTCTTCTTTATCAAGTTCAACTTCTGTTTTTATTAGGCTTTCATTATTTTTTTTAAAAGAATTTACGGTATTTTTTCCAAATATGCTCTTAGCATGTTGCTTTTTTAAAATACCGTTATTCAATTGCCCATAAAATCTATTTTCTTTTAAATCTGTTTTTACCCTCAAATCACTTTGAGGGTATAATTTATTATTTTTTAAAAGAATATCAGCTTCTACTTTATCTTCTTTAAAATAGGTTGGTACTTCCCATTTATCCACTTTTACAAAGATTTCATCTGTATTGTTTTTGTTGTTTTGTAAAGTTCCTGCATAAATATTTTCTACTTTAACTTTATAATCTTTATTTAAAAAAGTAAAATTTTCTATTTTTTCTTTTTCTATATACTCTTTTAAATCTAGGTTATTTGTAAAGTTTAAAAGTATTTCCCCTGCTTCCGTTTTACTAATTTTTTTGTTTTCTAATTCTTTTAACATAAAAAGTTCCTCCTTTTTTTATGGAAGAACTTTTACTAAATTAAATACTATTTTTAAAATTTTTTAATTTTCTTTTTTACTAAAAATATGTTATAATACTTTTATAGAAATATTGTATTTCTTAGTTTTATGTTATATAATTAATAAAGAAGTTCTCTATTAAATTTTTTAACTGTAGTAGTTATTTTAAAAAATTGTCGAGTTTTTTAAAAATTTTATTTGTATTTAATATTGTAAAGAGTTCTTCTGTTTTAGTTAAGGAAGTTGCTACCAACAGCTTCCTTTTTATTTTTTATTATATCACTTTTTAAAAAAAATAACAATTATTTATACAATTTAAAATCTTTTTTAAACATCCATAAATTAATCTTTTCAGATGTCTACATTATTAACTAAAGATAAATATATGGCAACTAAAATACTAAATTTTTGATATATAAAAAATAGGCAATTTATGCCTATTTTTCTGATTTTATATATAGTCTGTTCATGGCAACTCTAACAGTCATTTTCAAAATGTCGTTATCTTTATTACCAGTTTTTTCAATGATTTCTTCAATTCTTCTGTTATATTCCTTTTCCCATTCTTCAGCAGATAATACTTTCTTTTCAATTTCTTTTACTTCTTCAGCTTCAATTTTTTCTATAACTTCTTTTTTTGTCGTTATCTTTATATTTTCTGTAACTTGCAATTTATCAAGTATTGATGTTATATATTTTCTAGTTTTTATTTTTGTCGTTATATTTGAGTTTATCAATTGTTTAATACCTAAGATTATAAGATTTTCTGTATAATGTTTTAGTAAATACTCTATAACACTTGGTTTTTCTAATATTTCAAGTTTAGGATTTTTAATAGCAGTATCCAAAAGATTTTTTAAAGTCTTAGAAATTTCTAAAGTTTTTACTTCTTCAGCATCTTTTATTATTTCTTGTGCATTCCAAGTAAATAAGTAACTTTTAATTTTATTTGTCGTTTTGCTATTGTTATTTTTTATTGGTGTTACTTTCAAATTACTAAATACCTTTTTTAATTCTGCAGTTGCTGGTTTAAGTATTCTTTTATTAAAACTACTTAGATCACTTTTATAGCTTTCACTAGCACCCAGTATTTCAAACAGATCTTCCTTTTCAAATTCTATTTTTTTTGTGCCATTCCATTGTGCCAATTTTGGCATTAACCTTTTCGCATATTTACTTTTTAAGCCTTGATATTGATTAAAAGAGAATTGTGTGTACATTTCCACTAAATCATTCAAAATGAATGAATAATCCGTATCAACTTGCACGAACAAGTTATTATTTTTAAAATCTATTTTAAATTTTCTAAAGAAGTTACCGATTTCTAGTCCATTTGATGATTTTATAATTAATTTAGTTTCTAAAAATTTTGATAATACTACTTCTAAATACTTTTCAAATCTTATATTGCTTCTACCCATATTATAGCGATTTTTAAATTCTGTTATATTTATATAAACATCATCAACACCTTTTTCTTTTAACTCCAAGCATAATGCGAAAAACAATTCAAGTTCTTTTTCTTCTAGCTTCCCAATGCTTAATCTATTTAGAACATTATTATATTTTACAAGATCTTTTTCCACTCCAGCACCCCTATAAAAATTATTTTAGATAGCTGTATTATATTATAAAGATATATATATGTCAATTAAATAGGACTTATTTTTTATATGTCCTTGTTTTGTAACCTAGTGTCCTATAGTTTGTAACCTAGTGTCCTATAGTTTGTAACCTAGTGTCCTATTTATTGTAACCTAATGTCCTGTTTATACAGTTTTAACTCTCCTAAAATTCTTTAGTTGAGTGGTGTCTAAATTATTTTAAAGATAAAAAGAATAAAGATAAAGAATATAGATATTTATTTTTTATTTCTTTTGACAAAAAGTACCGATTTATAATTTTTAAAACTTCCAGTTCCATAAAAATGATCTACAAATTATAAATATTAAATTCTTTTGTAATATCTTATATAAACTGTTTTATTAACTTAATAGGTCTTATAGTATACCTATCCTTATAAAATCATTAAAAGTGTGTTATAATAGCTTTAAATAAAAAAAGCAGGTAAAGTGCTGTAACACCTTACCCACATGAAAACACTTAAATTAATAAGTGTTTTTAGATAGCAGTAAAAATAGAACTGCTATCATTAATAACAATACAGCTTTTTTATACATCTTTTCACCTCCTACTTGGCTACTGGGAGTGTCTAGGACTAGATATATTATATCATTATTTTATTGACTTTTAAAATCTAAAAAGGTATAATGAATTATAAGATATAATAATATATCAATATAACAATACAGTTTAATAAGGACTACAAAACACTACTTGCTGTAACAAGTAGTGTTTTTCTTTTCTCAAAAAATATGGTATAATAGATTTACTATATCAACAATTAAAAAAAAAGATGCTGTTCTCTCCCCTCATGACTAGCATCTTTTTTATTTATTCTAACTTACTAAATTTTAGTTAGTTATGTTTTTTGTAGAACTCCCATAAAATATAAGTTACAAGCTCCCCTTTTCCAACTTTGTTTTTATATGCCATTTCTACAATTTTGTCATACAACTCTCCATTTACCTTGACTGCCATATTACGATCTAATTTTAGTTTTGCTTCAGCAGGAATTGTTATTACACCTGCTTCAATGATTTCTACATCTTTATTATCTCTATATCTTTTTACAATTTCTATTAAAGCCTTTAAATTTTCAGTATCTTTAAAAAAGTTTGATTCTAAATTAGTTAGTTTGTTAGTTGGTTGGTTATTTTCTTCAACTTCTCTATTTTCCACTGTTTTAACTTCTTCTTTTTCTCCAGCTTCTGAAAATTCTAGGAATACAAGTTCATCAGCTGTAAAATGTTCTTTGTTTTTAGTAAAAAAATCTTTTTTCTTTTTAGTACTACCAAAGTATTTTTTATCTATTTCTTTTAAACTTTCTCCCTTTTTTATAGCTTCTTTTATATTATTTATTTTTTGTTCAGTTTGATAGTTCATACTTTTATCACTCCTGTTTTTTATAAAAACTAACTAATTGTTAGTTAGTTATAAGTATGCATCACATTTTTTAAATTTCTTTTAGTTTTTTATAAATTGTAGGTCTACTAATATTTATTAATCTTGCAAGTTCTGATAAATTATAATTACTTTTTCCATTTTTGTATTCTTTTAATAACTCTATCTGTTTATTACTTAATTTTTTCTCTTTACCTCCTATAATAGTACCTTTTTTAGAAATCATTTTACCTTCACTATTCTTTTTTAATGCTTCATATCCTTGTCTTTGTCTTTCAAGTAGTGTTTCTCTCTCATGTTGTGCCACCCAGCTAAATACATTTATTAGTAAATCTGTAATACCTTTATTGGTTGTATCTATCCCTTCCTTAATAAACTTTATTCTAACTTTCATTTCTTTAAGATCTTCAAGTTCCTTTAAAGTTTCTTTAGTATTTCTACTGAATCTGTCTAAGGAAGTGAATATAAGTACATCTCCTTCTCTTAACTGCAGTTTCAACTTTTTATATACTTCTCTATCTTCAAAATTTTTACCACTTTCTTTTTCTATATAGATTTTATCAACTCCTTCTTTTTCTAATATAGCTTTTTGTCTTTCTTCACTCTGGTCTACAGTACTGACTCTTATATAACCTATTTTCATAAACTTGTAAAATCTACCCCCTTTTTTATACTTTACACTTTCTGATTTTTATAACTGCTGATTTTTCCATTACTTTAACTTCTTAAAACTATTATACCATATAAGTAAATAAAAGTCTAGTTCATTTTACAATATAACTAACTAATAATTAGATAGTTAGAAATAAAAAAAGAAGATATATAAAATACCTTCTTTTTTATAAACATCTTAAAATCTAACTTCTAGTCCTTCACTTTCCAAAACTAACGCTCTAATTTTATTTTCCAAGTAGGTTACATTGTTTTCTCTAACTTTAATTTTTTTCTGTAATTTTTCTAGTTCTGTAAAAAATTTTAAAAGTTCTTTTCTATTGTTTTTTAACTGCTCTGTTAAAAGAGCCATTTCTTTATTTAATTCTTTTTTTCTTCCTTCGGAAACATCTACTTTTGAAACTTCAATAGGTACTATAACTTCTTCTTCTTTTTTTTCTTCTACAACTGCTTCATTAAAATTATTTTCTACATTTTCCATGTTGTCTACCTCCTAAATTTTTCTTATTATATCAAATTTAATTTTATCCATCAACTTTTATTTTCTTTCAAAGGTTAGTTAGTTAATTACATGTAATTAACTAACTTAATAGCGATAATGCTAAAGCAC
>CAUTAF010000022.1:0-5386 GCA_963536495.1 uncultured Eubacteriales bacterium
TTGATTATCTAAAATCAATTTAGAATTTTATATAGGTACTAATAATAAATATTTTTTATTAGATAAAAAAGAAATAGAAAACCCTTATTTTGTATATAAATCACAAAATTTTATTCCAGAAATTGATTATAGTGGTTATGTTAATTCTAAAGACCAATTTGGAATTATAAAATGGACAATACCTAATTATAAATATTATTCTTTGATTAGTTTTTATGGAAATTTTTCCAAATCATTTTTAGATGAAAATATAAAACCTTGGATGTTATCACAAGAATTAATTTTAGAAAAAAATAAAGAAGAATTTAATAAAAAATATAATGATTTAAATAAAGTTTATAATTATACTTTTGAAAATAACATATATTCATTGAAAGGTATTCCATTGAATTCTTCTATTTCATATAAGTCTAAAGAAAATAGTTTTATTTTTATAGGAACAAATAACTATATAAAAATACCTAAAATGTTTTTAGATTCATCTGAAAAAATAAAATTTAAAGTTAAAATATTAGATGCTTGGTTCAAAGAACAAGGTGAAAATTTTGTTGAATTTAAAATTCCTACAATTTCTAATCCATTAAATGATGATGATATTAGATTGATAAGAAATCAAAATTTACAATTTGGAGAAAATGGAACTATAGGAATTTATAATTCTTTAAAAAATATAGGTCCACTTGAAGTTGAAAAATTTTATGGTGAAAATAAAACATTTTTAGAAACACCATTATTTGATAAATTAAACACTGATTTTAACAATATTTCTTTATATTATTATTTAAATACAAATTATGGTAAAACATTAGATTTAAAAATAAAAAGAAGTTCCAATCATAAATCTTTAAAATATAAAATCATAAAAGATGGAAAAGAAATATTAGCTGAAAGTGTATATAATTTCGTAGGTAATGATTTTAATGAAAATATAATAAAAATACAAAAAAATATTTTTAAAGAAGAAGGTAAATATTCAATGATTCTTAAAACAATAAATCCATATAAAGTTGAAAGTGAAGAAAAAGTTATAAATTTTTATGTTTACAATGAAAAACCTAAACAAGTAATTATCAACATTCCAGAAGAATACCATAAAATTGAAAATAACAAAATAATAATAAATAAAAAATATTTCTCAATAAATATTATAAACAATACACATTCTAAAAAATATAGTGGTTGGGAATTTAAAGAAGTTCATTTTTATTTTAGAGAAAATATAAATACAAGTGTATATAATAATTATCCAGATTATGTAATTCAAGCTTCAAAAGAATATGGAACAATTAAAATGATAAATAAAACACCATTTGAAAATGGTGAATACAAATGTAAAATAGTAGCTTATGATTATTCTGGGAATGAAAGCATTCCTTATGAATTTGAATTTAAATTAATATCAGAAATGATAGTTAGACCAGAAAAAGAATTAACTAATAAAATAAATGAAGAATTTAAATTCGAAATAAAAAAAGCGGAAGATAGTGATGGATATTTCTATGTTTTAGCTTATTCTCCAGATGGAATACAAGAATATCAACACGAAAATAATTTTACAAAAATAGAAGATCCATATTATTTGAATAATCCAAGTACTAATGAATGGACATTTAAAAATGTTAGTTGGTTAAAAGATAATAATCACAAAATAAAATTAGGATATTATAAATTAATAGTTAATGAGTGGAATTATAAAAATCCAAATGGAATTTTTGATGAAAATGGAAGAAGGTTATTATTTGAATCAACACCTGTCATTGTAAATAAAACCGGAAATCCATCTAACCCTATTTATTCTAAAAATATTCCTGAGAAAGTAAAAGTTTATAACAGTAGAAAAAGTAATGAATATTCTTACACCAATGATTTAAATAATCTTGTGTTTAATACAATTCATGATGAAGCAATAATAGAAGAAAACCCATTAGGTAAAATAGAAGATGAAATAAAAGGTAAGTTTTATAAAATAGAATTAATTTCTCCGGATAAAAATAAAATATATTCAGCTACATTACCTATTCCTACGGCTATTGGAAATTATACTTTTACAGATATAGCTAAAGCTTGTAAAATTACCAATCAAGAAGAAGGTATCTGGGAATTAAGATTTATTACAAGAGATAAATTTGGAAATATAAATAATACTATTGGATATTATTCTTATAAGATAATTTTAGTAACTAGAGAACCTAGAATAATAAGTGCAACTCCTAACAATAATAATACTTCAGAATATTTTTCTTCAAATGATAATAAAGTAAGTTATATAATAGATACTTTTAATTACTCTGATATACCTAATATTCAAAATAATTATGATTATTTTAAATTAAATAATTTTTATGTTAATTTTTTATCAACTCCTTTAAATTCTCAATATAAAACAATAAGAGAAAAAAATTCTAACGATATAGTTGATGTTATAGAAACTATAACTACTGATAATAAGAATAAACACGATATAGACGGAAGATATTTAATTGATTTTGTAGTTATAGATCCATTAGGAAGACAAAGTTTGCCATATGAAAAAACTTTTTATATAGATACAAAACTTGAATATGATATTTCTTTTTTAAATAATGATAAATTTTTTAAAAAAAATATAATTTTATATGCTAGTGTAAGTAATAATGTAAATAAAATATATTATAAGTTTTTAAATGATGTTAATGAAATAAATAATATAGAATTATCCGAAAACACAAATTATAAAATAACCAATATCGAATCAATATCTTATGGAACTCAAAATATATATGGATTTAAAACTGAAGAATTTTCATTTGAAAATGAAGGTTATAAATATCTAGCTTATTGGGTTGAAGAAAAAAGTGGAAATATAAGTAATGTACAATTCTATAAATTTTTTATAGATAACAATAATAAACTTATACCAATTTTTGATTATAACAACAAAGTTTATTATACATTAGATGATGAAGTTGTTAACATAAGTTGGAATTCTACCAATAAAGAAGTAAATGAATTTGCTGTAAAATTAGATAAAATAGAAAAAAATCAACAAGGTAAATATGAAATAATTGAAAGTTATATGCCATTAGTTAATGATAATGCTAAACTAACAGGTGTCGGAGCTTCAAATAATAGTTTTATAGATATTGGTAATAAAAAATATTTTTCATTTGAATATAATAATTATACTTCTATTAGAGAAGGATTATATAGATTAACAGTAAAAGGTAAAAATATATATGGAACAACTGAAGAAAATAGTTTTATTTTTCAAATAAGTTATATAAAGAAAATAGATTTATCTAATGAAATTATAAATAATAAAATTACACTTTCTTCTAATAAAATTTCTTGGAAATATATAGATGAAGCTGAATTTTATGAAGTTTCATATGATAATAAAAATTTTATTTCTACAAATTATAATTATTTCATTATAGATGAAAAAAAATTAATAAAAGAAAAAAATGGTAATACATATATTTATTTAAGATATAGAAACAAAATTGGTATTACTGAAGAATCTGTTAAAATATTGATAAATAATTCTATTAAAATAATAAAAGAACCTATAATAGAAACTGATTCTGATGTCTTAATTAATAACTCATCTCTTGTTTTTACTGTTAAGGTAGATAATCCAGAAGAGGTTAATTTTATATATTATTCTTTTAATAAAAAAGATTGGTTTGTAAAATCTATTGAAGGTATTTATAATTCAATAGAAAACGAAGATTTAACAAAACCAATAAAAGATGGATATTATGATATTTTTGTTATGTTAACAGATGAAAACCCAATTAACAACTCTAATTATTCAAAAAGTAATATAGTGCATAAATCTGTAAAAATGTTTTCTAATAAAATAGAAAAACCAAAATTTTCTGGAATAGAAAACGGTTCAATAATTAAATATCCTAAAAATTTATATATAGAAAATAAAAACAAAGATGTTGATTATTATATATATGTAAATGAAAGAAAAGTAAATGAAGGCTATGAATTATCTTCTTCAACTTTAAGAAATTTCAATATAGAAGTTAAAGCTAAGAAAAAAGGAAGAAATGAACTTATAAACTTAATTAATTATGGAGATTTAACAGTTCAAGTATCTACAGGAGAAAATTATATTTTAAATATTTCTGATGAAAAAATAATTTGTAATATTGATACTACGGATAATACTTTAGAAATAATTGGCTTTAATAATTTAAAAAGCACACAAATCGTTATGTATAAAGAAAAAAACGAAGAAAATTGGAAAGTTCTTAATATTTCTGTTAAATTAAATCTTAATAATGAATACGAATTTAAAATAATAAATTTTAAAGTTAATAATGTATACGAATAGGTATTGTTTTTTATCAATACCTATTCTACAAAAGAGGTAAAATGATTAAAGATTTCATGAATTTAAAATCTAAAGAAGAAAAAGAATCAATAGAAAGACAATTATTAAACAAAAAGCTAGAACTTAAAAATTTAAATTTTGAGAATTTAATAGATTTAATAAGTATAGCGAAAACTAATTTAAATAATGAAATAGAAGATTTGTTTAAATTGGAGAAAAAAGATTCTTTAAATAATTTATTTATAAATATAATAAAAGCTAAAAATGAAAAAATTGATAAATTAATTTTAAATTATAATGATGGAATTTCTAATAATAAAATAGATTTTAAAAACAATAGAATATTATTTGAAAATATAAAACAAATAAACAAAATTAAAATAGAAATAGAAAATATAGAAACGGATATAAGTTTGTCTTACTTATTAAAAATAAATACATTTGATGGTGAAAATTTAAATTATAATATTATTCCATATAATCACGATGGATTATTTTCAGAATATTTTGAATTAATAAAAAAGAATAAATCTAATTTTGAATTTACAAACAAAGAAAATATTTATTTTTATTCATGTATTTTTAATAATAAGATTTTTAAATTAGGTAACGAATTAAATTTAAAATATAATGTAGACTATTCATTTGAAAATAATAAATTATATTTTTCTGAAAATATAAAATATGATGAAATAATAGTAAAATATCTTCCTTCTTTTAATTCATATGAAATAAATATTAATAAAAAAATAAGAATGATAGAATTAATAGCATTAAATGATAAAAAATGGATTGATCATAAAATAAAAAAAACTCAAGAAGAAATAACTGAACAATAGATAAAAATAAGTTCTCTTGAAAATGAAAGAAATAACAAAAAAGAAAGAAACACCCAAAAATTTCAAATTAGATTTGAACAAATAGATAAAAACGAAAAAGAAATAAAATCATTATCAGATAATAGATTTTTTAATTATATAAAATTATTTGATTTTTTAAACAATAATGATATAACACAAAATAAAGATTTTGAAGTAAATGAGGAGTTAGGTTGTTTAG
>CAUTAF010000023.1:0-5151 GCA_963536495.1 uncultured Eubacteriales bacterium
AATTATATACATTTCACTAAATGTTCTATTTTTAAATAAATCTAATTTTAAAAGTGATACTCCAATATTTCTATTATCATAATATGAAGCATTATTTACAGTATAATTTAAGATATCAAACAATAATTTTTCACTTGATTTAACCATAAATGTTCTATCTTTAACTAAATAATCTTGATATATCATACTATGACTTCTAAATACTGTATTTTTATAATAATTATATTCTTCTTTATCTATTACTATAAAATTATTTTTAGCTTGTTTTGCTATATCTACTACATTATCTACGAAATGAACATTACTTTGTACACCTTTAAAATCATTATAAATATCTCTATCTTTTACAAAATAAATATCTTTTCCTTTTAAAGATTCAATTGAATTTATAACTTCATTACTATCTTCTGGTACTAATATCACATATTCAGTAATAAAATTATTATCTATTTGTCTATATTCAGAAGAACTAATATTATAGTAATTAAAGAATATATCTACTTTTTTATTTTCTATTGCTTTCTTTAAATCAGCTACTTTATTATATTTTACATACTTTATATCTACTCCAGTTATTTTAGTAAAGTTTTCTAATATTTCTGCATTAATTCCCTTAATTTTTTCTTTACTTTTTATTTCATAAGGAGCATTTTCTACATAACCATATGTATATGTTTTAGAAGTTAAACTTGCTATATCCTTATCACTTACATGTGCTATTTCTTTATAATATTCAAGTATACTTTGATTTAAAATATCTTCAAACTTATCATTCATAAAAGTTTTAAATATTTTTTTAAATATTTCATTTAATTTATTATCATTTTCAGATAAAGTTAACACTAACTTAGATGAAAACTCATGAAAATTATAATTAATTGAATATTTATTTTCAATTATACTATTTAAATATTTTGTTTTTGGTACAATTGCAAAATCAATCTTAGATTCATTTAAACTTTTAAATAATTCATTAGATGAATCAAATCCTTTATAAGTAATATTACTAGCTCTCGTTAAATAATATGTTATATCATTTAAATCTTTATTTAATACACCTACTGTTTTACTAGAAAAATCTTTAATTGTATTAATTTTTGTATATTGTTTAGATAGTGCTACATAGTTATCTTTTACTAATAATAAATCTTTATCAGTTAAATTTTCTGATATACCTAAAGTTCTAAAACGATAAGAATTTTTTGATGGTGTAGAATCTTTAGAATAACTTGTTTCTAAGAAATTAAGACTCGTTTTTAGATTAAAATACTTTAATAATTCAGAATTAACTGTCTTATAGACTGGATAATCATTTATTGTTTCAATATCTACTTTATCATTAGATATAGATTGTAAATAAGTTTTATCTCTAGTATTTAAGCTATAATCATCTTTATTATAAAAATATATTAATGCTATAAATGTAATTAATAAAAGACTTACTATAGCTATTATTATTTTTTTAAAATTATTCATATTATCTATCCTTAGTCCAAGAGAAATTTTCTCTACCATATTGTTTAGTAGCATTTATTGGGAAATCTTTAGCATTATTATCATCTTTCATTACTAAAACTTCTATTGAATATACATTTAATTCTTCAGCTTTAAAGTATTTAGTAACACTTTCTGCTATCTTTTTAGCATCATCTTTGTTTACATCATTTTTAACTTTAATAACAAAGTTTAATGTTCTTCCTCTAACTTGAAATTCTACTGAAGATATTTTTCCACTAGCTAATAAATCTTTTTCAATTTCTTTTCTTTTATTATCTTCATTAATTGGAAATTTTTCTACTTCTTTTAATCTATCTCCATATATAGGTTGTCCGTTTTTTGCAAAAAACCTATTCATAACAATTCCTAAAATAAAGATTACAACTATATATACTATTATTATAACAGTTGTTAATTTATTTCTTTTCATTAATTTAAATATACTATTCATATACCTCACCTACTATAAAATTATACTATAAATTTTATAGTTTTCCTAATTCTTCATTTATTATTTGATTAATACTCTTAGGACTAACTTTACCAGATGTTTTCTTCATAGTTTGACCAACTAAGTATTGAATTTTTCTTTCGTTTCCTGCTTTTATCTCTTCTACTTCACTCTTACTATTATTAATTATTTCAATAATAATTTTTCTTAAAGTATCAGTATCCATCAAAGAAGCTTTATAATTTTTTATTATTAATTCAACATCTTCTTCATTTTCCATAAAATCTTTTAACATATCTTTAAACATCTTATTATCTATTTCTTCATTAGAAAATGCTTTTAAGATTTTTTCAAATCTATCTATATCAAGTAAAGTATCTAAAATATTTTTACTTGTTTCATTTAAATATTGTGATACTGGACCTAGTAATAAGTTACTAGCTATAACTAAAGAATAATCTTTATCTATTATTTTACTTAACATTAAAGAATAATCTTTATTCTTAATTAATTTTTCTATATTAATATCTAAAATACCATTTTCTTTAAATACTTTTCTAAGTTTTTCAGCAGTCATAGGTAAACTATTTTTTATATTTTCTATTTCTTCATCAGTTAAATAAAACATAGGTATATCTGCTTCTTTAAAGTATCTATAATCGTTTCCTGTTTCTTTATATCTCATTAAAACAGTATCTTTTAGATTATCGTCATATCTTCTAGTTTGTTCTTTTATTATTTCACCTTTTGTAAGTAATTCTTCTTGTCTTTTAGCTTCTTTATCTATTGCTATACCTACATTAGAAATAGATCCTATATTTTTAATTTCAACTTTTGTTCCAAGTTTATCTGTCTTACTAATAGAAATATTAGCATCACATCTCATACTACCTTCTTCTATCTTACAATCAGATATTCCTGCATATAAGAATAATTCTCTTAATTTTTCTAAGTAAAGAACTGCTTCTTCTCCACTTTCCATATCTGCTTCTGAAACTATTTCTAAAAGTGGAAGTCCTGCTCTATTAAAATCTAAATAACTTTTATCTTCTTTATGAATACTTTTAGCTGTATCTTCTTCTAAGTGAAGATCATGTATTCTTATCTTTTTCTTAACAGAGTTCACTTCTATTTCTATATAACCATTTACTCCTATTGGAGTTGTATTTTGAGTTATTTGATAGTTTTTAGGTATATCAGGATAAAAATAATTTTTTCTATCAAAATGCATCTCTTTATTAATACTTGCATTAAGTAAAATAGCTGCTCTAATACCTTGATTTATTGCTTCTTTATTAAGTGTTGGAAGTGTTCCAGGATATGCTAAATCAATATAGTTAACATTATGATTAGGAAGTGAATTATAGTTATTTAAAGATGATGAGAAAAACTTAGAATTAGTATTTAATTCAACGTGTACTTCAAGTCCAATTGTTTTCTTATACATTTTCTTCTCCTATCATTTTTTCTATAGCATAAGCTAATTGATATATTTTAGCTTCTTTAAAACTATCTGCTATTATTTGCATTCCATAAGGTAAATGTTCTTTTGATATCGGTATAGATATCGCTGGAAGTCCCGCCATATTAACTGGAATCGCTAACACATCATCAAAATCGTGATCTTCTTTATCGTTAAAAGAATAAGCAGATGTTGAAGTCATTGGTGAAATAATCAAATCATAATATTCAAAAATATTTTTAAATGAATTAGTCATTTCATTTCTTATAACTAATGCTTTATGATAATATTTTTTAGCATTTACTCCACTTAAAATATGACATCCAATCATAATTCTTTTCTTAACTTCTTCACCAAATCCTAAATTTCTAACCTTTTTAACATATTCTTCTGATGAATAATCACCATCAATTGATAAACCATATCTAATTCCATCAAATCTAGCTAAGTTAGTACTAGCTTCTCCCATACCTATAATTTTATATAGTGTCATAGCTTCTTCTAGATGACTAATATCAACATAATCAACTTGAACACCTTTTTCTTCTAATAAATTTATTATTTGTCTAAATCTATTTCTTATATTTTCACTTACTTTATCTGACATATAAGTTCTAGGTATCGCTACTTTTAAATCTTTTATATCTTTACCTATTAAAGATGTAAAATCTTCTTTTATTTCATGATGAGTTAAATCTCTTTCATCTTTATCAACTAATATATTAAGAAGTACTGCATTTTCATAAACATTTCTACTCATTGGTCCTATTTGATCAAGAGAAGATGAGAATGCTATAAGTCCAAACCTAGATACTCTTCCATAAGTAGGTTTTAAACCAACTATATTACAAAAAGATGCCGGTTGTCTAACTGATCCACCTGTATCACTACCTAATGAAAATACTGCTGTTTTACTTGCTACAGCTACGGCACTTCCTCCACTACTTCCTCCTGGAACTTTAGTTTTATCATATGGATTTAATACTTTACCATAATAACTAGTTTCATTAGTAGAACCCATAGCAAATTCATCCATATTAGTTTTACCAATGATAACCATGTCTTTTTTCTTAATTAAATCTACAACATGAGCATCAAATTGTGGATAAAAATTATCTAGTATATGACTTGCTGCAGTAGTTAAAACATCTTTTGTTAAAATATTATCTTTAATAGCAATAGGTATACCAAATAATAAATTATCATCTACTTCTTTACTATCTAATTCTTCTGCTTTCTTATAAGCATTTTCTTTATCAAGTGTAATATAGGCATTTAAATCTTTAGTTTCTTCTATCCTTAAAAAACATTCATCTAATAAATCTTTTACTTTAATTTTCTTTGTCTTTAATAATTTATGTATCTCTTCTAAAGATAAGTCTAAATAATTAGTTTTCATCATTAATCATCGCTCCACTAACTTCAACAAAACTTCCCTTTTTCTTAGGTACGTTTTTCATAAGTTCATCTATTTGTACTACATCTTCTACCTTATCTTCTCTATATTTTATAGGATTAGGATTTACAAACACTAGTTCTATATCTGTTGTTATCTTTATATCATCTATTTTATTTATATCATCTATTAACTCACCTAAAGTATCTTGATATTTAGATATTTCTTCTTCACTCAACTCTAAATGTGCTAAATGTGCTACATGTTTTACTTCTTCTTTACTAAGTTTCATAAAATCTCCTCTTTAAAATTGTATCACTTTTATTAAAAATTAAAAAGATAAGC
>CAUTAF010000024.1:0-3485 GCA_963536495.1 uncultured Eubacteriales bacterium
TTACATCTGTTCCACCAGTAGAATAAACTTTTTTCTTTGCAAATTCCTTTATATCATTTATATCTTCAAAATAAGTTTTATTTTGTTTAATATCATTATCACTCCAGTAAATAATATCAAATAAATAATCTTTTTTCTTTTTATTTAATCCATATAACATATTTACAAACATATTCAAATCTTGTTCAGAAATTGATCCAGATACATCTATTCCTATTATCAATTTATATCCATTAGTTTTTAAATTACCTTTGAAAACAATTTCAGAACCTTGTTTTTTTCTATGAAGTTTTTTATATGATTTCTCTGTATTTTTTCCTAAAGCTTTCATTATAATTCTTTTTAATTTTAATGTATTTAAAAAATAATCTGGTTTAATAGAGTCAGCTTTTCTTTCAAATAAATTAGATTCTGTTGTCGAATAATTTTGACTTTTTAATTCATTTTCTATTACCTCTATTTTATTTTTAAATATTTCTTTAATTGAATTTTCTGAAAGATTTTTATTTTTTTCATTTTTAGGTTCATTTATTTTACATAAACTATGTTCATCAATTTTTAAATTTTCTTCATTTTCAACATTATTATTTTCACTATTACTTTTTTTATCATTATTATTATTTGATTGATTATTTTTTTTAATTCCATTATTTATTAAAAATTTCATTAATTTAATATCTGTCCATTGTTGTCTTAATTCTTGTGATGTTGGAAGTCCAGAAATATTATTAAACTTACAAAGTTCAGATATTGAATCATAATTTATACCTTCTATATTTTTATTTTTAAGATTTTCATATACATGTTTTCCTATTAATTCATCACAATAAGCATTTACATAGTAATCTTGAACTATATTTGAAAGTTCATGATAACCATCTTTATCAAATTCTTCAAATCTTTGAAAGTGATAAAAATAATTATGTAGTAGTTCATGAAAAATTAAATATAAAAATTCTTCAGCTGTAAATTCTTTTTTTTCCATTGTTTCAAAATTTAAAAAAATATCTATTCTTTCAGAATCTATATTTAATTTAGTATACGCTAAAGCAAATTTATTTTCTTGTTCTGCATTTTTAATTTCACAAATTGAAATTAATAAATTAATAAAAAAAGGAAATTTATTTCTATAAGCTAAAAATAATTTATCAAGTAATTCTCTTTGTCCTATACTTTTGTTTAAATCAAATTCAAAATTTTGTTCTGCTATTTTTACAATCATTTTTCACTCCTTCAAGATAAAAAAAGGTAGATTGTTTCTACCTTTTTAATTTACTTTTAAGTTTGCTGAATCCATTATTTGTTGACATAATTTTGAATAATCTTTATCTTCAGAATCAACCATATCCCCTATTTTATCAATTACATCTAAAAATTTAGACATCAATTTATTTGACAAAGAATTATCTTTTTCTGACATTATTTTTATTTTTGCTTTTAAATCAGAAATCATAGATACAGCTAATATTTGGTCATTTCTGAAAACAAAAAGAATATCTTTTAAGTTATCAACTAAATAATTTTTTTCTTTCGTTAAAGTTTCATTTAAAACAAAAGTTTTAGTTCTTATTTTTAATTCAGTTAATATTTCTTCTTTATCTATTATTTTTCCTTTTTTATTTTTGATTTCTTTTCCTTCTTCTAAACCTTTTCCTTTAATTATTTCTTTATGTATATCTATTTCTTGTAATTGTTTTAAAAGAACTAATTTATTTAATAATGCTGATTTTGTTTTAGTATTAAAGAAATATTCTCCATAAGATGAAATATCGTTTCTTCCTTCATCATAAGAATTAATTCTTAATTTATTCCATCTATTATTTAATAAATTCCAAGAACCTAATTGAGTATCTTGTTCAAGTTCTTTAGAAGCTTTATCATGATTAACTATATCTGACATAGGTAATAGTTCCATACATTCAGTTAATATACTATTATAATTTTTTTCTTTTATAAAATCTATAATATCTTCTTTACAAGGAATATATTCAATAAAGATTTGTCTTCTTCTTAATGCTGAATCTGAAAAATCAAAATTTGTAATATATTGTTCGCCATAATTTGAAGCACAAACTACTCTTAAATTTGGAACTTTTATCCCATTTATTCTTCCTTCTAGAATACCAAATAATAATGGAGCAATAGAAGAATCACTTCTTAAAATTTCATCTAGAAATAATAAATATGTTTTCTGAGGATTGTCTATTATTTCTTGGAAAACTCCCATATTAATTAATTCAACAGTTTTTTCTTCTCTATCCTCATTTCCAAACAACTCATCTTTCTTTTTAATTGTTTTTACTATTGGTAATCTAAAGTCTTCAGAAGAAACTCCTTGAAGTCTTAATATTTTCAATTCATCTATTCCTAATTCTTTTATATTCATTAGATCTTCTACTATTGTTGTTTTTCCAGAACCAGATGGACCTATTAAATGAATACTAGTAAAAGGCAACATAGTTGCTATTTCTTTTAACAATTCCTTCTTTTCCTTTATTATTATTTGTCCGTAATCTCCTACCATTTTTTACTCTCCTTTATAATTTAAAATTAAATATTAAAAAAAAGAACACTTTTTTTATGTTCTTTTAACAATTTATTTTCATGTTTATTTACATTTTTCCAAATATCTACTATTTTATTTTCATCTCCAAACAATTCATTATTGTTTCTAATTAAATATAAATTATTTTTAAAAAATATTAAATTATATTCGATAGTTTTTTCATTTTCATTTATTTCAATTGAAATTTTTTTAATTATTGTTAAATTTTTATAATTTATTTCTTCCATATTATAAAAATTACCTAATTTTATTTCAACATCAGAAAAAAATAAATATTTTTCTTTTGTTAAATTAAAACCTTTTTTTACATTAGATTGACTTGAAAGTTTATAATTTAATAGATTATATTGATGAAATTCATTGTTATTTATATCATAAAAAAGTCCATCAAATATTATTTTATTTTTATTTATTTTTAAAATTTTATTTTCAAAGATAGTTTTTTCTTTTGAAATTAATTCTTTATTTTTATTATATATTTTTATAAAATATTCATTATGTATTAATGAAATAAAAATTGAAAATCTTTTTGTATGTTTAAAAGAAAGGATATGTTCTAACAACACATTTTCAAAATAAAAATTTTTAGAATAATTTATTTCTTCCAATTTTTTATTAAAAAAATGAACTTCAGAATAATCTTCTGTATGTAAAGCATAAATATTTAAAGATTTACTGAAAGTTGTTTTATATTCTGGGTCAAACATTAATTTAAATAAATTTTTATTTATATTTTTTGTTTTTTTTGAGGAAATTTTTTCAAAGTTTGATTTAATATACATTTTATTACTAAAATTTTAAAAGAGTATTTGTGTAAATTTTTTTATCTCCTCTATATTCCACATAAATTAGACTTGCCTTTTCTTACCTATTTGAAAAATATACTTCTATGTTTTCCATAACTCTTATTAAATTAAAA
>CAUTAF010000025.1:0-3157 GCA_963536495.1 uncultured Eubacteriales bacterium
ATTTCAAGAAAGCTATTCTAAGTATAATAAGATAATTGATTTTTTAATAAGTAAAAATCAATTTTTAAGAAATAAAGATTCTTTTAATAAGGGTACAATAAATGGTTTAATACTAAATGATGTAATAAAAACAAATCAATATAAAATATATAAATTAGTATATAGTATTCCAGAAATAAAAGAACCTAATGTAGAATATGTTACTTTTGAAAATATAGAAATACTAAATGAATTAAAAAATATAATAGAGGAAATGACATTTATATGAAAGATAAAGTAAATTGTAAAAGTTTTACTAAAAAAATAAAAACTTATTTTGTAGGAAATAAATGCCATAATAAATTAGATAATTTAATTACACTATCACGTTCAAATAATGATGAATATGATAGTGTAATGGATTATTTATTTTATGTAGTTTTAAATCTTACACCAGAACAATATCTAAATTCAATAGAATTAAATGATTATGAACCAGATGATGATGAAATAAAAATATTAAATAAAAATTTTTTTAATTATAAAGAAAAAGTTAAATTATCTTCTGAATTAAATGAACAACTAAATAGAATGGTTGATTATATAAGAGAAAAAGCGTTATTTGAAAAAAGAATAGAAAAAATAGGAAATAAATATATTCCTAATGAATATTACAATATGTATTATTTACAAAAAAAAATGTTTTTATTTTATAAAGAAAATAAGGAGTGAAAATAATGACTGATTTAGAAATTAGTAAAGATGGAATAAAAAAAGTAATAGAAGTAAAAATAGTAGATATTAGTGATAAAAATTTTAATCCTAGAAAACATGGATTAGTAGAAGAAAATTTAAAATCTTTAATAGAATCTGAATATTTTCCAGAAATACATTTAGGTTTAATTAATGGAGAATTAATAGTAGTAGATGGTTATCATAGATTGGAAGCTTCAAAAAGATTAGGTTTAGAAACAATTAGAGCATATATAACTGAATATTCAAAAATAGAAGGTTTACAAAAAGATGCTATTAATGAAAATATTAATCATGGACAAAGATTAAGTGATTATGATATAGCAACTTCAATTTATGGAATTTATAAATCTTTTATAGATCAAGGTAAATTATCTAATTTAAGTATAGTTGATTTTATTAGAATGTTTAAAATTGATGAAAGAAGAGGAAGAAGTTTATTTGCTTGGACAGTTATACATAAAGAAATATTAGAGGATGAAGTTGATAAAGTAGATAGAGTTTCTATGATGGAAGAAATTTATTCTTTAAATAAATTTTATAACGAAATACCTGGAAAAATTTCTAGTGAAACAAAACATAAAATTAAAAATTTCTATTTTAAATATTCTGATTTGAATAAAATACAATTAAGAGAAGCTATTTCTTTATTAAAAGAAGGAAAAGATTATAATGAAGAAGAAAAAAATAGAAAAAAAGAAGAAATAAAATTAACAGAAAAAACAATTTCAGAATCTCAAAATTTAGTAACTGATAATTCTTCTGAAGAAAACTTAATAGAAAAAGAAGAAAATAAAGAAATCGAAAGAACTTTAAATGTTAAAAATGATTTATTGAAAGAAGAAGAATCATTTGAAGAAAAAATGGAAAATGTAAATAAAAAAATTGAAAAAGAAATTGAAGAAAAATCAAAAACTTCTCAAAAAATAGGTGTTAAATCTTATCTAGAAAATATTTCTACTCAATTAATGTCTATGATTATGTTACAAACTAAAGGAAGATTAGAAGAATTAACAAAAGAACATATAGACTTAATAAATAATATAGAAGATAGATTAAGTGAATTAACAGAAGAATACTATAAAAAATTGAATGCAAAACAGGTGGTTTAATGTTATCAAAATCACATTTACATATGAAGAAAATATTAAAAATAATTTCTAAAATATATAATGTTGTTTTATTAGAGGAAGTAAGAGAAGGAAGTAAAAAATATGATTTTTACTTCCCTACTTCTCCACCAATTTGTATAGAAGTAAATGGTGAACAACATTATTCTGAAAAAATTGATGGTTTTTTCTTTAAAAAAACAAAAGATTTACTCAAATATAAAAAAAATGATGAAGAAAGACATAATTTTCATAAATTAGGAAAGATATGTCTTTTAAATTTTGATACTAATTATTTTCCAACAGTTAATGATTTGGAATTGTTATTTAAAAAAAATGAAATAGATAAAATAATGGAAAAAGGGAATGATGAATACAATGTCTATTACCAAAGATATAAAAGAAATCAAGAACAAAGTGATGAAAGAAAAAGAATTAGCAAAGAATATTGGAAAAACTTTAAAAAAAAATCTTCTAATTTCAATAGACCTAAGTAAAACCTGTCCAGGTGTGTCTATATATGATTATGAAAAAAATTCTTTCTTATTTTTAGATTCTTTTAAAGGTAATAACAAATTAACAAATCATGAAAGAAATTTAGAAATATTATATTGGATATTAGAGATAATATCTAAATATAGACCATGTAAAGCAATCATTGAATCTCCTTTTATATCTACTTTTACTATTAAATCGGTAGGTCCATTAATGAAATTACATGGTATAGTAGATCATTTTTTATTTGAGAATGGTTTAGAAATATATGAAATATCACCAACTTCTTCAAGAAGTTATTTAAAAATAAAACCAAATACTAAAGAAGAAGCTTTTAAATTTGTAAAATCTAAATATCCAATTTTAGAATTAGAAACTTTTAAAAAAGATAACGATAAATCAGATGCTGTTATTTTAGCTTTGAATTTTAATAATCCAAAATTAAAAAAAATTAATTAAATAATAAACATCATTGTTAAACAATTGAAAGGAGTACTTATGAAAGAATCTGTTTTAGAAATAAAAATAAAAAAAATTGATAATGATTATAGTGTTTTTAAAATTGTTAAATTTAATGATTCTATATTAAAAAAAGATATAAAAATAATAAAAAAAGATATTACTTTTTTAGTAAGTGATGATGAAACAGAATTTTATTATAATTTAGTAAGTAATAAACCTATTTTAAATATAAATTACAAAGAAAAAGATGAATTTTTATATTTTATACAAAATAAACATATAAATTATATTAATAAAATAATAACAGAAGTAAATAAAAAATATGGAATACGTTGGAGAGGAGAAAGAAATGATTATTA
>CAUTAF010000026.1:0-2958 GCA_963536495.1 uncultured Eubacteriales bacterium
GGATAAATATTTAAACAAAAGACTTTATTCAAATAAAGAGTTTCAAATCTTTAAAAAAAACTTTCCATTTAATTTTGATGAAAAAAGACTTCTGTATATATTTGAACACTCTCAACAATTTGCTGAAATTAAAAATTTTAACATACAGGAATATTATTTAAGAATTGTAAAATCAGAAATTAAAACTACAAAAAAAATAAATGGTTTTATTAAAATTTTAAGTAATATGCCTGACAAAGTAAGTTTAGATGGTTTTTGTGAAATATTTAATCAAGATGAATTTAAAAAATTTATTAACGAAATTCCGCTGGCGGAATTTAATCTTGAAATTGATATATTAAAAGAAGATGATAAATTTGCTTTAAAATTGTTAAATAATAGAGTTAAAAATTTTACAAATGATGGCTCTAAGTTAAATTATATTTTAAATAACATTTCAGACTTATTTTATAAACAAACAAATATAGAAAACGAAAAAAAAGAAATTGAAACAAGTTATGTTTTTAACACGTCTTATAATTTTAAAAAAGAAAAACCAGATTATTATTTAACATTAACTGGAAATAGCGAAGATGCTAAATATTATTCTGAACAAATAAATCCAGAAATAATTAAATTTTGGACTCAATTTAATAAAGATAATTTTTTCAATCCTATTAATAAATATTTGGATGAAAAATTGAAATCTTATAATAAATATCTTGAAACTTTAAGATTTGATTCTAATGATTGTAGAATGATAAAAACAATATTATACTGGTTAACTTATTTAGGTGCTGGAAATTCTTACGCAAAAGAACATATGAATAATATAAAAAATGCAAAATCTAATTGGGCTATAGGTACAGAAAAAAGTAATAATCCATCTTTTTATGGAAATTCAAAATTTGCAAAAGCATTGTCTAGTTATTATTCATTTATTACAGCTGAACAAAATCCGTATAAAAAAATAATAAATAACAAAGAACATCAGAATATGGACAAAAATGCCATAGCTCTTCATAGATTATTTGGAAAAATAGGATTAGAAGCTTTAAATATAAATGGAGTAATTGATAATATAGGTATTTTAAAAGATATTGCAACTATAATAGATGAACTTGATAAAAAATTAATAGTTAATGTAAATTTAGGAAGTTACATTAAAGGTTTTATTTCTTCAATAGTGAACTCTGTAGTTCAATTATTAGATTTTTCTATTACTAATACGTTTCAACAATTGTTTTTTTTAAAATTATTACCTATAAATGGTAAAAAAATTTCAATTTCTGATTTGTATAATTATTTAAATTTTATAAGATTTTTAATTGAAAACATAGATAATACAGAAAAACTTAATTCTTATAACAAGGATTTTTTAATAAATGAATCATTAAATAAATTAGGAGTTAATATTGCTCAATTTAGAGAGATAGGCTTTGGAGCTTATGACAAAAAACTAAATAGTACTTCTGGTATTGTTTTTTTTATAGATAAATTACAAAAGAGTTATAAAAATAATAAAACTTATTTTACTGTATTTGAAGATTTGCCTATTTTATATACTCTTATAGAGTTTGCATTAGAAAAAAAGGCATTTAACGGTGATTATTATGCTAAAAAGAACATTATATTTGGAAGTCAAGATGAAGTAAATGCTCTATTAACAAGCTTAACCATCGAAGAAGTATGTTTCGTTTTAAAAAAATTTGACATAGATTTATTTAATGAAAATAAATACTACTATATAGATAAAAAATTTATACAAAAGATTAATAATTCTATTAATACAAATATTTTAAGAAGTTTATTAGAAGGAACTGAATTATATAAAGAATATAAAGAAACTAATTTTTATAATTTAAAAGAAGAAAGTCAAAACACTGCTTTTCTTAAATATTATTCTAGATTTATAGATATACAATTAAATGAATATTATAGTGTAATGGAATTTAATAAAAAAGCAATAACTGAAACTACATATGAAGACCAAGATTTAGGAGATTTTGATGATTTTTTAACAAGATTTCTTCCATCTATATTTGAAATAGCAAAATTATTTGGAGCCGAAAAGGCTACGAAAGAAGAATTGTTATCTTTAATAAATATGCTAATGAATTTTATAACATCTATTATGTTTGAAAAAGTGTTAATACAATTAAGAGAACAAATAAATAATACTATTTCTCATGTTCAAGAAGAATTTTTTAAAGCTATTGATAAAAAGACAGAAAAATTAAGACATCTTGATACACAAGTTGAAATAGATTTGGGTTTAGAACAAATCCCATTAATTAAATCTATGTTAAAAACAATAAATTTTATAGATGAATTTATTGAAAAAATTCCAAAATCTATAATTCCTTGTTTTGTGAATGGAGATTATGAAGAAGCTGAAAGAATATTAATTGAAAGAAAAAGAAAGTATGAAGGTAATCTGCCAGAATTTAGAAATGATGAATACATTGAACAAGAAAAAAATAATCAAGACAATGATGACATAGAATACAATAAATCAAAGCAAGAAATTATTTATCACTATTTAGATGGAAATCAAAAAAAAGTTATTTTTAACGAAAAAGAAAGAAACAATATTCTAAATAAAATAAATAATAAATACAATGACTATAAAACTGAAAAAACAATAACTGAAACTATTATAAGTAAACAGGAAGACATGCCTTTAAAAATAGTTTATAAGAATGGAAAAGTTGAACTTATTTTTAAAAGTGGAAAAAGAGAAATAATTTTAAATAACAATGAAAAAAAAATTAGGACTTTAGGTGAAAAAGAACATTATTTAAATATTAAACCAATTGATAAAGAAATTGAAAAAATATTAAGTAGAGATTCTGTTCAAAGAATAAAAGAAATAAAAAACTTTTTAGATAGAATAAATAATCTTGAATATTATTCAACATTAAAAGAAATAAAAAATTTAAAAAAACAACTTATCAACGAAATAAATAAACCTCTTGC
>CAUTAF010000027.1:0-2700 GCA_963536495.1 uncultured Eubacteriales bacterium
AAAGCCCTCAACTTTTTGCAAGTTCGGGCTTTTTTGTAGAAATTAAACTATAATTTCAGTATTTTTAAATAAGAGCATAGATATCACACTTATCTAATAATATTAATATGTAGATATATAATTATTGTAACATATTATTAAATAATTAGCAACAAATTAGCAACAATTATATCTTATCAATTGCATTTCTATAATCTTCAAGTACTTTATGTATGTATTTTTCAGATGTTATTTTATAGCTACTATGTCCTGTAAGTTTTATAATTATTTCTTTATCTATTTCTGCATTTGATAATAATGTAGCAAATGTATGTCTACAATCATGTGTTGTATGATAATCTATTTCTAAATCATTCATAACTTCTCTAAACTGATAATCATATGTATCATATAATAATTTAGAACCGTCATATCTTGTAAAAAGGAATTCTTTTTCTTTATCATATCTTTTTTTTATAAGTTCAAAGATTTTACTTGGTATAGGAAGTCTTCTTATTCCAGATTTAGTTTTTGATTTTGTAATATCAATATATTTTTCTTTAAGATTTACATTTTCAATTTTAATATTTAATAATTCATTCGGTCTTAAACCTGTATAACAATGAACTAAAATAACATCTATTATTTTAAATCTATCTTTTTCATTGTTGTAAAGATTATTCCATAATTTTTGTAAATCTTCTGTAGTGAATATTCTATTTCTATCACTTGTTTTCTTACCTTTTTCTTCCAATGGAAGCTTTAAAAAAGTAACATAATCTTTTTTACAAAAATCATTTAAGATTGCAAAATCAAAAATTTGCTTCCAAAAAGATTTTAGATTTCTAAGCGTTCCTTTACTTAAATTAGCTTCATTTAAAATATTTTGTAGTATTATTCCGTTTATAGTTTTTATATCTAATTTATGTAGTTTTTTACTATTATTAAAATGTGTAGTTAAATTTCTAAATGTTAGTTTACTAGGTTTTTTATTTTTTAACCAAATATTATATAAGTCTTCAAATAATATTTTTTCCTTTTTATCTTTTTTGTTTTCTTCAATTAAAGGTTTTTCGATTTCTTTATCAACTAAATCTTTATTTTTATTAAAATATGCAATTCTAAAAATTTCAGCTTCTTTTTTAGTTTCAAAACTACCAAGTAATGGTTGAAAATATCCTTTTTCTGTTAATACAGCTGGTCCTCTAACTACGTAGGGTTTTCTTCTTTTTCCTTTTAGTTTAAAAATCGTACCCATACCATTACTAGCTTTCATTTTTATTCATTCCTCCTTTTTTAATTTTCTATTTGAAAAAATTTACAAAGTTCATTTTCATCTATCAAATAATCTCCTCTTACTTTAAATTCTTTTCTTTTATAATAACATTTAGGTATTTTATTATTTTGAATATACCAACATAAACTACCTTTACTTACGCCTATATTTTTTACTAATTCAAATGCTTTTGGTAATTTTATTATAGCCATTTTTTCTCCTTTATGTATCTTAATTAAATTGCTCTTTTATACAATCTTTTATAAACTCTTACATTTGTTCCAGTTGTTTCTATGTAATATAAATAAATATACTCAAAGATTCCATTTATCCAAGTAGAAGAAATAGCACTACCATTTAGTAATTTAAAATCATCTATTTTACCAGTTCTATCAGCTAAGAAACTATATAATAACTGTCCTTTATCATTATTGTTAGGAAGAAATGATAAATCATAGTTTTTTTCTTCTAACATTCTTAAATTAAAAGGTTTATTTTTGTTAAAATCGTTACCAAATACTGTCCATAATATTTTTCTATTTTTTAATAAATTTATATTAAATTTAATGTTAGTATTATTTTGAATTTTAAAATGTTCTAATATATCTTTTGTTGAAAATCCTTTTTTTATGGAATTTCTTATATTAAAATTAACTATTTTTTCTCCAAATTCTTTTAATTTAAGATAATCTTTATCTGGTTTTGGTTCTTTTAATATAATTTCTATTTTTTGAACTTGTTCTATAATTTCTTCAGTTGCACTATTACTTCTTCTTTTAAAAGGATTAATTTTTCTTATTACTTTGCCTATTGGATTACCTTTAAATTGAATTTTATTAGTTAAAAAAGCTTTTTTAAATTGATAATCATTTAAAACTAAATCATAAATTTTCATAATTTACCTCTATTAATGAATATTTTTCTTTTATAATTTCTTGTTTTGCACTTAGTTTATTTATTAATAATTTATGAAATCTAAACGCTATATTGTTTTCGATATAACACCAAAGATATATTTTTTTGTAATGTTTTAATTGTTCTTTTAAAACTTTTATAACTTCAAATAACGCTTTTTCTCTTAGGTGAATATTATTAGGGGATAAATTTATTACCCCCATATAACATTCATAATCATAAATTGTAAAATCTATATAATATATATTGTTAACTAAAAAACATTTGTCTGGAAAGTTTTTTTCTTCGTTTTCTGAAAAATAAAAATTATAATATTTATTGTTTTTTAATTTATTTATTTTCTTTTCTATTTCTATTATCTCTTGTTTATTTAATTCTTTTATCATAATTAATCCAGGTTAGCTACTTTAATTGTTTGTAAATGTTCCATTTTTTCATTAAAGAAATTTAATTCTTTATCATCTATTAAATATTTTTTTATAAATTCAGTTTCTTTATATTTTTCTTTATATTCTGGAATAATAAATGTT
>CAUTAF010000028.1:0-2507 GCA_963536495.1 uncultured Eubacteriales bacterium
CTTTCCCTACACGACGCTCTTCCGATCTGATGAACTTGAATACATAATAGAAAATAAAAACAACACATTAGCTACAACTAAATTTCAAAATACTCCATTATTTTATAAAGTTTACATTGAAAATCTTTCAATAGAAGAAGTAAATTTATTTAAGGATAACGGAATATATATTGATAATTATTTTGTTGAAGAATATAAAAATGGCATAACAGTTTATTTTAATAAAGATGAAAATTCAAAATATTATTACACTTCAGTTAACAGCGATGAAAAATATTATTTTGAACCAATAAAAGCTTACGAAAATATTTTAGATTATCATATTATAGAAAAAGATGGAAATATAAGATTTAAAGAATTGAAAAAAATAGAATTTGTAAGTTTAAATACAAAACTCAATAATCTTCCAACAGATTTTAATATAAAGATGTTTGTATACAACACAAAAGAAAATAATGTCAAGAGAATTAATTTAGAAAAAGAATCATTAAATAAAATGTTTGAATTAAATTCTTTAACGGATAAAATTAGTATAATTATACCAAATCATTTTGAATTTGAAGATTTTTATTTAGTTGAATCTTCAAATACATCAATAATAAATGATGACCAAATTATTTATTTTAAAAATAACTATGATGAAATTTGTTATATAACATATGAAAAAGAAAATTTTGATATAAAAAATTTTTATAAAAAAATTCAATTAAATAAAAAATATATTTTTTCAAATAACAAATTAATAGAAGACATTGATGGTGATATTTATATAAATAAAATATTAGATAATTCTATTTATATTGAAAAAATAAATGAAGAATTAAAATTTGAAAAAACTGTTTTTAAAACTTTTTCAACTTCTATAT
This sequence comes from uncultured Eubacteriales bacterium, assembly GCA_963536495.1. Classification (GTDB taxonomy): domain Bacteria; phylum Bacillota_I; class Bacilli_A; order RF39; family UBA660; genus CAJPPJ01. The sequence goes on from CAUTAF010000028.1 coordinate 867, forward strand.
TTGATAAATTTTATTTAGATAATTTTAAAGCTATAGATATTGAACATGAATTTATAGATGTGAAAGATTCTATAAAAATCGAAAGTTTTAATAAAAAAATTAATTTTTAGAGGTGAAAATACTTGGAAAATTTAAACAATATAAAAGCATTAGTTAATAGTCCTATGTTTAATGCTGATAAATGGAACACTTCAATAGAACAAATAGAAACCATTATGAATTTGTTAACTAAAATAAATAGTAGATTCAGAGGTATTTATGATTATAAAAATAATTATAAATTAGGAGAAACTGTATTTATAGAAGAAAATTTATATGAATTATCAAATGATTCTAGTGAACATTTTTCAGAAGTTAAAGAAGAACATATAAAATCAAAAGATATAAGTTTATACTATTTAAATAATAGTAAATTAACAGATATTGAAAATAATAAAATTTCTGATGAAGATTTTGATTTTATTACTAACAATCATTATACTAATGAAATTTTATGTATAAAAGGTAAAAGCGTATATATTTTTGATAAAATAAGCAAAACCTTGAATTTTTTAAATATCTATGTGAATTCAGATATAAAAACTGCATGTTTAGATAAATTTGCTTTTTATTTTGGTTTAGATAGAAAAATAATACAAAAAAGTAAAAAAATAGATGATATATCACACAAAGAAATATTTACAAGTGATTTTATTATAAAAGATATCACTTGCAATATGGATTATATTTTTGTTCTTTTATCAGATAATACAATAAATGTAATAAATAAAAAAGATAAAAGTATTTTGAAAAAATATAACACTAATATAAATTTTAGTGAAAAGGCAAAAATAAAAATCACAAATAGTAATAACTTTTTTATATTTGATGACAATATACTTTACACTTATAGATTTTCAAAGGGAGATTTTATAAATATCAACAAAATAAAATATACTCCTAACAAAGAAGTAAAAACTTTAGAATATTTTAATCCTTATCTTTATTTTATAGGAAATGATAATAATTTTATTTGTTGTAAAGATACACTTCATTCATTGCTTAAAACAGAATTAAGATATATATTAAGTAAAGATAATGTAATAACAGAAAATCTATATTCTTATATAAATCCAAAAAATAACGTTTTTGATAGTTCCAATATGATTTTAAAAAATAAAGAAGTTGCTCACATTGTTAAAAACAAAGGTTTAGAAATAGATTCTAATAAATTAATTTATAAATTAAATGATGAAATAATTAACAAAACATTATATTTAAAAATAGATTCAAATATTTCAAACGAATCTATTATGTTAAAAGTTTCAAGAAATAAATTAATTAATTTGGTTATTGGCGAGATTGGTCCTAAAGAAATTTTTATAGATATTTTTAATAATGAAATTAAACTTTGTATTTATAAAAATAAAATTCTTATAAAAGAAGAAAAAATTAATCTGTTACCAGCATTAAATTCTGAAAATACTTTAGAATTTGTATCTAATAGCTCTGATACTTATATAATTGAAAGTATAGTTATTTTTAATAATGTTTTAAGTAATGTAAAAAAGAATAGCATAATTGATAATGTTTTATTTTTACCTAACATAGAAAACAAAACTAACTTTTTACCTTATTCTATTGTTACAAATGACATTAATG